>JAILNO010000212.1 GCA_024691465.1 Pseudobutyrivibrio sp. | reverse complement strand
TGGCTATTTAAGGAGGATTTTATAATGATTACAGCCGGTGATTTCAGAAACGGTATGACTATCGAGATGGACAATCAGGTTTATCAGGTTATTGAATTTCAGCACGTAAAGCCAGGTAAGGGTGCAGCTTTCGTTCGTACTAAGCTTAAGAATATTAAGAACGGTGGTGTTACAGAGACTTCTTTCAGACCTACAGAGAAGTTCCCAGCAGCACGTATCGATCGTAAGGATATGCAGTACCTTTACAATGATGGTGAGCTTTACAACTTCATGGATGTTGAGACATATGATCAGGTTGCTCTTACATCAGATCAGATTGGTGATGCTCTCAAGTTCGTTAAAGAGAATGAGATCGTTAAGATGCTTTCACACAATGGTTCAATCTTCTCAGTTGAGCCACCTATGTTCGTAGAGCTTCAGATTACAGATACAGAGCCAGGTTTCAAGGGCGACACAGCTACAGGTGCTACTAAGCCAGCTACAGTTGAGACAGGCGCAGTTGTATATGTTCCACTTTTCGTTGAGAACGGTGAGACAATCAAGATTGATACAAGAACAGGAGAGTATTTATCAAGAGTCTAATCTAGATTTTTGATTAATTGATTATGGATTACAGAGAATACCCGCTTTCAGAGCTTTTACAAAATCGAAAAATATTTGCTGTATTTGACGAGGAGTTTCAGAAGGGCACTTGGCTGGATGCCACAGCTTTACTTGGAAGCGACAGCACAATCAATCAGCTATATCGCGATGGCACAGTTCCACGCGAGACACTTGATAAGATTGTGGAAAGACTCTCGAAATAAATTCTTGATTACCAGGACCTTGGATTACCAAGGTCCTTTTTTATTGCAAAAAAGAATCCCTATGCCTGAATCAAGCCAAGTAAAAGAAAGAAGACATAGGAAAAATAAAAAAAGTAAATCCCTATGTCTGAATCAAGTCAAGTAGAAGAAAGAAGACATAGGAAAAATAAAAAAAGCAAATCCCTATGTCTAAATCAAGCCAAGTAGAAGAAAGAAGACATAGGAAAAAAGAAAAAGAGAAATCCCTATGCCTGAATCAAGCAAAGTAGAAGAAAGAAGACATAGGAAAAATAAAAAAAGTAAATCCCTATGCCCTAGGTTAGCATCAACTAACATATTTAATTAATTGCAGGATTGTTCACAATTATAAGCTAGTGTATACAAGCCTGATTTGTTAAGATATAAGAGACAAGGAGGGAATACAAATGTCTATTATAATTTCAGATTCTATCAAATACATTGGATGCGATGACAAGACTCTTGATCTCTTCGAGAGCCAGTATCCAATTCCTAACGGAGTTTCATATAATTCCTATGTGATTATAGATGAGCAGATCGCTGTTATGGATACAGCAGATCCTAGGGTCACAGACCAGTGGCTTAAGAACTTAGAGGAGGCCCTGGCAGGACGCAAGCCTAACTACTTAGTAGTTTCACATATGGAGCCTGATCATGCTGGTTCTATCAAGGTGTTCCTTGAGAAGTATCCTGAGGTGACAGTAGTTGGTAATGCTAAGACTTTCCCTATGATGGGACAGTTCATGGATGCCAGCCTGTTTGAGTCACGCAAGCTCGTGGTAAAAGAGAACGATACCCTAGAGCTTGGTAGCCATACCCTTACATTCGTTATGGCACCTATGGTTCACTGGCCAGAGGTTATGGTTGAGTATGAGTCTACAGAGAAGGTACTCTTCACGGCAGATGGCTTCGGCAAGTTCGGCGCTCTCGATTGTGATGAGCCATGGATCGACGAGGCACGTAGATATTATCTCAATATTGTGGGTAAGTATGGTGCATCTGTACAGGGATTGTTGAAAAAGGCAGCCGCTCTTGATATTAAGACTATCTGCCCACTACATGGTCCAATCCTTACAGAGAATCTTGAGTATTATATCGGTCTCTACGATACATGGAGCAGCTACAAGCCAGAGGAGGAGGGCGTGCTTATCACATGTGCTTCTATCCACGGCAATACACTTAAGGCTGCTAGGAAGCTTCAGGAGATGCTTGATGCAGCAGGTGTTAAGAACATGCTCATAGATCTTACCAGAGAGAACATGTCAGAGGCAGTAGCTAGAGCATTCTATTTTGATAAGATGGTATGCTGTGCAGCTACTTATGATGGAGGAGTATTCCCACCTATGGAGGACTTCCTACATCACCTCAAGGCTAAGGCTTTCCAGAATCGCAAGGTCGCTTTCGTTGAGAATGGTACTTGGGGTCCTATGGCAGCTAAGTGCATGAAGGCTATAGTAGAAGGATTTAAAAATATCGAGTGTGTAGAGCCAGTGGTTACTATCAAGTCTACTCTCAGCCCTGATTCAGAGGCTCAGATGAAGGAATTGGTAGAGGCCCTTAAGTAAAAGTAACTAGTATTTAAAGGAATGTCAGTGAGCAATAGCTTACTGGCATTTCGTAACAGTAAGTTAGGAGGTGCGTATGGCAGTAGAGGTTAATCACAGAAAAGTTGCGATAATTGGTGCAGGATTCGTAGGTTCTGCTACAGCATTTGCTCTCTCTCAGAGCGGTCTGTTCTCTGAGATGGTACTCATAGATGCTGACCATGAGAAGGCTGAGGGCGAGGCTATGGATATCTCCCATGGTGCTCCATTTACTAAGCCTATCAAGATCTATGCAGGTGATTATGATGATGTGGCTGATGCAGCTATCTGCGTAGTTACAGCAGGTGCAGGCCAGAAGCCAGGTGAGACTAGACTAGACCTGGTTCATAAGAATGTAGGTATATTCAAGTCCATCATTCCAGAGATAGCTAAGAGAGACTTCGGCGGAATCCTCTTAATAGTAGCTAACCCAGTGGATGTACTTACCCTTGCAGCACTTAAGCTGTCAGGACTTCCAGAGAATAGAGTAATCGGTTCAGGTACAGTACTTGATTCAGCTCGTCTTAAGACAGAGCTAGGTGAGCATCTGGGTATCGATAGCCGTTCAGTACATGCATTCATCATCGGCGAGCACGGTGATAGCGAGATAGCAGCATTCTCCAGTGCTAATGTATCTGGTATTCCTGTCAATGACTTCTGCGAGATGCGTGGTCACTTCAATCACGAGGCATCTGAGAAGGCTATCGCTGATAGAGTTAAGAATGCAGCTTATGAGATTATTAAGAGAAAGCACGCTACATACTATGGTGTAGCCGTAGCTGTACGTCGTATATGCGAAGTAATCATTCGCGATGAGAAATCAATCTTGCCAGTATCATCTATGATGCACGGTGAGTATGATATAGATGGCGTATGCCTCTCAATGCCAGCTGTAGTAGGAGCAGATGGTCTTGAGACTAAGGTACCTATATCTCTTGATGAGGAGGAGATTAAGGCACTTCAAGAATCAGCCAGGACACTGAAAGAGGTGGTTGATACCATCCAGTGGTAAGGCATTTAAGGAGAAGTAATGCAGAAGAAAGAAATGGAAAAGCAATATCTTAGGATATTATCGAAGCAGTTTCCAAATGTAGCTTCTACAGCTACGGAGATTATCAACCTTCAGTCTATTCTGAGCTTGCCTAAGGGCACTGAGCACTTTCTATCTGACATTCATGGGGAGCATGAGCAGTTCGCTCATGTGCTTAAGAATGGCTCTGGAGCAGTCAAGCGTAAGATCGACGAAGAGTTTGGAAACATGCTCTCGGAAAAGGAGAAACGAGACTTAGCAACACTTATCTACTATCCTGAGGAGCGGATCAGGATGGTGAAAGAGTCAGAATGGGGAACCGCTATGGACGATTGGTATGTGGTCATGATCAATCGTCTGATTCAGGTGTGCAAGGCCGCAGCCAGCAAGTACACCAGATCTAAGGTTCGTAAGGCTCTGCCTAAGGATTTTGCCTATGTAATTGAGGAGTTGATTACAGGTCGCAGGGATCATAGTGATCAGGAGGCTTATTTCGACGAGATTATCCGCACAGTTATCAGGATTGGCAAGGCGCCTGAATTAATCGTAGCTTTGTCCAATGTAATCAGTAGGTTCGTAGTGGACCACCTGCATATCGTGGGTGATATCTACGACAGAGGTCCAGGCCCACATATCTGCATGGATATACTTATGAAGTATCACAGTGTGGATATCCAGTGGGGCAATCACGATGTGGTGTGGATGGGAGCTGCCACAGGTCAATTGGGCTGTATCGCTACAGTCCTTAGATTCTCGGCTAGATATGGCAATCTAGACATCCTGGAGGATGGATACGGCATCAATCTGTTACCACTATTTAAGTTCGCCATGGACACCTACAAGGAGGACCCATGCCAGCAGTTCGAGCTGCACTATCGCGAGGGCGAGTACGATATCGCCAATGCTGAGATAGACAGGAAGATGCACAAGGCCATCGCCATCATCCAGTTCAAGATTGAGGGACAGCTCATTAAGGAGCATCCTGAGTTCCACATGGAAGACAGGCTACTCTTAGATAAGATGGACCTGACCAGGGGCGTGGTTACTGTGGATGGAAGGGAGTATGAGCTCCTTGATAAGAACTTCCCTACAGTGGACCCTAAGGACCCATATGCCCTTTCCAAGGAAGAGTCCGAGGTCATGGAAAAGTTACGCACCTGCTTCATTAATTGCGACAAGCTTCAGGAGCATGTGAGATTCCTGTATCGCAAGGGCGGACTGTATAAGACCTACAATAATAATCTGCTGTTCCATGGATGCGTGCCACTGGATGACAATGGCCAGTTCAAGGAAGTGGAGCTGTACGGCCACAAGTATAAGGGCAGAGCCCTGTACGATGCCCTAGAGCAGCTGCTTAGGAAGGGCTACTATGCCATCGACCCTGAGGAGAAGAAGAAGGGCATGGATATGCTGTGGTACACCTGGTGCCATGCTAACTCACCAGTGTTTGGCAAGGACAAGATGGCTACCTTCGAGCGATACTTCATCGCTGACAAGGAGACCCATGTGGAGAGGAAGAACCCTTACTATACTTGGTATGATAAGGATGAGACAGTCACCATGATACTCAATGAGTTCGGTCTTAATAGCCCAGAGAGCCACATAATCAACGGCCATGTGCCAGTGGAGGCTAAGAAGGGTGAGTTGCCTATCAAGTGCGGCGGCAGACTGATAGTAATCGACGGTGGATTCTCTAAGGCATATCAGCCTAAGACAGGTATCGCAGGTTACACTCTAACCTACAATTCCTACGGATTCCTGCTGGCAGCCCACGAGCCATTTGAATCGGTGGAGAAAGCAGTGGAGACAGGTAGTGATATCCATTCCGATACGGTACTAGTCCAGCATGTGGACAGGCGCAAGACTGTGGCCGACACTGACAACGGAATAGCACTTAAGCAGAATATCAAAGAATTAGAAGAACTACTGGAGGCCTACAGAACAGGCGCTCTCGTAGAGACAGAATAAATTAAAGGCATCTAGAAATACTAGATGCCTTTTACTATGTCCATATTTTTAAATCGAGCTATTATTTCTTCCCTGGAAAGAGGTTCGGCCATGTACTTGCCTGAGATATAAGAGGCTCTGGTATTCTTGGTAACTTCGTATGCGGAAGCGTAATCCACACCAGTGATTAATACTTCCTTCTTAAGTTCATTAAGCATCTCAGCTCTGGTCTTAAGGACCACATTGCCGTGGCTAATGTAGCGCCTGTCTAGGAACTTCCAGGCTGTCAGCACCACGCCTCTGAACTTATTTAATACATCTTCATTCTGACCTAAGTTAGACAGGTCGTAATTTCCTAAGAACAGGCCGAAGCCCTCATCATATAGCTCATTTAATACGTATGACAGATTCTCGTGGCCTAGATTAAGGATGGTATCGTCTATATCAAACACTATGAGAGATGGGTCTATATTGTACTTGTACTTAAGTCCCATGATGGTCTCCACCAGATTCTTATTAGAGAAGTTGATGGACATGAGGTGTATCAATATGAAGTCTGGATGCACATTGGCTGAAGCAAGCTCCGTACCTGCGAATCTGAAGATTGACTCTATCATCTTCTCCTCGAGAGTATCGGCCAGTCCAGCACGCTCTGCTATAGGCATGAATTCGCTGAAATTGATATCGCCTAATTTAGGGTCATTGAGCTTGAGGAGTGCCTGCATAGCCTTGATTCTACCGTATCTCATATCATATATAGGCTGATAATTGACGCTGAAGTTGTTAGTGGATAGACCGATGGAAATAGCTTTCTCGATGGCAATATTGTTAATCAGGAAGTCTAGCTCATCGTAGAAGAAGGTCCTCCTGTTGTCATCGTTTTCCATAGGGGCATCGGCTAGGAGTGAGATGTCATCGGCAGTGGTGAACTGCTCTGGTGACTTGGCACACAGTATGGTTTCCACTATGATGGTGGTGCTGTTCTCGGAGGTAAAACCTACGTTGAACCTCTCTTCTATGGCATCGGCGTAATTTTTTACATCCAGGTCAGAGACCATAGGTAGCAGTATGAAGAAATTGGCATCGCCAATCTTATATACATTGTAATCTCCAGCCAGATTAATGAGAAAGTCACTAATCTCCGAGAGTATGTGGTCGAAATTTTCGTATCCTGTAATCCTGCGATAGGTTCCTGAATTGTCGATACGGATACATATGATCTGGAATGGCACCTTCATCTTAAGGAGACCATTCAGGTCGTAGATAAAGGTGGAACGATTGTAGGCGTTGGTAGTACTGTCCAGCTTGTCGTCCTCTTTCTCGATCATAATCATAAGGCCCATGAGTCCGATGGATTCGCATAGGAGCTCGCAGGTGATGTGAGGGTAGATCATCTGTATTATGATACCCAGGACTGCCAGGGACACGAAGTAGAACATGGCAATCTTCTTATGATGATTGATGGTGTGCCAGTACTTGGCAAGTATGTAGAAGCACAGCAGGAAGTACAGTCCACCTATGAAGTAGGCGATGTATATGCCTATCTCTCTGGTGAAGACTATGTCCTTGTCCACTTTGAAGAATAGGTGGGTGAAGGGATTACTTAAAAGCAGTGCCTCGATGATAGCAATAGGAATAGCCAGGTATTTCTGGATATTGCGGTCGAACTTGTACACCAGATTGCACATATGAATTATGTAGAGGGAGAATATGTAGAGCAGTGCGAAATGGGTGGCGAAATATATCATCCTGCAGCAGTAGCAGACTACGAACCTGAACTCGTAAGGCAGGGATGATGTGAAGGTCTTATAGGCGATGATTCCTGTGATGGAATCCACTAGAACTATGGAAAGAAGCATCAAAAATAGACGGCTTCGTTGACTGTGCCTTCGCTGAATAAGAATCGTATAAAAAACACATGTAAGACTGACTATGGTGGCCGCTATCCTAAAGGTAGTGCCACCCATAGCGTTGATTTCCATAATATACATAGGCATTAGCCTCGCGTCTTAAAGAACTTGTCTAAAGTGGCAAGTAACTTAGGTTTGCTGATGGACTTAAGGAGGTAATCAACTGGCTTCAGAGAGATTACGCTGGTGACTGCATCCCTGTCATTCTTGCCTGTAAGGAACATTACAGGTATAGAGGCAGAGGAAGGTTCACTCTTGAGCATCTCAAGTACCTTAGGACCGTTAAGTACGGGCATATCGTAATCTAGGAGTATCAAGTCAGCATTGTTGCTGGCTAGCCAAGAGATGGCCTGGGCTCCTGAATTGGCCATACCTACTCTGTATTTAACTCTGAGCATCTCGCGCATCATCTGTAGGAAGGTAGGATCATCATCGATTATGAGGATACTCTTCCTGCGGCGCTGCTCGTATTCATCGCTGGTAACTAGTAGGACCTTCTCGGTTAAGTCGCCCATATCAAGAGGCCTGCGAATCTCGTAGGTAATATCCTCCTTAGGTATGAACTTGTGAGCGAAATCAAAGGCATCGGTCTCGCCGATGATAATCATACGCTGATTCTGCTCAAGACATAGGTCCTTCAGATAGACGAAGACATCGTCATGAGTTTCAATATCTGGATCGGTATAGAGAATAATCAGTATGCTACCCTCTACCTTAGAATTAATATCTGATGTGGTGTACTTGGCTTTCTCTACAGTGAATCCGGCAGATTTGAGATTGTCTTTAATAGCATTGACCATGAAAGTATCTGCTGAACTAACAAGTAGAATCTTCTTTCCATTCATGGGTTAATTCTCCTTTGTTAAGCGACGGTTGATAGTTTCAGTAATTCCATCCCAGTCCAACTTGTAAGCCATTTCACCTATATTCCTTATTATATCACTATCTTCTGGCGGAAGGCTATACTCACTTACTGACTTCAGTATGAATGAGAGTGTGTCGTAATCCATGTTGGCGCAGGTTTCTAATATGCTATTGTATGCATCTAAAAGTGACTCATCACTTATGACTTCCTTAGATGCTTCCATATTATCATCACTTTTACCTGTAATAGCAGGAATCTTAGACAGCTCGTACTCTACGGAAGAGTAGAGCTCAAGCAGCTTAGCAGTGTTGTCCCTGATGAAGTCTATATCCTTACTATTGCCTGCATCCTCAAGCTTCTTGGCAAGGGCGGATAGCTCCATAGCTCCTATGGTGCGGGAGGTACTCTTGAGGGAGTGGACGTAGCTGGTGTAATTGTCGTAGTCCTCGCTTTCGTAGGCCTCCTCTATGTTGTGCTTATTGGTAGGGACGGACTTGTAGTATACCTGGATGATGCTTAAGTAGCTCTCGGCATTGCCGCAGTTCTTAAGGCCCTCGTCCCTTTTTACAATATCAAGCTGCTCCATCCAATTGTCATCGGTCCTATCCTCAGGCTCAGGCTCGTCTACTGTATTGCTCACCTGGACCTTAGATGGAGGCAGGAAGTGCAGGATGGTCTTCTCAAGCTTCTCGGAATCAATAGGCTTGGTAAGGTAATCATCGAATCCCTCCTTGAGGAAGGACTCTCTTGCGCCGTAGATGGCATTGGCTGTAAGGACGATGACAGGGGTGCCTCTGTTAGGGGAGTCTAGATCCTCCCTCATCTTAATCAGGGTCTCTACGCCATTCATCTCAGGCATGCGGTAGTCTAGGAATATGATGTCGTACTTCTTATTATGCTGTAACTCTAGGCACTCTTTACCGCTCTTGGCTGATTCTATATGTATCTTGGTATGCTTAAGGAGCTCCTTGATAACCACGTGATTCATAGGTGTGTCGTCCACCACAAGCAGCTGTGCTCTAGGGGCTACGAACATCTCCTTGTAGGTAGTGTGTTCCTTGGCGGCCTTGCTGATACGGGACTTGAAATCGCCTATTATCACGTCGGACATAATCCTCTGTGGAACCACCACAGTGAAGGTGGAACCCTCGCCATAGACGGACTCTACATCGATGCCTCCATGCATAAGCTTCACCAGTGAGTGGGTGATGGCCAGGCCCAAGCCACTGCCTTCCACAGTCTTGTTCTTATCAATCTCTAAGCGCTTGAACTTGTCGAAGAGGCTATCCATATCCTCTTCCTTGATGCCGATACCCGTATCGCTGATGCTGATGACCAGGTCGATTTTCTCGTCACTTTTCTTGATACCAGTGAGTGTCAGGGATACGCTACCCTCAAGAGTATATTTCACAGCATTGTTAAGCAGGTTCACAATCACCTGGCGCATGCGCATCTCATCGCCGTAGAGGATGTTAGGCAGGGTGTTCTCCACGGTGAAATCCAGCTGAAGGGACTTCTGCTCAGCTTTGATATGAACCATATTGTAGATGTCGTTTAAAAGTGATGAAAGCTCGTACTCTGACTCACTAATCTCCATACTGCCTGACTCAATCTTAGAGAAGTCTAATATATCGTTGATTAGAGACAGGAGGGTACGGCCTGCACCCTCGATATTCTTGGCATAGCCTAATATATTCTCATCCTTGCACTCCCTAAGTATTACCTCGTTCATACCAAGGACCGCATTGATAGGGGTCCTGATTTCATGGGACATATTGGCAAGGAAGCTACTCTTGGCCTCATTGGCAGCCTTAGCTCTACGCTCCTCCATGCGGGCCAGCTCTGTAGCCCTCAGGATACCGATGAACTCATTCTTACTAGTGGCGGTAGAGAAGTAGTTGCCCTGATAGTAGTTGGCATCCAGGGTCTCCACGAATTTCATAATCTCAGAATTGTCCACCCCATCTATTAGGAGAGTCTTGCCCATCTGGCTGATGATATTGATACGGTTGTCGATGATGATCTTGTTCTGAGGATTGGTGTGGGCATCAAGAATCAGGCTTGCCTTGATTCTGGCGCCTGTAAAAAGTGACGGAAGCACCGCACGCATACTAAATAATTCCTTGCCGTAGTCGCTCATGAAGAACTTCACACCGATGGTGGCCAAGTCCTCTAAGATAGACTCTAGCACATTCTTATTCTCAGAGGCAGCCGCTTCAGACAGGTTGAAGCCTATCCTGTGGGCATCCACTCCGTATTTCTTCAGATAATACTTAACCTTCTCAGTGAATCCAGACTCGATGAACTGGCGTGATGACAGATTGATGCACACGAACTCCAGTCCCATCTCCTCAGTGATACCACCACCTAGGAAATAGAATACTTCTTCTATATTGAACCAGCCCAACTGTGATATGATGCCTGACTCAGAAGCTATAGGAAGGAACTCCTCCTGGGATACTTCGCCCAACTCATCATCGTAGAATTTAAGAACAGACTCGGCGCCACATATGATAAGACCTTCCTTCTGGTAGATAGGGCGGTAGCATACCTCGAACTTGCCATCGGCGATGCCATTCTTCATGGCCTTCTGGATGTCGGCCTTTCTAAATAGGAAATCCAGATCGTCTATTTTGTAGTAGACCCTGTCTGACTCAGTGGTGATGCTAGAGTCAGATAGGAGTAGCAGGTAGTCCAGATTAGATATTTGCTCAGGCATAAGTACCTCGATTATGAGGGCCTTCAGCATGAAGCTTCCACCGTCATGTATCCATTCCTTAGAGAATCTGTCGAATATCTTCTCCGACAGCTGGCTGGCGTTGGCATGCTCGATATCAGGACAGATTAGGAAGAAACAATCAGCGCTGGTCTTGTATATGTCATAGTTAGGGCTGACGCTCTTAAGGAAGATGGCGATATTATAAAGGATACGCTCGTACTCTTCGTAACCGGTAATCTTCCTATATAAATCAGCATTCTGTATGCGGATACATATTCCGTAGAAATCCCTATCGTACTTGAAGTATATCTTCATGTCCCTTAGGAAAGAGGCGCGATTGTAAGCACCTGTGGTGAGGTCGTAGCGGTCATCGTCATTTTCGAAGATGATCATGATACCAATCAGACCGATGGCATGGCACATGAGCTCGCAGCGGATCTCGATGAAGAACATCTGGATGACTGTACCAGCTATGACTAAGAATAAAAAGTAACTAATAGCGTACTTTTTCAGCTTGTTGAACACATTCCAATATAATACTAGTGCGACTATGGAAAATAGCAGATAGAAGGCGCTTATGAAATAGGCTAAGTACACGCCGATACCGCGGTGGAACACCATATTCTCATCTACTGTATATACGATATGAAGAAATGGATTAAGCAGAACTAATATCTCCATTAATATAAATGGAGAGACAAGCATAAGTCGGGCTCTCTTGCTGAATCTGAAGGAGACGCCACAGAATATAATTATATATAAAGCCAGAAATGGAGCAGTTGCAAAGTGAGTGAAGAAGTATGTGAAGTGACTGCAGTGATATAGGATGATCTTAAGCTCGTTAGATACATGGATGAAGCCCACGAACTCAGCGAATAGCCCAGTGAAGGCGTCAATCATGACAATGAAAACCAGAGTAAGGAAAATCTTGTTCCTTACCGATGACTTGTTCCGCATCATTACGGAATATATGATGCAAGTAAAACTAATGATGAGTGCAGCTAGATTAAAAGTAATATTACCAATGCTATCTACATTTATCATATAATCCCCGGTCTTTCTCAAACGAAAAACAATTATATTACAAATTATAACATAGGTGAGGAGAATTAGCTTTATATTTTATACTCGAATATATATAATTATGGATATGAGATTATCACAGTTATTAAATTACGAGAATATAATAGTTCAGTGCCATAACAATCCCGATGCTGATGCTATAGCTTCAGGATATGCGGTATTTAAGTACCTTAAGAGTCATGGTAAGAATGTCAGGCTGGTATACGGAGGCAATTTCGAGATATCTAAGAGTAATCTCAAGCTCATGGTATCAGATCTTAATATTCACATGCACTTCGTCAGGTATCAGGAGCAGCTCAATGAGCTCTGCGGCCTGGGCAGGGATGAGTTGCCAGATCTACTGATTACAGTGGATAGCCAGTATGGTGAGGGCAATATCCAGAAGTTCGAGGCTAAGGAGATAGCCATCATCGATCATCACCAGATATCCAGTGCCCTGCCAGCTCTTGCAGAGGTGCGCTCGTATCAGGCCAGCTGTGCCACAGTAGTGTGGGACATGCTCAGGACTGAGGATTATGATATTAATAAAGACTTGGATCTAGGTACAGCGCTATACTATGGACTCATGACTGACAGTAACAACTTCAGTGAGTTGCACCATCCTCTGGACATGGATATGCGAGACGAGATTAAGTACAGGATCTCCGACATTACCAAATTCAAGAATTCTAACATCTCCCAGGAGGAGCTTAGGATTGCAGGTATTGCACTGCTTGGTTCAGAGTACTATCGAGATAATCATTACTCTATTGTTAAGACTGATCCATGTGACCCTAATGTCCTTGGTATCATTTCAGATATGTTCCTTGAGGTGGAGGATGTGGATTGCTGTCTGGTGTATTCCATCCATGAGGGCGGTATTAAGATATCGGTCCGCAGCTGCGTCAAGGAGGTCAAGGCAGATGAGCTGGCTAGCTATATCTGCGCTGGAGTGGGCGATGGTGGCGGCCATCTGATTAAGGCCGGTGGTTCCATCCGACGCAAGCTCTTAGAGAAGAATGAGCTGGATTACACTCCACCTACCATTCAGCAGTTCTTCAGAACCAGGATGAAGGAATACTTCCAGGACAATGAGATCATCTACGCTGACAGGTATCAGGCGGATATCGATTCCATGGATAAGTACCGCAAGAAGTTCTTACACGTGGGCTATGTCAAGGCCTCTGATGTGGTAGAGCCTCACACCAATTGCATCGTTCGTACCTTAGAGGGTGATGTGGAGATGGAGGTACTGGAGGACACAGTCATCGCCATCGGTATCAAGGGCGAGATTTATCCTATGACATGGGATTCCTTCATCACCAAGTACAAGCCTGTGGATGAGGAGTATGTATATCCAGGACAGTACAGTCCTACTATTAAGAATGCTGAGGATGGCAAGAGCAAGGAGTTACTTCCTCACGCACACAGCTGTGTATCCATAGGAAGCAGCGAGATATATGCCAAGGAGCTTAATCATCGCACTAAGATATTCACCAGATGGGACCCTGAGCACTACTACCTGGGCAAGCCAGGTGATTACATGGCAGCCTCTGCAACAGATACTTCTGATGTGTATATAGTGGCCAGGGATATTTTCTCTGAGACATATGACAAGATATAATAAATAAGGACTCTGGGATCCAACTAAACAGGAAGGTACCAGAGTCCTTTTTATAGTAAGTTACCTGAAGCAAACGCCTCAAGTAGCACATACATTCATTAGAATGATACGATATAGAATCCTTCTTTAAGACCATTAATTTGGAGATAGGATTTGATGTCCAGCACTCGCTTGGTAAGCTTGTGACCGGTCTGAGTGAAGCCGTCAGCTTCCACTTCATTAAAGGTGATATCATTACCGTCCTCGATACCACGTCTATCTGTAATATGATACTTAGCAACACCGCTGGCAATTCTTCCGAACTCTGCCTTTGAAACCAGGACACTTACTTCCACATTTCCACCAGCTGCACCTGTCTTAAGTGTGTTAGTATCTGCGAAAAATTGACGACCAAGTTCGTCTTCTTTGTTGCCACTCATAGCTTGGCTTAGTCCCTTAATTAAATCTTCACGGCTATCCATTGAATCCTCCTATCGACTGGGTTCTGAGTTATTAATACATTTTCTTTAGGTGTCTATTATCTTACAATGTATCTTTGAAGATTGTGTGATAGAATAGTGAAAGATTGAATTACAGATTGAAAGGGAATTTTATCATATATGCGACGAATCGACGAGGATATAGCAAGCGGCAAATTTCAGAACCTATATCTCCTGTATGGCACTGAGGAGTATCTTAAGGAGCAGTACAAGAAGAAGCTCATAGATGCCTTAGTGAACCCTGGGGACTCCATGAATTTCTCAAGCTTCTATGGTGCAGCAGCCAAGGATAAGGGCGTGGTGGAGATTGCTGAGACCATGCCATTTCTCGCTAAGGAAGTGGGACCAGACGGGGACCAGTACCGTGTCATCCTAATCGAGCGCAGCGGTTTCGGCTCTATCCAGGGCTCCAAGGAGAAGGACAACTCCCGCAAGAAGCCTGAGGACTTGATACTGGACTATCTCTCTGAGATATCTGAGAC
>JAILNO010000195.1 GCA_024691465.1 Pseudobutyrivibrio sp. | reverse complement strand
ATAACAACACATTTCCATTAGACAAGCCATGCAAGCTTGCAGCTTATGGTAATGGTGTAAGACATTCAGTTAAGGGAGGCACAGGATCAGGCGAGGTCAACAGCCGATTCGCAGTAGGTGTTGAGCAAGGCTTGGAGGAGGCAGGTTTTACCCTAACTTCCAAATCATGGCTTGATGATTTCGACAAGATACTTGAGGCTAATCATCAGGTATTCGTGGAAGGAATTAAGGCTAAGTCTAAGGAATTGCATGTGCCAGCAATAGTATTTGCTATGGGATTGGTAGAGCCTGAGCCAGAGCACGACCTTAAGATAGATGCCACTGGTGACGCAGCTATCTATGTGCTTGCTAGGAATTCTGGAGAGGGTAATGACCGCAAGGTGGAGAAAGGCGACGTACTCCTGACTGATGCTGAGGTGCGCGACATCCTATTACTTAACAAGCAGTTTGATAAGTTCATGCTGGTGCTTAATGTGGGAGGTCCAGTAGATCTCACACCAGTTCTTGAGGTAGAGAATATCCTATTGTTATCTCAGCTAGGGGTGGTTACAGGCAATGTGTTAGCGGACATCCTTCTTGGCAAGATGAACCCATCAGGCAAGCTTGCCACCACATGGACCAAGGCCACAGAGTATTGCAAGATAGGTGACTTCGGCGGCCATGATGATGTGAATTATAATGAGGGAATCTATGTAGGCTACAGATATTTCGACACAGCAGATATTGAGCCTATGTTCCCATTTGGATATGGTAAGAGCTACACTGATTTCGATATAACAGCTGTAAAAGTTACGAATAATTCAGATGCTATCACAGTGGAGACTACAGTTAAGAACACTGGCGCCATGTCAGGTAAGGAAGTAGTTCAGGTGTATGTATCAGCACCAGCAGGTAAGCTTGATAAGCCAGCTAAGGACTTGGCAGGCTTTGGCAAGACCAGTGAGATTGCAGCAGGAGAGGAAGCTTCGGTTAGCGTAACTTTCTCGCTGAGGGATATGGCCTCATATGATGAGAGTACTGCTTCATATATATTAGAAAAGGGAGATTACATCATCTATGTGGGTAACAGCAGCCGTAATGTAAGAGCTACTGCAGTAGTGTCACTGGATGGTGATGTGACTACCCTTCAGACCAGGAACTGTCTGGGCACACCAGGATTCAAGGATTATGCGCCTAACAATGCAAGGAAGCCTAGAGCAGTACAGTCAGGGCTTCAGGTAATTAACCTGGCAGCTAGTGATATAGCCACCGTAACAGTGGCTCATGATGTGGATTACACCGTGGACCCTGTTATCAGCCAGCTATCCGATGAGGAGCTGGTATATATGAATATAGGGGCATTCGACCCTGATTCAGGGGAGGGAAGCGTAATTGGTAATGCATCCTTCTCGGTGGCAGGTGCAGCCGGTGAAACCACAACTAAGTGTAACCGCAAGGGCATTAAGAGTATGGTTATGGCTGATGGACCTGCAGGACTACGTCTTAATAAGGAATATTATGAGGATGAGACAGGAGTCCATGGATTAAGTGCTGGCATGCCTAAGAGCATGTTAGACCTATTGGATGATGAGGAGCGCCAGGCTATGGATGCTCTTACACCTAAGCTTCCTGAGGGAGCCCAGGTGAAGGAACAGTATGCAACAGCTATCCCTATCGGAACTGCCATCGCCCAGTCCTTCAACTGTGACCTGGCTAAGAGCTACGGTGATATAGTAGGTGATGAGATGGAGAGATTCAAGGTACAGCTATGGCTGGCACCAGCTCTCAATATACATAGAAGTATCCTCTGCGGTCGTAACTTCGAGTACTATTCAGAGGACCCTGTAGTGGCAGGACTTATGGCAGCAGCCATTACTGAGGGAGTGCAGCAGCATAAGGGCTGTGGCACCACTATCAAGCATTATGCAGCTAACAATGCTGAGACTAATAGATACAATAGCAACTCTAATGTGTCAGAGCGTGCCATGAGGGAGATATACCTGAAGGGCTTTGGTATCTGTGTGAAGCTATCACAGCCTAAGGCTGTCATGACTTCCTACAATCTGCTCAACGGCACCCACACTTCAGAACATAGGGGCCTCATCGAGGATATCCTTAGGGATGAGTACGGATTCAAGGGTATCGTAATGACGGATTGGGTAATCGATATGCTCTCATCCGGTGCTGAGAATAAGCACCGCGGAGCCCGCGCTGATGAAGTGGTTAAGGCAGGTGGCGACCTGTTCATGCCAGGCTGTCAGAGTGATTATGATAAGATCATGGCGGGACTAAGAAGTGGAGCTATCAGTCGCAAGCAATTACAGATCAATGCAACCCGTGTATATCACATGGCAGAAGCATTGAATTAAGCGCAATTTAATATCGAAAAAATTGTGAAAACCCCCACTTTTGTGGGGGTTTATTTTATACTAGTAAATGCATAATAGTGTCGAATAAGTCACATCGGTCGAGATTGGAGGAATTGTATGACGGCGAAGAGAAAATTAACAATTGCACAAGCCCTTAATGGGTTCTCAGGATTCACCATTCGGATGTTCCTGGGTAGTACAGTACTTATGATAGTATTCCTTGCTATTATATTTACTAACATCTACAGCTTCTACAATGTCCAGTTCGTAACTGAGACATATCAGATGGAGATTCGTAAGGATGTGCAGACTATCAACAAGCGTCTGCTTTTTGCTGTAGCTTCAGATGATGCAGAAGTTACCACAGCACAGAAGGAGGATCTGGTAGAGAGATTCCCTAAGATAGAGGGATACTTCTCAACCATCTCTAAGAATCTGGACAACGAGGCATTAGGCAGTAGCCTACAGACCAATTGGAAGGCCTTCGAGGATGCATCCTATGAGATGCTAGGTCTAGTGGAGGCTGGAGATTGTGCTGGAGCACTGGAATATTATAATTCTACACTTAATGATGTATCAGAGACTCTGGCTGATTCACTGGATGAGACTGGTGTATTAGCTGAGAAGGCAGCAGCTCAGAAGTATCAGACTATCCTGATTATCATCGGGGTAGCAATAGTGGTGCTGGTGGTTGCTCTACTTGTCATAATCACTATTAATAAGAGAAGGATTAAGAATCTGATCAACAGCATCGAGGAGGACTTAGCAGTACTTCAGGATGCATCTTCAGAGCTTGCCAAGGGTAATGTACATGTAGAGATTGACTACGATAGCGACAATGAAATAGGCAAGGTAGCTGATGAGCTTAGGACAGCTGTACAGGCTCTTACCTATTATATCGATGAGATTGGCAGCGTCATGTCCACCATGGCAGGGGGCAATTTCAATATTAATTTTGATAAAGACTTCGACGGTGACTTTAAGAATATACAGAATGCAATTGAGTCCTTCTCATTGCAGATTAGTAACTCTATGACAGAGATTATGGAAGTATCAGACATGGTTTCAGATGGTGCCAACCAGATAGCTGGCGCTGGACAGAACTTAGCAGATACAGTTACATCGCAGGCTAATATCGTAGAGGATCTATCTGTTACAGTTAATCAGATTACAGATCAGATCTCTAATAACTCTAGCGATGCTACATCTATCTCACACGAGGTTGAGGTAGTTGCTGAGAATATCGTAGAGGGCAACCAGAGGATGCAGGATGTGGTTAATGCTATGGATGCAATCTCATCTTCATCTCAGGAGATTTCTAAGATTATTGATACTATCAATGCCATCGCTGACGAGACCAACCTACTATCACTCAATGCTTCCATCGAGGCAGCTAGAGCTGGCGAGGCAGGTAAGGGATTCGCAGTAGTTGCAGCTGAGGTATCTAAGCTGGCAGGACAGACGGTCGAGGCAGCACAGGATACAGCAGAGCTTATCAATGCTTCCCTTCGCAACGTATCTGAGGGTATCACAATTGCCAACGATACTGCTGAGAAGCTTAGCAGCATGGTGGGTCAGGTACAGGGCATCGCTGAGAAAGTTAAGACTATCGCTAATGCATCTAATGACCAGGCATACTCAGTTAAGGAGATGTCTAACAACATAGGTGAGATCTCATCTGTAGGTCAGAACAATGCAGCCACATCTCAGGAGTCATTGGCACTTAGCTACGAGATGAATGAGCATGCTAATTCCCTCAAGGAACTGGTTGAGAAATTCGAGCTTAGAAGAAATTAATTTTAATTTTTATGACCCCAGGTCTACCAAGGCCTGGGGTTCTTTTTTGATAAATTTTATCTAAAAAGTTTTATGTTAAATGTTGACAACTTAAAATTTTTGACTATTATTAGGGGTGATTAGTTTCAAAGATTTAACTAATATTATTAATGTAAAAGAAAGGTAAAGGAGAAAATTATGTTCGAGGCAGTAAAGGAAGTTATTATCGATACACTTAGTTGCGCAGCAGACAAGGTAACAATGGAGGCTAACCTCTTCGAGGATTTAGGCGCTGATTCACTTGACGCTGTAGAGCTTTCTCTTGCAGTAGAAGAGAAGACAGGTATCACTATTGACGAGGATGCTATGGCAGAGATTAAGACTGTTGCAGACATCGTAAACTATCTTGAGGCACATAAGTAATCATGGAATTAAAAGAAGTGAAGGAGCTGCTTAAGGCTTTTGATGAGAGTGGCAGCTCTTATTTAGCAGTAGAAATCGACGGAGCTAAGATCAAGCTCAAGAAACCATCAGAGACTATGCAGGTAGTGAGCCAGCCTATGGCCGCTCAGCCAGTAGCAACTCAGCCAGTAAGTGCAAGTCCTGCACCAGTTGCAGAGGAGCCTAAGGCACCTGTAGAGGATGGTGAGAAGGTACTTGCACCACTTGTAGGTGTGTTCTATGCGGCACCTTCTCCTGAGGAGAGCGCTTACGTTCAGGTAGGAGACAAAGTTACGAAGGGCCAGGTGCTCTGCTTAATCGAAGCAATGAAGATGATGAGCGAGATTACCTCCCCATGCGACGGTACTGTTAAGAAGATATATGTTAAGAATCAGGATGTAGTGGGATTCGAAGAACCACTGTTTCTCATAGGAGATTAGCCATGTTCAAGAGAATACTAATTGCTAATCGAGGAGAGATAGCTATTCGAATCATCAGAGCCTGTATGGAGATGAACATTGAATCGGTGGCAATATATTCCACTGCTGACAAGGATTCACTCCATGTGAAGCTGGCCACTAAGAGCATATGTATAGGACCAGCCAGGGCAGCTGACAGTTATCTTAATATGGATGCCATCATCACAGCGGCTAAGGTAATGGAGTGCGATGCTCTCCATCCAGGATTCGGATTCCTCTCTGAGAATTCCGATTTCGTCAGACGATGCAATGAGGAAGGCATCACTTTCATCGGACCTACAGCTGAGGCTATGGACGCCTTAGGCAACAAGGCATCAGCTAGGAAGATGATGATGAAGGCAGGAGTTCCTGTAGTGCCAGGTTCAGATGGCCCAGTGGCAGATATTGCCAAGCTTGAGAAGATTGCTAAGAAGATAGGCTATCCAGTCCTCATCAAGGCCAGTGCAGGTGGCGGTGGCCGAGGCATGAGACGAGTGTACAAGCCAGAGGATCTTAAGAAGCTCTTCAACGAGGCCAAGGCTGAGACCATGGCATGCTTCAATGATGATGAGATGTACTTAGAGAAGCTCATCGTCAATCCTAGACACATCGAGTTCCAGATCCTTGCTGATGAGCACGGCAATGTAATCCACCTAGGTGAGAGAGATTGCTCAATTCAGCGTAAGAATCAGAAGCTCATAGAAGAGAGCCCTTGCATGTTCATAGGGGATGACCTGCGTAAGGCTATGGGTAAGGCAGCGGTGGCAGCGGCCAAAGCAGCTGGTTACACCAATGCAGGTACAGTTGAGTTCGTTCTTGATGAGAAGAATCATTACTATTTCATCGAGATGAACACCAGGATTCAGGTGGAGCACGGTGTTACTGAGGCAGTCACTGGCATCGACCTAATCAAGCAGCAGATTCGTATTGCTTTTCATGAGCCCCTAAAGCTAAAGCAGAAGGATGTGCAGCTGAAGGGTCATGCCATGGAGTGCCGTATCAATGCCGAGGATCCAGCTAAGGGATTCATGGCCAACACAGGCAAGGTTACATTCCTTAATATTCCTGGAGGCCCAGGCGTGCGAGTGGACACTCTATTATATAACGGTTATGAGACCAGCCCATTCTACGATTCCATGATGGCTAAGATAATCGTCCACGCCCCTACCAGACTAGAGGCAATCAGGCGCATGAGACGAGCATTGCTTGAGCTATGTACTGAGGGCATCACCACCAATGGTGATTTCGATTATCTGCTTTTACATCATCCTGATTTCGTAAAAGGTAACTATAACGTCAGCTTTATCGAAGACCATTTGGATGAGATCCTATCCTGGGACAAGGCTGCGTCAGAAGAGCCAGAGGATAATTAATGACAAGTGTAGTTGATCAGAGAAAGAACAAATTTAATAGATATAGAGATCTGCGAGAGAATGCCTCTGAGGCAACAGATTCTGCCATCAAGCCTGTAAGGGAATATGATGTGTGGGACAGGATTAGCGACATCGCAGATGAGGGAACTTTTGAGAAGTTTGAGTACACTTTTCCAGAGACTAATCCGCTGGAGTTTGAAGGGTACGTGGACAAGAAGCAGGAGCTCAGGGATGAGACTGAGTGCCATGATGCCATAGTGGCAGGCACCTGTGAGATAGAGGGCTATCCTGTAGTGCTGGCAGTCATGAATAAGAGGTTCATGATGGCTTCCATGGGAATGGAGCTGGGCGAGATAGTATGTCAGGCTGCTGAGCAGGCCATGGATCAGAAGTTACCTTTTATCATATTCACAGCCAGCGGCGGCGCCAGGATGCAGGAGGGCATACTTAGCCTCATGCAGATGGCCAAGACCAGCGCAGTGATTAAGAGATTCAAGGATGCAGGAGGGCTATATATCACAGTTCTCACCCATCCTACCACTGGTGGCGTAAGCGCCAGTTTTGCAACCCTGGGAGACATTACCTTAGCAGAGCCTAAGGCCCTCATCGGTTTCGCCGGACCACGTGTCATCGAGCAGACCATCGGTGAGAAGCTTCCAGAGGGATTTCAGAGAGCTGAGTTTCTAGAGGAGCACGGCTTCGTGGATGCCATTGTAAAAAGGGACGAGATGAAGTCAGTTCTTGGAAAGATTCTAATGTTACACAGCTAATGGAGGATAATTATGAAGGCCATAGAAAGAGTTCTCAATGCTAGGGACAAGGACAGACCTAAGATTACAGATTATGTAGACAATCTATTCACAGATTTCTTCGAGCAGAAGGGAGATTTCTTAGGAAAAGAGGATCAGAGTATCTACGGTGGAATAGCACTTTTCCACGGCAGACCTGTTACAGTGCTTGGACATAGAAAGGGACGCACAGCCGAGGAGAATGTGGCATGCAATTTCGGTATGCCAGGTCCTGAAGGATATCGCAAGGCTATGCGACTTATGAAGCAGGCTGAGAAATTCCACCGCCCAATCATCACTTTTGTGGACACACCAGGTGCATATCCTGGTTTGGAGGCGGAGATGTATGGCCAGGCTCAGGCTATTGCACACAACTTAGCTGAGATGAGCGCCCTGACAGTTCCAGTGATTACTATCGTAACTGGTGAGGGTTCCAGCGGTGGCGCTCTAGGTATAGCGGTGGCTAATAGAGTGTACATGCTTGAGAATGCAATCTACTCAGTGCTTTCACCTGAGGGATTCGCATCTATATTGTGGCATGACAGTGCCAGAAGAGATGAGGCTGCTGAGGTTATGAAACTTACAGCCCATGATTTGCTTGGATTTGGAGTGATTGAGGGAGTCATTTCCGAGCAGGGAGATTTATATAAAGCTATCGACAGTCAGATTGCATCCGCTCTTAAGGAGATGGAGGGCATGACTGCTGAGGAGCTTAAGAGTAACAGATATGAGAAATTTAGGTATTTCGATGAAGCTTATTTAAGTAACACATCAATAGATAGAATGGAAGTTGTATAAATGACTGGAATTAAGATTTTAGCAACAGGCTCATATGCACCTAAGAAGCTAGTAAGCAACGATGATTTAGCTCAGATCGTGGAGACTAGCGACGAATGGATTAAGCAGCGTACGGGCATGAGCATCAGACACCATGTAAGTGGTAATGAGAATCATACACTTCTGGCTGAGATGGCAGCGAGGGAGGCCATCGCTAAGTCGGGCATTGACAAGTCGGAGATTGGAGCAGTGATTGTCTGCACAGTTTCGGCTGATTATTTTTCACCTTCAGCAGCATGCTTAATACAGGGAAGGCTTGGTATACCTAAAGAAGTAATCGCTATGGATATCAGTGCTGGCTGCTCAGGGTTCATATTTGGAATGGAGACTATTAGAGCTCTCATGATGGCTAGAGGCAGCAAGTATGGTCTGCTAATAGGAGCTGAGGTACTGTCTAAGAAGATGGACATGACAGACCGAGGCACCTGCGTGTTATTCGGTGACGGAGCAGCAGCTGCAGTAGTAGAGCTTTCGGATTCCTTGTACACATCGGTAATCGGTGTAGATGGTGACGAGGAAATGATAAATATTAAGGCCCCAGGGGGATACATCCACATGGACGGCCAGGCCACTTATAAATTCGCTGTTGCTACAGTACCTAAGGTAATAGCTCGGGTAGTGGAGCAGGCAGGACTTACCTATGATGATATAGACCACTTCGTACTACATCAGGCTAACCTAAGGATCATCGAGTCCATAGCTAAGAAGGTTAAGCAGCCTATGGATAAGTTCGTGGTGAATATTGAGAAGTATGGCAACACCTCAGCTGCCAGCGTGGGCTTAGCATTAGATGAGGCTTACAAGGCAGGCAGAATCAAGTCTGGCGACAAGGTACTTATGTGTGCCTTCGGAGCAGGACGCACATGGGGAGCAGTAATTACAGAGGTATAAGGATGAAATTAAGAGAATTAACTGGCACTAAATATTCAATTATACAAGGAGGAATGGCTAATATCGCCACAGGTGAGTTCGC
The DNA here is from genome assembly GCA_024691465.1 of Pseudobutyrivibrio sp. Next base: position 2,685 of record JAILNO010000195.1, on the reverse strand, counting down.
AGCAGCAGTATCTAATGCTGGTGGTCTGGGACTGGTAGCAAGCGGCGGTATGGATGCTGAGGCTCTCAGAGAGCAGATTAAGATCTGCAAGAGCAAGACTGACAAGCCTTTCGGTGTGAATCTCATGCTGATGAATCCTGATGTGGACAATATTGCCCAGATGCTCATCGAGGAGCAGGTGCAGTTCATTACAACTGGTGCTGGTAATCCTGGTAAATATATGGCAGGTTGGAAGGCTATGGGAGCTAAGGTATTCCCTGTAGTAGCTTCAGTAGCTCTGGCTAAGATTATGGTTAGAGCAGGTGCTGATGCCATCATCGCAGAGGGCGGCGAGTCAGGCGGTCACGTAGGAGACATGACTACCATGACACTTCTTCCTCAGGTGGTTGCGGCAGTTGATGTGCCAGTTATAGCTGCAGGTGGTATCGCCAGCGGTAAGCAGATGGCAGCAGCCATGATGCTTGGTGCATGCGGTGTTCAGATTGGTACATGTCTACTCGTATCAGAGGAATGTCCAATCCATGATAATTACAAGCAGACTCTTATCAAGGCTAAGGACAATGCCACCACAGTTACAGGTCGCTCACAGGGCGCTCCTGTAAGAATCATCAAGAATGAGATGGCTAGAGAGTACCTTAAGCTTGAGGCTGCAGGTGCAGGTCGCGAGGAGCTTGAGAAGATCACACTTGGTGGACTTCGCAGGGCAGTGTGCGACGGAGATATGCTCAGAGGCTCTGTTATGTCAGGGCAGGTGTGCGGACAGCTCACAGCCATCAGACCAGTGGCAGAGATATTGGATGAGATGAATACAGATGCTATAGACGCACTCAAGAGTGCAGCATCTATTGAAATATAAGATCTACAAGCAATTAGGAGGAACATGATGAAGCTGGGATTCGTATATGCAGGTCAGGGTTCTCAGAGAGTTGGCATGGGCCAGGATTTCTATGAGAAGTATGACAGCTACAAGGAGACGATTGATAAGGCCACTGAAGTGGTAAGTAAGGTAACAGATATGGATGTGGCAGCCCTTTCTTTTGAAGGGCCTATGGAGCAGCTGTCCCAGACTAAATATACTCAGCCAGCCATGGTAGCTTTCGCCATCGGCGTAACCAAGCTCCTGAAGGAAGCAGGTATCGATGCAGACTACACCCTAGGACTTAGCTTGGGTGAGTACTCAGCGCTGTATGAGGCAGGAGTGCTTGATGAGGATACAATTCTTGAGCTGATTGCCAAGCGTGGTAAGTACATGGCTGAGGCTTCAGAGGGACTAGATGTGAAGATGGCAGCAGTCCTTGGCATGGATAGAGAGACTGTTATGGAGGCTTGCGAGAGAGTCAATACAGAGCTCTCAGGTGAGAAGATTGTTCAGGCAGCTAATTTCAACTGCCCAGGTCAGATAGTCATCTCAGGTGATGCTATCGCAGTGGACAAGGCCAGCGCATATCTCAAGGAGTCAGGTGCTAAGCGTATCCTTCCTCTTAAGGTAAGCGGACCATTCCACACTAAGCTCATGAAGCCAGCTGGAGACAAGCTAGCTCAGGAGTTTCAGTCAGTGGATTTCAAGCAGGAGCAGGCTAAGGTAATCTTCAACTGCTTAGGTCGTGAGAAGAAAAGTGACGAGGAAATCGGAGAATTACTGGAGAAGCAGGTGCAGTCATCTGTATATCTGGAGGATTCTATCAAATACATGGCTGAGGCTGGCGTGGACACCGTAATCGAGATAGGACCAGGCAAGGCTATCAGCAAGTTCATCAGCAAGACAGTAGACAATATGAAGGTGTACTCAATCGACACAGTTGAGGACTTCGAAGAGACAGTAAAGGAGCTTAGAGCATGAGTGTTGCATTAGTTACAGGCGGAAGCCGTGGTATAGGTAAGGTCATTGCAGAGTCATTGGCTAAGGCAGGCTATGATGTGGCCATCTGCTTCTCAGGTAATGGGGCAGCAGCCATGGAGACAGTAGATAATTGCAAGAGTTACGGCGTGGATTCCATCTGTATCAAGGCGGATGTGAGCAAGGCTGACGATGTAACGTCACTTTTTGCCCAGGTGAAGGAAGAGCTTGGAGCCGTAGATGTGCTTGTTAATAATGCAGGTGTAACAAGGGATGGACTCCTCATTAGGATGAGCGAGGAGGATTACGATACAGTCCTGGATATCAATCTGAAGGGCACATTCTTCTGCACTAAGGCAGCCATCAAGGATATGATGCGAGCTAGAAGTGGACGAATAATCAATATCACTTCAATCGTAGGTGTGCAGGGTAATGCAGGCCAGGCTAATTACGCAGCCAGCAAGGCAGGCGTAATAGGCTTCACTAAGTCAGTTGCAAGAGAGTATGGCTCTAAGGGAATTACCGTAAATGCGGTAGCTCCAGGATTCATTCAGACAGCTATGACAGATGAGCTTCCAGAGGAAGTTAAGAAGACATACATGAAGCAGATTCCACTAGGCAGATTCGGAACTGCCGAGGATGTAGCAGGGGTAGTTGAGTTTTTGGCATCAGATAAGGCCTCATATGTCACCGGACAGGTGCTTGAGGTAACTGGAGGAATGTAAGATGAGTAGAAGAGTAGTAATCACAGGAATGGGAACAGTCAATCCCCTTGCTAATTCCGTAGCAGATACATGGGAAGCAGTGCAGGCAGGTAAGTGCGGCATCGCTCCTATCACACACTTTGA
>JAILNO010000148.1 GCA_024691465.1 Pseudobutyrivibrio sp. | reverse complement strand
TCTGTAAAATCCGTCAAAGCACCAGTTCCAAAATAGCCGCCCTTCTTAGTCTCGCGGAACTCAATAGCAGTAAGCATACCCCTAATTACAATAGGACCAATTAGCTCACCGTTAATTTCATCCATAGTAGTGGCATTCTCGAGGATTTCCTTGCCCATAACCACATCAGGATCATCTGAATTAGACAGAATGATAACCTGCTCTGGTTCATCCTCTGTAGTCTCCTCAGCAGTATTGTCACCTACATCCTCGGCCTCTTCTGTTGAAATAGTTCTAGAGTTGATTGCAGCAATTTTATTTTCAATCTCCTGTATAGCATTCTCCAGATACTTGCTCTTAACAGGTTCCTTATAGTCAAAATCAATTACCACATCCATGTGGCATCTCTTGCAGATGATAGTATGGAGACAATCAAATAGCTCATGCTCCTTTTCTCTACCGATAAAGGTATCCTCTATAGTGAATTTAAGATGGCCTTCCTCAGTAAGTTCCACATCTGCTTTTTTATACATGTTAAAAAGAAGAGCACTTCTTTTCTCTAGCTCCTCTAAAATACTGTCATTATATGCGTTAATGAGATTCAATGGTGTGTACTGACTTGATAAATCGAATTCCTCAAGAATATGAATTGTTACACCATTATTTTGAAAGAATTGTTTTTTGATAGACTTCTCCAAGTGCCATATGCGACGCTTAGGAATCAATGTATTAAAAGTAACGTATATACGAATATCATCCTTAGAACGACCAGTACTGACCTTAGTGACAGTCGCATCACTAAGGGCAGACTCTAAATCATTCTCAGCATCCATATTAGGAAAAACCTCAAAGAAACTCATTTGATCCATAACATAAGCTCCTATACTCTAGGCCAATTAATAAGCTCCTCCCTAAGAGCATTAAGAAGTTCCTTCTCTGGCATCTTCTTAACTACTTCGCCATGCTTAATGAGTAATCCCTCACCTATGCCTCCAGCAACTCCTAAATCAGCCTCTTTGGCCTCACCTGGGCCATTAACTACACAACCCATAACGGCCACTTTAATATTTAAATCGGAGAATTCTTCTACCATATTCTCCACCTGATTAGCTAAACCAATCAAATCAATCTGTGTCCTGCCACAAGTAGGACATGAAACTACCTCTATTCCACCCTTTCTAAGTCCAAGTGTCCTGAGAATTAACTTAGCAGACTTAACCTCTTCCACAGGATCTCCTGTAAGGGATACTCTAATAGTATCGCCTATACCCTGAGAAAGAATCATGGCAAGCCCACATGCGCTCTTAATATTACCAGCAGTAACTGTACCAGCCTCTGTAATACCTACATGAAGTGGATGAGTAGTCTTATCAGCTATGATCTCATGTGCCTTAACACACATCATTACATCAGATGACTTGATACTGATAACTAGATTGTCATAACCCATACCCTCAATGATAGCAACCTTATCAAGGGCAGATTCAACCAGCCCCTCAGCTGTTACACCGCCATACTTCTCTATGAGATCCTTCTCAAGAGAACCAGAATTAACACCGACTCTAATAGGTATATTGCGGGACTTGGCCACATCAACTACAGCCTGAATCCTATCTGTGCTACCGATATTGCCTGGATTAATACGAATCTTATCAGCTCCATTCTCCATAGCAGCAATAGCAAGTCTATAATCGAAATGAATATCTGCAACCAGTGGAATACTAATCTGCTCTTTGATCTTAGGCAAAGCCTCAGCTGCCTTCATATCAGGTACAGCACAACGAATAATATCACATCCAGCCTTCTCAAGCTGATGAATCTGAGCTACAGTAGCCTCCACATCCCATGTCTTAGTATTAGTCATAGACTGAATAAGAATAGGATTACCTCCGCCTATGACTCTATTTCCAATTCTAACTTCCTTTGTATTCATACCCAAACCTCTAAATCAATTTATGAATATCGTTATACATAACCACAACCATCAAAAGCATCAACAAGGCAAAGCCCACCAGATTAATGCTATTCTCTATCTCCGGCTTAAGCTTCTTACCCCTGATGGCCTCGACTATAATCAGAAGAAT
>JAILNO010000145.1 GCA_024691465.1 Pseudobutyrivibrio sp. | reverse complement strand
ATTCGAAGGTGGACAGATGCCTTTATACAGACGTCTTCCTAAGCGTGGTTTCAAGAATAGAAATACAAAGGAAATCGTTGGTATCAATGTTTCTTATTTAGAGAGATTTGATAATGGTGCTACTGTAACTGTTGATACACTTGTTGAGAGCGGTATCATCAAGAACCCTCGCGATGGCGTTAAGATTCTTGGCGGCGGAGAGCTTACAAAGAAGCTCAATGTTCAGGCTAACGGATTCAGCGCAAGTGCAAAGGAGAAGATTGAAGCCTTAGGCGGAACTGCAGAGGTGATCTAATGTTTCAGACACTACGCGATGCTTTTAAAATTAAAGATTTAAGAAGACGAATTGGTTTTACATTTTTAATGCTTATTGTTGTCAGACTTGGAAGCTTGCTTCCAGTGCCTGGCATCAATGGTAGTGCCTTTAGCAGTCTCTTCGCGGATAGTGACAGTGCATTGAATTTCTTTGATTCAATCACTGGTGGTTCATTCTCTCAGATGTCGGTTTTTGCATTAAACATCACACCATACATCACATCTTCTATCATTATGCAGTTACTTACAATTGCATTTCCTAAGTTAGAAGAGATGCAGCGTGATGGGGAGCAAGGTAGAAAGAAGATGACGCAGATTACTCGTTATCTTACTATCGCTTTGGCGCTTGGAGAGTCAATTGCAATGGCAGTAGGATTTGGTAAGGCTGGATACTTAGTTTCATACTCAGTTCCATTCCTTAATTATGTCCTTGTTGTTGCTGCTCTTACTGCTGGTTCAGCTGTTCTTATGTGGATCGGTGAGAGAATTACTGAGAGAGGAATTGGAAATGGTATTTCAATAGTTCTTACTATTAATATTATTTCAAGAATCCCTTCTGATTTAACTAAGCTCTATGAGCAGTTTATGAAGGGTAAGACAATTCCAAAGGCTACACTTGCTGCAGTTATTATTGCTGCAATTATTGTTGCCTTAGTTGTATTCGTAGTAATTCTTCAGAGTGCAGAGAGACGTATTCCAGTTCAGTATTCGAACAAGATACAAGGAAGAAGACAGGTTGGTGGTAACTCATCGGTTATTCCTATGAGAGTCAATACTGCTGGTGTTATTCCTGTAATCTTCGCACAGTCTTTATTACAGACTCCAATAATGCTTGTTAACCTTTTCAATAAGGATGGCGTTACAGGAGTTTGGGGTAAGATTCTTAATGGAATGAATCAGTCTAACTGGTTTAACCCATCCAACTGGATTTATACAATTGGAGCTTTAGTATATGTACTTCTTATTATTGGATTTGCATATTTCTATACTGAGATTACTTTCAATCCATTAGAGATTGCTGAGAATCTTAAGAGATCAGGTGGATTTATTCCAGGAATCAGACCAGGAAAGCCAACATCCGATTACCTTACATCTATCTTAAAGCATCTAATTTTTATCGGTGCAATTGGTCTTTCATTCGTAGCATTACTTCCAATCGTCTTTAATGGTTTACTTGGTGCTAGTGTTTCATTCGGTGGTACTTCAATTATCATTATTGTTGGTGTTATCGTAGAGACATTGAAGCAGGTAGAATCACAGATGATGGTTCGTAATTACAAAGGATTTTTAAATGACTAATTGTCATTTTGACACTGAAGGAGATACGTATTTATACGTATCTCTTAAGGTGTTTTTATACCATTTTTTTTAAACATCTATGCAGGAGGGTTTAATTTTATGAAGATTATTATGTTAGGTGCACCTGGTGCAGGCAAAGGAACACAGGCTAAGCAGATAGCCGCTAAGTATTCTATTCCTCACATTTCCACAGGTGATATATTCCGTGCCAACATCAAAAATGGTACAGAGCTTGGAAAAAAGGCAAAGGAATACATGGATCAGGGTTTGCTTGTTCCAGATGAACTTACTTGTGATCTTGTAATGGACCGTATTGCGCAGGATGATGCTAAGAACGGATTTGTATTAGACGGTTTCCCAAGAACAATTCCACAGGCAGAAGCATTAGACGCAGCCCTTACTAAGATTGGCCAGTCTATGGACTATGCTATTGATGTTGATGTTCCAGATGAGAATATTATCAATAGAATGTCAGGTAGAAGAGCTTGCCTTAACTGCGGTGCTACTTATCATATCGTATCTATTCCACCTAAGAAGGAAGGAATCTGCGATTCATGCGGTAGTGCATTAGTTCTTAGAGATGATGATAAGCCAGAGACTGTTAAGAAGAGACTTGATGTATATCATGATCAGACACAGCCACTTATCGATTATTATAAGAACAAAGGCATTTTGAAGTCTGTAAGTGGTACTCAGCCTATGGAAAAGGTTTTTGAGGATATTACAGCTATTTTAGGAGCTTAAGATGTCAGAGACAATTACTATTAAAACTGAAGAAGAAATTCAATTAATGCGTGAAGCTGGTAAGATTCTTGCTCAGGTTCATGAGACTCTTGCTAAAGAGATTCATGAGGGGATGTCTACATTAGATGTAGATAAGCTTGGTGAGGAAGTTATCAGAAGCTTTGGATGCGAGCCTAATTTTAAAGGGCTGTATGGATATCCAGCTAGTGTATGCGTGTCAGTTAATGATGAGGTAGTTCATGGTATACCTACTGATGATCATATATTAGTAAATGGTGACATCGTCAGTTTAGATACTGGAGTCCTTTATAAAGGTTATCACAGTGATGCCGCTCGTACAGTTCCTGTTGGTGAGATTAGTGAAGAGGCTAGACTTCTTATAGAAAGAACCAGACAGTCCTTCTTCCAGGGAATGAAGTACGCTACAGCAGGTAATCGTCTGTATGATATATCAGGAGCGATTGGCGATTATGCCGAGAGCTTTGGATATGGAGTAGTTAGAGATTTAGTTGGTCATGGCATTGGTACTTCTCTTCATGAGGCTCCTGAGATTCCTAATTTCAGAAGACCATTTAGAAGGGGGCCTAAGCTTGTTAAGGGTATGACTCTTGCAGTTGAGCCAATGATAAATGCAGGAAGCTGTGATGTAGCCTGGATGGATGATGAGTGGACAGTAGTTACAATGGATGAGTCATTATCAGCCCATTATGAGAATACAATTGTTATTACAGATGGAGCACCAGAAATACTTACACTTACACCATCAGAACTTGCTAATCCGGAGGGAAATAAATGGATTTAATGCTTGCGAAGTCCATGGCTGGCCATGATAAGAACCAGATATACGTAGTTTTACATGAGGATGAGACCTATTGCAGTCTTGCCAATGGAACTACCAAGACTATGGATAAGCCGAAGAAGAAAAAGAAAATTCATTTACAGCTTATTAAACATATATCAGCTGATGTACTAGATGAGATAAAAGATATTACAAAGCTTGATGATGTTTCAATTAAAAGAATTCTTAAAGTTTATAATAGGAGGAACACCGATGTCTAAGGCAGATGTTATTGAAGTTGAAGGAGTTGTAGTTGAGAAGTTACCTAATGCTATGTTTAAGGTAGAGCTTGAGAATGGTCATCAGATTCTTGCTCACATTAGTGGTAAGTTAAGACAGAACTACATTCGTATCCTTCCAGGAGACAAAGTTACAATTGAAATGAGTCCATATGATCTTTCAAAAGGAAGAATTATTTGGAGAGATAAGTAAGAAATTATCTAATTTATCAATATTTAAAAAGTTATTGACATTCATTAAGACGCCCGCTATACTATTAAACGGACGTTTTTAGGATGTTCAAATAAAGATTGACCACAACCTTTGAATAAAAGGGCATGGAAAGGAGGAAAACGTGAAAGTAAGATCTTCTGTAAAGCCTATGTGCGAGAAGTGCAAGGTCATCAAAAGAAAGGGTAGCGTTCGTATAATTTGCGAGAACCCTAAGCATAAGCAGCGCCAGGGTTAATTCCTGTCCACTTATGTTGCATTTTATTATGTGCGGCTGCAGTCTAAATCGTATCTAGTTTAGGCTGTTCATAATAAATAGGCCTATCATACCGAGGCCAATTGTTCCAGATATGGGAATACACACATTTCAGGCCGAGTATTCGGAGCTGTATTGCTCGTATCAGATTATAATAGTAGAAATTTATATGGAGGTGTAAACACACATGGCTCGTATTGCAGGTGTAGATTTACCAAGAGACAAGAGAATTGAAATTGGTTTAACTTACATATACGGAATTGGTAGAGTAAGCTCAAACAAGATTCTTGAGGCAGCTGGTGTTGATCCTAGCACACGTGTTAAGGATTTAACTGACGATGAAGTAAAGAAAATCAGCACAGTTATCGATGAGACAATGACTGTAGAAGGTGATCTTAGAAGAGAAGTTGCCCTTGATATCAAGAGACTTCAGGAAATCGGATGCTATAGAGGAATCCGTCATAGAAAGGGTCTTCCTGTTCGTGGACAGAAGACTAAGACAAACGCTCGTACTCGCAAGGGTCCAAAGCGTACAGTAGCAAATAAGAAGAAGTAATTATATTCATAGAAAGAAAGTAGGTTAGTTTAATTATGGCTAAAGTTGCAAAGAA
>JAILNO010000134.1 GCA_024691465.1 Pseudobutyrivibrio sp. | reverse complement strand
CACGAGTTATCAAATATTCAATTGAAAGTAGGTGAATGCGCTCCATGAATTTAAAACCAGAAGAGATTAGCTCGGTTATTAAAGAGCAGATGAAACGCTATGCAGCGCAGCTTGATGTGTCAGACGTTGGAACTGTCATTCAGGTTGCCGATGGAATTGCACGTATTCACGGATTACAGAATGCTATGCAGGGTGAGCTTTTAGAGTTCCCTGGAGAAGTATACGGCATGGTCTTGAACCTTGAGGAGGACAACGTTGGTTGCGTTCTTTTAGGTAACGATAAGAACATCAACGAGGGAGACACAGTTAAGACAACTGGTAGAGTCGTTGAGGTTCCAGTTGGAGATGCTATGCTTGGACGTGTAGTTAATGCACTTGGACAGCCTATCGATGGCAAGGGCCCTATTGAGTCCTCTAAATTCCGTCCAATCGAGCGTGTAGCTTCAGGCGTTATCTCACGTAAATCCGTAGATACACCTTTACAGACAGGTATAAAAGCTATCGATTCCATGATCCCTATCGGACGTGGACAGCGTGAGCTTATTATCGGTGATAGACAGACTGGTAAGACTGCTATTGCAATCGATACAATTATTAATCAAAAGGGACAGGGCGTTAAATGTATATACGTCGCAATTGGCCAGAAGGCTTCAACAGTTGCAGCCCTTGTTAAGACTCTTGAAGAGTATGGTGCTATGGCATGGACAACAGTAGTTGCAGCTACAGCATCAGAGCTTGCACCACTCCAGTATATCGCTCCTTATTCAGGATGTGCTATCGGTGAGGAGTGGATGGAGAATGGAGAGGATGTACTCATCATTTATGATGATTTAAGTAAGCATGCTACTGCATACCGTACACTCTCATTACTTCTTCGTCGTCCACCAGGACGAGAGGCATACCCAGGTGATGTATTCTACTTGCACTCAAGACTTCTTGAGCGTGCAGCTAGACTTTCAGATAAGCTGGGTGGAGGTTCTCTTACAGCGCTTCCTATCATTGAGACACAGGCTGGTGATGTATCTGCTTACATCCCTACCAACGTTATCTCAATTACTGATGGTCAGATTTATCTTGAGACAGAAGCTTTCAACGCAGGTTTCAGACCAGCCGTTAACGCAGGTCTTTCAGTATCCCGTGTAGGTGGTTCTGCTCAGATTAAGGCTATGAAGAAAATTGCAGCTCCTATCCGTGTAGAGCTTGCTCAGTATAGAGAGCTTGCAGCTTTTGCACAGTTCGGTTCAGAACTTGATGCAGATACAGCTGAGAAGCTTGCACAGGGCGAGCGTATCAAGGAGATGTTAAAGCAGCCTCAATATGCTCCAATGCCAGTTGAGTATCAGATTATGATTATCTATGCAGCGACTAAGAAGTATCTGCTTGATATACCTACAGCTGATGTTCAGGCATTTGAGAAGGCATTATTCGAGCTTGTTGATACGAAGTATCCAGAGATTCCAGAAGCAATTAGAACTACTAAGGTGCTTGAGGATGAGATGGAGCAGAAGCTTATTTCTGCTATCGAGGAGTGTAAGAAATCATACAAGTAAGGAGGGTGATCTGTTATGGCCTCAATGAGAGACATAAAAAGAAGAAAACAGAGTGTAAGTAGCACTCAGCAGATCACTAAGGCCATGAAGCTTGTATCTACAGTTAAGCTCCAGAAGGCTAGAAGCAAAGCAGAGCAGACCACACCGTATTTCAATGCTATGTATAATACAATCTGCAGTATGCTTGCTAAAGCTGGTACTGTAAATAATAGATACCTTAAGGACAATGGTTCAGAGAAGATTGGCGTAATAGTCATTACTTCTAACCGTGGTCTGGCAGGTGGATACAACTCTAATGTTGTTAAGATGATTACAGGATCAGATATGAATCCTTCTGATGTAAAGCTTTATGTAGTTGGTCATAAGGGTGGTGACAGCCTTACCCACAAAGGATACGAGGTGGTTAAGGATTATTCTCCAGCAATGGAGGCACCTACTTATGCAGATGCAGTTAGTATTTGTAAGGATGTTCTTGATGCATATGCTAATGGAGAAATCGGACAGATTTATCTAGTATATACACACTTCAAGAACACAGTTAGCCAGATTCCAAAGCTTATGAAGTTGCTTCCAGCTGAGGTATCAGAAGAGGATGTAGAAGCTGCTAAGGCTAATTCCGCAGAGGCTCTTATGAATTTTGAGCCAAATGAGGAAGAGGCTTTAGAGATGATTATTCCTAAGTATGTTACTTCACTTGTATATGGTGCATTAGTTGAGGCGGTTGCTTCAGAGAACGGTGCCAGAATGCAAGCTATGGATTCAGCTACCAATAATGCAGAGGATATTATTAGTGATCTATCATTAAAATACAATCGTGCCCGCCAGGGATCAATTACTCAGGAATTAACCGAGATTATCGCTGGTGCGGAAGCACTTAGTTAGGAGAGTGAAAAATGGCAAATAATATAGGTAAAATCACTCAGATTATTGGTGCCGTTCTTGATGTAAAGTTCGCTGAGGGCGAGCTTCCAGAAATCAACGATGCTCTTGAAGTAACAAGATCAAACGGTGAGAGACTGGTTGTCGAAGTTGCACAGCATTTGGGTGATGATACAGTTCGATGCATTGCCATGGGTCCTACAGATGGTTTAGTACGTGGAATGGATGTTAATGCAACAGGAGCTCCTATTTCAGTTCCTGTTGGTGAGGCTACACTTGGTAGAATCTTCAACGTACTTGGTGACGCTATTGATGAGCAGCCAGCACCTGAGGGTGTTGAGAGAATGCCTATCCATAGAAAAGCACCAGCATTTGAGGAACAGGCTACATCAACTGAAATGCTTGAGACAGGAATTAAGGTCGTTGATCTTCTTTGCCCTTATCAGAAAGGTGGTAAGATTGGACTCTTCGGTGGTGCCGGTGTAGGTAAGACCGTACTTATCCAGGAGCTTATCCACAATATCGCTACTGAGCACGGTGGATATTCAGTATTCACAGGTGTAGGTGAGCGTACTCGTGAGGGTAATGACCTGTACTATGAAATGAAGGAGTCAGGAGTTATTGATAAGACCTGCATGGTTTTCGGTCAGATGAACGAGCCACCAGGAGCTAGAATGAGAGTTGGTCTTACTGGACTTACAATGGCTGAGTACTTCAGAGATAAGGGTGGAAAGGACGTGCTTCTCTTCATCGATAATATCTTCCGTTTTACCCAGGCTGGTTCAGAGGTTTCTGCCCTCCTTGGTCGTATGCCTTCAGCCGTTGGTTACCAGCCAACACTTCAGACCGAGATGGGTGCTCTTCAGGAGCGTATCACATCTACTAAGAACGGATCAATTACATCAGTTCAGGCCGTATATGTACCTGCCGATGATTTAACTGATCCTGCTCCAGCTACCACATTCGCTCACTTGGATGCTACCACAGTACTTGAGCGTTCAATCGCCGAGCTTGGTATCTATCCAGCGGTTGATCCACTTGGTTCAACATCTCGTATTCTTGATCCTCGTATCGTAGGTCAGGAGCATTTCGAGGTTGCTCGTGGTGTACAGGAGATTCTTCAGAAATATAAGGAACTTCAGGATATCATTGCAATCCTTGGTATGGACGAGCTTTCAGAAGAGGATAAGCTTGTAGTTAACCGTGCACGTAAGATTCAGAGATTCTTATCTCAGCCATTCTTCGTAGCTGGTCAGTTTACAGGTCTCGAGGGTAAGTATGTACCTATCGCTGAAACAGTACGTGGTTTCCGTGAGATTCTCGAAGGTAAGCATGATGATATTCCAGAGAGCTACTTCCTCAACGCAGGCACAATCGATGAGGTTCGTGCTAAGATGAATGACAAGAAATAGGAGGTGGCATTAAATGGCAGAAAACACCTTTAAAGTATCAATCATTACGCCAGAGCGTAGCTTTTACGAAGGTGAAGCTACAATGGTTGAATTTAATACGGTTGAGGGCGAGATTGGCGTTCTGCCAAAGCACATACCCTTAACTACTGTCATTGCGCCGGGCATATGCACAATCACTGAGGTGGATGGTCAGAAAAAGGCTGCGATTCATGCGGGCCTTGCTGAGATCCTTCCAGATAAAGTTACGTTACTTGCAGAAGTAGCTGAGTGGCCTTCAGAGATTGATGTGGAGAGAGCTCGTAATGCAGAAGACAGAGCAAGAGCAAGACTTGCAGAGAAGGGCGAGAATATAGATGTTCTTAGAGCAGAGCTTGCCCTTAAGAAGGCACTTGTCCGTCAGGATATTAAAGCTTAATATCTATCAGTACGTGACGAATAGGGAGGTAATACCATGTTAGATGCTGAGACTAAACGAGACATCGAAGACTTAAAAAGAGAACTGAAAAGATATGAAGATGAAGAAGCTTCACTTATGAAGGAGCTAGAAATGCTTCGCGCTCACAAGAAAGAAGTGAACGATAAGCTGAAAGCTCTGAGCAATGATGATAAGTATCAGCAGGATATGCTAGCAATGGTTTATCAACAGCGACACAGTAACAAAAAGTCGGACACTTAATCTTCAAAAATATGGCACCGCTAATGCGGTGCCTTTTTCATTTAATAACGTTTTATTTTATCATCCTCATCAGTTGTTGATTTATCAATCAACCTAATCTCTACTTCATAAGAATAATTATCGTTAACCTTTACAGTAGCTCTGTCTCCGACATGTTTGCCACGTATAGCAATTCCAAGAGGGGATTCTATGGAGATTAGACCCTTAAGAGAGTTGCCACGAATGGAAGTGACGAGCTTATAGGTCTCCTCTACATCATCCTCAGGGATGTATATAGTTACAGTATTGTTAATGCCTACTTCATCATCTGCGCTAGTGTCGTCTACAATCTCGGCGAACTTAAGCATCTTCTCAAGATAACGAATACGGCTATCATTCATATTCTTAGCACGCTTGGCTTCATGATATTCAAAATTCTCAGATAGATCACCCTGAGCTCTAGTTTCTTTTACCTCTTCTAGAAGCTTAGGACGAAGAACAAGCTTCCTCTCGTCTATTTCAGCTTGAATCTTTTCTATATCACCTTTTGTGAGTCGTTCACCCATGATAACACCTCCGAAATCTGTTTAAACAAAATTATAACACAAGGAGCGAGAATTCATAATTGTAAAAGTTAAAAACAAGATAAAGAAAGGGTAATACAATAGAAATAATACCTATTAAATGGTATATTAGATAGTAGGAAAATTTGAGTTTTGTTACAAAGGGGAATTTGACATGGTAAAAGAAAAGCTAAGTCAAATAGAAGAGAATGTTCTTGGAAAAATTGATGGATTGGATGTGAAGGATAAGCTTTTAGAGCATAATTTTAATCAATCTGATATTTTGAGGAATAATTTTATGCTTAAGGGTGCTTTGGCATCTGAAGGATATGATTGGTGGTGGCATAGTTTTACAGGCCACAATAAAGCTACAGGTGAGGAGAGAGCTTTCTTTATAGAGTTCTTCAGTATCAATCCAGCATTAGGAGGAGATGAGCCAATATTTGGCCAGCTTCCAGAGAATCAGGCATCAGGTGCTAAGCCTTCATACATGATGGTTAAGGCAGGTTGCTGGGGAGAGGGTGCTAAGCAGATGCATCGTTTCTTTGGCTGGAATCAGGTCAATGTTAAGGATGATGCGCCATTTCTTATTAGTGCAGGTGATTGCTTCTGCTCTGAGTCTCGTACTCTTGGCATGGTGGAAGTGTCTGAGACTGATGCAGCTAATCACCCAGAGTGGATGTGTCAGTCAGGTAAGATTATTTGGGATCTTAACATTGAGAAGGATATTGCCTTCAATGTGGGATACGGAACGAGCTGGGCTTCTCGTGAATTAGAAGCTTTTGAAATGTTCTGGCACGCAGAGGGAATGAGGACTTATTTCAACGGTTCGGTTATTCTGGATGGCGTGGAATATATAGTAGACAAGGATAGCTGTTATGGCTATGCAGATAAGAACTGGGGAAAGGACTTCACATCCCCATGGGTATGGCTTGCCAGCTCACATGTTAAGAGTAAGATCACAGGCCAGTGGTTAGAGAATACCGCTTTTGATATAGGTGGCGGTCGTCCTAAGGTGCGTACGGGACATAGCTTTGACAATGTTATCTTAGGAGCTGTTTGGTACGAGAATCAGCCTTTTGAATTTAATTTCTCTAGATTTTGGACCTTAACCAAGACAGACTTTGATTGTAAAGAGACTGATGATAGAATTGTATGGTCTATTACCCAAGAGACACCTCTTGCTAAGATAGAGGGTAGTTTCGAATGTCTTAAGAAGGATATGCTTCTTATAAATTATGAGGCTCCTAATGGAACAAAGCGTCATAACAATTTATGGAATGGTGGTAATGGTACAGGAGAGCTTAAGCTATTTAAGAAGATACTTAAGACCAATGACCCATTAACTGGCAAGAAGGCCGAGTTTAAATGGGAGCTTGTGGATGATTTAGAGGTCCACAATTTAGGTTGTGAATACGGCGTATACTCAGAGTAGTATCTGAGTACACGCTAAATAATATAGTTAGGAGAGTAATAAAATGGCAGTATTAAGTAATTGTAAGCCAGAGAGAGTATTTCATTATTTTGAGGAGATTTGCGGTATCCCTCATCCAAGCTATCACGAGGAGAAGATTAGCGCTTACCTCGTAGATTTTGCGAAAGCACATAATCTTGAATACTATCAGGATGACTTATATAACGTAATCATGATTAAGGAAGCATCAGAGGGCATGGAGGATGCGGCTCCAATCATCCTTCAGGGTCACATGGATATGGTGGCTGAGCAGGATCCAGATTGCACAAAGGATATGCTTAAGGATGGCCTCGATGTGGAAGTAGTTGATGGATATGTTACAGCTAAGGGAACTACTCTTGGTGGCGATGACGGTGTTGCAGTGGCTATGGCACTTGCAATTCTTGAGGATGACTCACTTAAGCACCCACGCCTTGAGGTAATTATCACAGTATCTGAGGAAGTTGGTATGGAAGGTGCCGCTGGTATCGATGTATCAATGCTTAAGGGCAGGAAGCTTCTCAACTTAGATTCAGAGGATGAAGGACATTTCCTAGCAGGTTGTGCTGGTGGATGTAAGATGACTGTAGATTATCCAGTTAAGAAGGAATCAGTTAAGGGTGCACTTGTTTCAGTTGAAGTTAAGGATTGTACAGGTGGACACTCTGGTACAGAGATTATTAAGGGTAGAGCTAATGCTTCATACGCAGCTAATAGAATCCTCGCAGCAGCTACTGAAGTGGCAGATATCTGCTTAATTGATTATGTTGGCGGCACTAAAGATAATGCTATTCCTAGAGCAACTACAGCTAAGGTAGTTACTTCTGCAGATGCAGTTAAGGCTATGGAGACTGAGGCTAAGGCTCTTCTTAATGAGTTCGCTATCACAGATCCTAATATGAAGATTGAGATTAAATCAGAGGGAAATGTAGTAGTAGATGGTGTCAATGCTGAAGATTCTAAGAGAATTGTACAGCTTATTCTCGCTACTCCAAACGGTGTACAGAACATGAGCCATGATATAGAAGGATTAGTTGAGACTTCACTCAACTTAGGCATCCTCAATCTTACAGATGATAAGTTAACTTTCTCATCAGCTATTCGTAGCTCAGTAGATAGTGCTAAGACAGCTCTTATGCGTAGAGTAGAGATGGTTGCTAAGGCATTTGGATGTACAGTTAGCGTTCATGGTGAGTATCCAGCTTGGGAATACAAGAGAGATTCAAGCTTTAGAGATGATTTAGTTAGAATCTATGAGGAAATGACAGGACAGAAGGCTATCGTTGAGACTATCCACGCAGGTGTTGAGTGTGGACTGTTAGCATCTAAGTTACCAGGACTCGATGCTGTTTCAATTGGTCCTGATATGGATGATATTCATACTCCAAAGGAGCGTTTATCAATTGCTTCTACGGAGAGAGTATATAACTACGTAAGAGAAGTTATTTCAGCTGCTAAGTAATTGGGGTAGCAGTAAATCTTTAATGTGGAAGGAGAAGGACTATGTTGAGAATTGGAATGCTTACTAGTGGTGGTGATTGTCAAGCACTTAATGCAGCCATGCGTGGTGTAGTTAAGGGACTGGCAGCGAATGTTAAGGATTTGGAAGTCTATGGATTCTTCAATGGCTATAAGGGTTTGATTTATGGAGATTATAGACTGCTTACAAGCTCAGACTTTTCAGGAATTTTGACACGCGGTGGTACAATTCTTGGTTCTAGCCGTCAGCCATTTAAGCTCATGCGTGAGCCAGATGAGAACGGTCTAGATAAAGTTGAGGCCATGAAGTCTAATTACTACAAGCTTAATCTTAATTGTCTTGTAATCTTGGGCGGTAATGGCACACAGAAGACAGCCAATCTCCTTCGAGAGGAAGGCCTTAATATAATTCATCTTCCTAAGACTATTGATAATGATATCTTTGGCACGGATGTTACATTCGGTTTCCAAAGTGCTATCGATATTGCATGTAATACTATTGACTGTATCCATACTACTGCCTCATCTCACAGCCGTGTATTCATAGTAGAGGTCATGGGACATAAGGTAGGATGGCTTACACTATATGCAGGTGTGGCTTCTGGTGCAGATATTATCCTGCTTCCAGAGATTCCATACGATATTAAGAAGGTAGTTAAGGCTATTAATCACCGCGCCGAGGAAGGCAAGGGATTTACAATTCTTGCAGTTGCAGAAGGTGCTATTTCTAAGGAAGATGCTAAACTTTCTAAGAAGGATTACAAGAAGAAGCTTGAGACTTCTAAGTATCCATCAGTATCCTATGAGATTGCTGAGAGAATTCAAAAGGAGACGGGTATCGAAGTGCGTGTTACTGTACCAGGACACATGCAGCGTGGTGGTAGCCCAGATCCTTACGATAGAGTACTATGTACAAGACTTGGTTCTGCAGCAGCCCAAGCAATCATGGATGGTGATTTCGGTCATATGATTGCTATGGTAGATGGTAAGACCAAGCGCGTTCCACTTGAGAAGGTGGCTGGCAAGCTTAAGGTAGTAGAGCCTGATTGCCAGATGATTGCAGAAGCTAAGCGAATTGGAATTAGCTTCGGAGACTAATATTAAATCAGGTAGGTAATTGTTATGTCTTATATGGCTTTATACAGGAAGTTCAGACCCCAGACTTTTGATGATGTTAAGGGTCAGGACCACATTGTTACAACACTCAAAAATCAAATAAAGAATGACCGTATAGGACATGCGTACCTTTTTACAGGAACTAGAGGAACAGGTAAGACAACCATTGCCAAGATTCTGGCTAGGACTATCAATTGCGAGAATCCTAAGGATGGCTGCCCTTGTATGGAATGTGCCATGTGTAAGTCCATTACAGCTGGCAATTCCCTCAATGTAATAGAGATGGATGCTGCCTCTAACAATGGTGTAGACAGCATTCGACAGATAGTAGAGGAGGTGGAGTATCCTCCTACTGAAGGCAAGTACAAGGTATATATCATCGATGAGGTGCATATGCTTTCATCAGGTGCATATAATGCTTTGCTCAAGACTTTGGAGGAGCCACCTTCTTATGTTGTGTTTATTCTGGCTACCACTGAGGTTCATAAGATACCTATCACGATCCTTAGCCGCTGTCAAAGATACGACTTCCACAGGATTTCTATAGATACCATAGCTGCTAGATTACAGGAGCTCATGGACAAGGAAGGAATTCAGGTGGAGGACAAAGCACTTCGCTATATAGCCAAGGCGGCAGACGGTTCAATGCGTGATGGACTCAGTCTACTTGATCAGTGTATTGCCTTTCATATAGGGGAGACGCTCACATATGACAATGTACTTAATGTACTGGGTGCCATAGATACAGAAGTATTCTCTAGACTTCTTCGAAGCGTTATAGGTGGGCAGATTACACAATGCATTAGCTTATTAGATGAGATAATTGCCCAGGGCCGCGATTTGAATCAGTTCGTCATTGATTTTACTTGGTATCTTCGTAATCTTATGCTCCTTAAGAGCTCAGATGATATGGAGGATGTGCTTGAGATGTCATCAGATAATCTGGCGCTTCTCAAGGAAGAATCTAAGATGGTTGACACCGAGATTCTAATGAGATACATTCAAGTCCTATCGGCGCTTTCTAATGATATTAAGTATGCCAGTGGTAAGCGTGTGCTGATAGAGATAGCCCTTATTAAATTATGTAAACCAGAGATGGAGATGGATATCTCCGCTTTGAATAATAGAATGGCTAATCTGGAAAAGAAGGTGGAAGAGGGAGTGCCAGTAATGATGGCAGCGCCTCAGGCTGTGTCAGGCGCCACACCCAGTGTAGCTCCTGTGAAAAAGGAGCCATTACCAGCAGCAGTACCAGAGGAAGTCAAGGAAGTATCTAGGAAGTGGAGCGCAGTTATGGGCAAGCTTCCAGCTAATATTAAGATGTTCCTTAAGGAAGTTAATACAGTCACAACTAATGAATCAGGTGAGCTGGTGCTTATATTTGATCAGCCTGTGGGATCCGAGAGGATGGCAGGTGATTTCGTCAATAGACCTGAAGTCATATCTGAGATTACAGCTGCAGTAGAGGATATGATTAAGAAGACTGTAACAATTAAAGTAGAGATTAATTCCAGCGGCGTTAGTTCCCAGAATACGAAGACAGATGTTAGGGATTTCTTCGCTAGCAAGGGAATAGAAATAGAAAGTGAGGATTAGAATATGGGAAAAGGTAGAGGTGGATTTCCAGGCGGAGCAATGGGCGGAGCTAATATGGCTAACCT
>JAILNO010000131.1 GCA_024691465.1 Pseudobutyrivibrio sp. | reverse complement strand
GCAAGAACTGCTGTAATAGCAGCTGTCAGAGTTGTCTTACCATGATCTACGTGTCCGATTGTACCAATGTTAGCATGTGGTTTTGTTCTGTCAAACTTAGCTTTAGCCATTTTCTAAAGTCCTCCTTAAAAAATTAAATGTTCTTTTGTAAACATTATCTTCTTTATTTATAACCGACTATTTCGATTATATTAGAAAACCGTATTAAATTCAAGCAATATACTGAATTTTAGGTTTTATATATCTCAAAAATCTGAGATTAGTTTGCTTTAAGATTTGAAATAACCTTTTCCTGTACATTCTTAGGAACTGGCTCATACTTCTCAAAGAACATTGAGTAATTTCCACGTCCCTGAGTCTTAGAACGAAGGTCTGTAGCATATCCAAACATTTCAGCAAGAGGAACGAATGCTCTAACGATCTTTCCACCGCCAAGATCATCCATACCTTCAATACGTCCACGACGTGAGTTAACATCACCGATAACATCACCCATGTATTCTTCAGGCATTGTTACTTCAACCTTCATGATAGGCTCAAGAAGAACTGGAGCTGCCTTAGACATAGCATCCTTGAATGCCATAGATCCGGCAATATGGAATGCCATTTCTGAAGAATCGACTTCATGATATGATCCATCATATACTGTTGCATGAATACCAACTACCTGGAATCCAGCAAGTGAACCAGCCTTCATAGCCTCTTCAATACCTTCGCTGATTGGCTGAATATATTCCTTAGGAATAGCACCACCAACAACTTCACTATCAAATTTGTAAAGTTCTTCTCCGTTAGCATCCATAGGCTCGAATCTAACTTTACAGTGACCATACTGACCACGTCCACCGGACTGTCTAGCATACTTACTTTCAACATCAACAGCTTTTGTAAATGCTTCCTTATATGCAACCTGAGGTGCACCAACGTTAGCTTCTACTTTGTATTCACGAAGAAGTCTGTCAACGATGATATCAAGGTGAAGCTCACCCATACCTGCAATAATTGTCTGACCTGTTTCCTGATCAGTATGTGCACGGAATGTAGGATCTTCTTCAGCAAGTTTCTGAAGTGCTTCATCAAGTTTCTGCTGACCAGCCTTGGTCTTAGGCTCAATTGCAAGCTCAATAACTGGCTCTGGGAACTCCATAGACTCAAGAATAATAGGATGCTGCTCATCACAGATTGTATCACCTGTTGTTGTATCCTTGAAACCTACAGCTGCAGCGATATCACCTGAGAATACTTCATCAAGTTCCTGACGCTTATTAGCATGCATCTGAAGAATACGACCAACACGTTCCTTCTTATTCTTTGTTGAGTTAAGTACATATGAACCAGACTTACAAACACCTGAATAAACACGGAAGAATCCAAGCTTACCAACGAATGGGTCTGAAATAATCTTAAATGCAAGAGCTGAGAAAGGAGCTGAATCTGAAGCAGGTCTGCTATCAGGATTTCCATCAAGATCTACACCTTCGATATCAGGGATATCAAGAGGAGATGGAAGGAATTCGATAACAGCATCAATAAGCTTCTGAACACCCTTATTTCTATAAGCTGTACCATTACATACAGGTACTGCCTTTGATTCGATTGTTCCCTTACGAAGAGCTGCCTTAAGTTCCTCAGTAGAAATTTCTTCTCCTTCAAGATACTTCATAGTAAGTTCTTCATCAAGTTCAGCAATCTGCTCAACCATCTTGTCATGCCATTCCTGAGCAAGATCCTTAAGATCATCAGGAATCTCTTCAACATCTTCTTCCTGTCCGGCTTCGCCACGGAAGAAATATGCTTTCATTTCGAACAAATCAACAAGTCCCTCATACTGATCTTCAGCACCGATAGGAATATTGATTACGATTGGGTTCTTTCCAAGACGCTCTCTAATCATATCAACGTCTTTGAAGAAGTTAGCACCAATAATATCCATCTTATTGATGAATGCAATTCTTGGTACATGATATGTATCAGCCTGACGCCATACGTTCTCAGACTGTGGTTCAACACCATTCTTAGCGTCGAATACACCTACAGCACCATCAAGAACTCTAAGTGAACGCTCAACTTCAACTGTGAAGTCAACGTGACCAGGAGTATCAATAATGTTAAGTCTGTGCTCAAGAGCACCTGGCTTCTTCTTACCAAACTCCTGAAGAGTCCAATGACATGTTGTAGCAGCTGATGTAATAGTGATACCACGTTCCTGCTCCTGCTCCATGTAGTCCATAGTAGCAGTACCATCGTGA
>JAILNO010000105.1 GCA_024691465.1 Pseudobutyrivibrio sp. | reverse complement strand
AAGGCAGATAGTTACAAGGCAGGTATAGAGCTAGCAGCGAGCATAATTGATTCAGGCAAGGCAATGGAGACTCTTGAGAAATTTATAATTGTTAGCAATGAGATTAAAGCAGGAGAAAATGATGACGATTCTAGATCAGCTAGCGGAGCATGCTAAGGATAGAGTAGCACAGGCAAAAGAGACTAAGCCTTTAGAGCAGATAAGAGCCGAAGCATTCAAGCTTCCAAAGGGAGATTATGAATTTGAAAAAGCACTAAGTAAGCCAGACCTTACTTTCATATGTGAGTGCAAGAAGGCTTCACCTTCTAAGGGAGTAATTGCAGAGGATTTCGATTATCTTAAGATTGCTAAGGATTATGAGGTGGCAGGAGCTGAGTGTATATCAGTTCTAACTGAGCCTAAATGGTTCTTAGGGTCTGACTCATATCTTAAAGAGATAACGGATGTGGTGAATACGCCATGTATCAGAAAGGACTTTACAGTTGATGAGTACATGATATATGAAGCTAAGTTGCTTGGAGCTTCAGCGGTACTTCTTATATGTTCAATCCTTACTGAAGATGAGATTAGATACTTACTTCGTATATGCGATGAGCTGGGACTGAGTGCTCTGGTGGAGGCTCATGATAAAAAGGAAGTGGAGATGGCCCTCAGATGTAAGGCTAGGATCATAGGTGTAAACAACCGCAACCTAAAGGATTTTTCTGTGGATACTAATAACAGTAGATCTCTTCGTAACCTTATTCCTAAGGACGTAATATATGTATCAGAGAGTGGTATTAAGGATGCCGATGATATTAAGGCATTGAAGGAAGCAGGAGTTGATGCAGTCCTAATAGGAGAAACTCTTATGAGAGCTGACAATAAGACAAAGAAATTAAAGGAACTCAAAGGAGAATAGAAATGACTTCAATTAAGCTTTGTGGTCTCAATCGAGAGGCTGATATAACAGTTGCAAATGAACTTAATCCAGAGTACGTAGGCTTCGTATTCTATCAGAAGAGTAGGAGGAGTGTTACTAAGGAGAAGGCTAAGGCTTTTAAGCAGATGCTTAATCCAGAGATTAAGGCAGTAGGCGTATTCGTGGATGAGAATCCTTCTGTAATTCAAGACTTATTCAATGAGGGAATCATCGATGTGGCTCAACTGCATGGCCATGAGGATGAGGATTACATCAAGGGATTGATGGACAACAATATACCTGTTATTAAGACATTCAAGGCTAATTCTCCAGAGGAGATTATTAAGGCTGAGAAGTCTAGTGCAGATATGATTATGTTCGATGCAGGCAATGGTGATGGCAAGACACTTAAGGATTGGAAGTTACTTACATATATTGATAGACCATTCATACTTGCAGGAGGCCTCAATCAGGAGAATGTGGCAGAGGCCATTGAGATAACCAATCCATATGGCGTGGATGTAAGCTCAGGTATTGAAACAGACAAGCTTAAGGATGGCAACAAGATGAAGGAATTCGTCTCAGCTGTTAGAGAGGATAAAAAAGTGACGAAGTCAAAGGGTAGATTCGGAGTCCATGGAGGACAGTATATTCCAGAGACTCTTATGAATGCGGTTAATGAGTTAGAGGAAGCATACAATCACTATAAGGATGATCCTGAGTTTAATAAGGAACTTAAGACTCTATTAGATGAGTATGCTGGTCGTCCTAGTCTATTATATTATGCCGAGAAAATGACTAAGGACTTAGGTGGAGCTAAGATCTATCTTAAGAGAGAGGATCTTAATCATACAGGCTCACATAAGATTAACAATGTGTTAGGACAGGCGCTCCTTGCTAAGAAGATGGGTAAGACCAGACTCATTGCAGAGACAGGTGCAGGACAGCATGGTGTGGCAACAGCTACAGCGGCAGCACTTCTTGGTATGGAATGTGTAGTATTCATGGGCAAGGAGGATACAGAGCGTCAGGCTCTTAATGTATATCGCATGAAGCTTCTGGGGGCAGATGTAATACCTGTTACCAGCGGAACAGCTACATTGAAGGATGCAGTTTCAGAGTGCATGAGAGAGTGGACTACCAGAATAGATGATACTCACTACTGTTTAGGCTCAGTAATGGGACCACATCCATTCCCAACTATAGTTAGAGATTTCCAGGCAGTTATTTCTAGAGAGTCTCGTCAGCAGATATTAGAGAAGGAAGGCAGACTTCCTGATGCAGTAATAGCTTGCGTAGGTGGCGGTAGTAATGCAATGGGTTCCTTCTATCACTATATCGGTGATGAGGGAGTAAGACTCATTGGTTGCGAAGCTGCAGGTAGAGGAATCGATACTTTTGAGACAGCCGCAACTGTTAATACAGGAAGCATCGGAATCTTCCATGGTATGAAGTCGTACTTCTGCCAGGATAAGTATGGACAGATTGCTCCAGTTTATTCTATCTCAGCAGGTCTTGATTACCCAGGAGTAGGCCCAGAGCATGCTTACTTACATGATATAGGAAGAGCTGAGTATGTACCTGTCACAGATACTGAGGCTGTAGAAGCTTTTGAGTATATAGCTAAGACAGAAGGCATAATTGCAGCTATCGAGAGTAGTCATGCAATTGCATATGCAAGGAAGCTTGCTCCAACCATGAGCAAGGATCAGATTATTATTGTTACAGTTTCAGGTCGTGGCGACAAGGATTGTGCAGCCATTGCCCGTTATAGAGGGGAGGATATCCATGAGTAAGATTACAGAAGCATTTAGCAAGAAGGCATTTATACCATTTATTACATGCGGAGATCCTTCCTTAGAGACTTCCAAAGAAATTATTAAAGAGATGGCAGCAAATGGTGCTGACTTAATAGAGCTAGGTATACCTTTCTCTGATCCCACAGCAGAGGGACCAGTCATTATGGAGGCCAATATTAGAGCACTAGCTAATCATATCACTACAGATGATGTGTTTAAGATGGTGGGAGAAGTTAGCAAGGAAGTATCTGTACCACTTGTTTTTATGACCTATGCCAACGTGGTATATTCTTACGGAATCGATAGATTCTTCGACAATTGTAAGACTAACGGAATCTGCGGAATCATCCTTCCAGACGTGCCTTTTGAGGAGAAGGCTGAGTTCGAGGATGCTGCAATTAAGTATGATGTTGAGTTCATATCTATGATTGCTCCTACATCAGAGGATAGAATCGACATGATTGCAGAGGATGCTAAGGGATTTATCTATATAGTTTCAAGCCTGGGGGTAACAGGTGAGAGAGCTAAGCTTAACAATGATATCAAGTCTCTTGTGGATAGAGTCAGGAAGAATACTAAGGTACCATGTGCTGTAGGATTCGGCATCTCCACTCCTGAGCAGGCAGCCACTATGGCAGATATAGCAGATGGAGCCATCGTGGGCTCAGCAATAGTAAGAGTCATAGCTGAGCATGGCGAGGATGCACCTAAGTATGTGGGACAGTTCGTTAGAAATATGAAGGAGGCCTACAATGCATCCTAGTATCGAAGAGGTATTGAAGCTATCCCTGACAGGTGAATACCGAAGAATCCCTGTGATGATAGAGATGCTTTCAGATAGTTATACCCCGATTGAGCTGGTGAGAGTACTCAGACAGGCCAGCAACCAGTGCTATCTGTTGGAATCTGCCAGTCAGAGTGAGACCTGGGG
>JAILNO010000102.1 GCA_024691465.1 Pseudobutyrivibrio sp. | reverse complement strand
AATTTCCTTAATATTTATTCTTTGATAAAAAAGAGTATTCCCTATGATAATTTCCTATTATTAGGATTATCTAGAGAATACTCTTTTATTTATTCTACTATACAAGAACTAGAACCCTTCCTGTCGTCTTTCGAGACGCATCTCTTTTCTCTTAAGAGCTGCTTCCCACTCTGCTGTCTCAGCAGGATTAGTCAATTCAAGTCCGTAAGGTACTTTTACAGGATTACCCTCAGAGTCTATTGCTACCTCTGTAAAGTACGCACGATTAACTACATATCTCATTCCTGTCTCACGCTCCTCGCGATATACATCCACACGTACTTCCATGGACTTGTTTCCAACATAAGTAAGCTTCGCTCTAAGCACCAGGATATCGCCTAGCTTAACGCTCTTCTTGAACTGTAGATTATCTACCGCCGCTGTGGTTACACCTAATCCAGCATGACGAATAGCAATAACTCCTGCAATCTCGTCCATCCATGCCATTAACTTGCCACCAAATAGATTACCTGATGGATTGATATCCGCATATTGAATAACTCGTAAGATTTCTCCCTCTGATTCTGATACTTTTTTAGTCTGCATAACGTACTCCATTTATTTAATCTCTGGATATTATAACACTTATTCTTACTTTTGCTTAATTCATATTGAAGTGAGCTAACATTGGGCAATATATAGCTCGTCAGGCTCAACTTGGCAGGTTAGGAACTTAACCTCCACTCCTTCCCTGACAGCCTCATCTAGAGCCTCTCCAAACTCAGGGTGTGTCTCTACATTAGCCCTCACCTCAGTAACTCCCTCCATCTGAATCACAAAGGCAAGGATTGCATGATATCCGCTTCTCTTAGCTTTAATCAGCTCATGGATATGCTTAACACCTCTTTCTGTAGGGGCATCTGGGAAGTAACCCATACCGTCAATCTCCAGGGTGCACCCCTTTACCTCCATGAGGTACTTCTCATCCCCTCGCTCCATATAGAAATCTATTCTCGAATCCCCATACTTGTATTCAGGCTTAACGAAAGAATAATCCTGAGTGTCTAACCATTCCTTAACCACCTTATTAGGAGCTTGGCTATCGATATTAAACAGAATTCCATTAGACTTGCGAACCGCAACCAGATCATACTTGGTCTTCCTATCAGGAGTGCCTGGTGCTGTAAGCCACACCTCGCAACCTGGTATCAGCAGTTCCTTACATCTACCCGTATTTTTTACATGAACAGTTTCCTTATGACCGTCTACCTCCACCTCCGCAATGAATCTATTAGGGCGGTTTATGAAGACAGCCTTGGTAATATTGTTATATTTCATTTCAATATATTAACATTCCCAGTTATGTAATTCCATTTCGTTTTACCATTTAAGTATTTAAATTATTTTAATTATATAGTATTATCTTTTTAGAATTTAACATACAGAAAGGCATAAGTATGAAACCATATATACATCACGTACACTATTATGAAACTGACAAAATGGGAATAACTCACCATTCTAATTACATCCGCTGGATGGAGGAAGCCAGAATCGATTTCCTAGATCAGATTGGCTGGTCCATGAAAAGGCTCGAGGATATGGGGTTAGTCTCCCCTGTAATCAACGTCAATTGTGATTTCAAGAAGACCACCACTTTTTCAGATGTAGTATCTATTACAGTTTCTGTATCTGAATTCAAGGGAGTCAAGCTACACTTAGCTTACGAGATGAAGAACGAGGCTGGCGAGATTGTAAGTGTCGGCACCTCCTCACACGCCTTCCTCGATATGAATGGCAGACCTGTCAAAATGAAGAAAGATTACGCTGAATTCTACGATGCAATAATTGCTTTAATATAATCATTAATAAAAAGAGTATTCTCAATGAGAATACTCTTTTGTTTAGCACTGACTAATCTTTTCCTGATTGAACCCCTCTATAATAAATTTACAAATAACCATCCAAATATAGGAGAGAGAATTATCATCACCACCGAGTATGTGAAGGAATTGATAGACATCAATGTAGCTCTTTGGTTAGATGGAATCATATTATTAAGAACAATATCTGTGCGAACTTCTAAGAAGTCATCGGCAAATGCTCCCACAAATCCTCCCACTATCATAATATATGGGTTGCGAGTAAATACAGATGACATTGCTAAAGCAACCCCTATAAAGCTAAAGACGCATATATTTCTATAGCGCACATTAGGAAAGAATTCTATCACCTTAGCTCCTACTACTGCGCCCAACCCCATTCCAAATAGAGCTGGTCCTAGGAGCAGAGTGTTAAGTCCCATCTCTGGCAATTTAGCCTGCAAAAAGAATAGTATCAGGATATCAACCGCTCCAATTAATGCATTGAAGCAGATTATAAGTCTAGCTCTTCTATTTTCTCTAATAAATCTAATACTCTCTACTGATACCTCTTTGAATCGTTTCTTAATACTAGTTTCACTATGGATATCCGTCCTGGCTTCCATTAGTGTGCTTGCAACAATTACTGCCAGGATTCCCACTAGTACATCTATGATGTATGCTCTCTTATATCCAAGCATCAGTGCGACTCCAGCTAGAAGCGTAGCTGCTGAACTGGTTATCTCATAGATTACCATGTCATTTGAGGCGAATTTGTCGTACTCTTTCTCAATACCTGCTTCCTTCAAGCTGTCATAAGCCAGTGCCTCTCTGGTACCAGATGCCAGATTATAGCTAAAGGCATTAGTAACCATGGCAAGTGCAATTGTAGGAAAAGAATTAGAAAGCACCATGATAATTGAAGAAATAACGCTCATAACACTGCTGGCCACCATGATTTTCTTCCTGCCAAACACATCAGCTAATGCCCCAGATGGCACCTCAAATAACATACTAGCCACATGAAATATGCTTTCTAATAATCCAATCTCAATCGTGGAATATCCCCTGGCGGCAAGAAGCGCCACCCATGATGCCCCAGCAATCATCATGGAGCCTACCCCATCTAGTATATATAGCTTCTTGATCTGCCTACGGGCTTTTGAAATCACTTTATTAGTTGTCTTATTGTTATTACTTTTACTCATAAAAAAATCTCCTTAATCTTGTTTATAAAAATTAAGGAGATAGTGTAATCTTATTAAACTGACTTAAAAATATCATTTAAAAGTCCTAAAAAAGAGCGCACTATCCCCGTCAACAGCAAAAATAGAACCTTTCATTAGGTGAATAGTTGTTGTTTTCCAGGTCATCTATGTGCTCCTTTCTTTACAAATTTCGTAGTTAGTGTATCATTCCTTTTCTATTAAATCAATCCAATTATGCCACAAAACAATTTTTGCTAAGACAAAGGCATATAATCAATATATAATGTGTAAAAACCCCACAAGGAGTACTTTTATGCCTAACTCAAATATCACAGATATGACTCAGGGAAATCCAACCAAACATCTTCTTTTATTTTCTCTACCCACACTTATAGGCAACATTTTCCAACAGATATATAATCTTGCAGATTCCATAATTGTAGGAAGATTCGTCGGAGCAAATGCATTTGCTGCTGTAGGTGCTACTTCCTCTATCACTTTCCTGTTTTTTGCGCTATGCAATGGAATCGGTGGCGGTGGTGGAATTGTAGTTTCACAATTCTATGGTGCCCACGAGGAATCCAATGTTAAAAACTGCATTATAAATACAGGCGTTATCATGCTGATTGTTCCCATACTTTTTGGAACAATTGGTTTTGCTGCTGCGCCACAATTCCTTCAGTTACTAAGCACACCTGATAATATTTTGGCAGATGCAATATCTTACACTCGCTACATGTGTGTAGGTTTGCTTTTCGTTTCTTTATATAATTATCTTTCATCTATGCTTAGAGCTTTAGGTGATTCGAAGACTCCTCTTTATTTCTTAATTTTCTCCATCATCTTAAATATCATCCTTGATATAGTGATGGTGTGCTTCTTAGAACTGGGTATCCAGGGTGCTGCCCTTGCTACAATTCTTGCTCAGTTTATATCTGTAATTCTCTGTGGAATATACGCATATCGCACCAATACATATTTCAGATTCGGGTTCAAGGATATCCATCTATCCCGTCAGATTGCTTATCGAGTAATAAGATTAGGGGTACCTATGTCAATACAGTTTGGATTAATTGCGATATCCTCTATGGCTGTTCAAAGAATAGTTAATTCATATGGAACAATTGTGGTTGCCGCTTTTACCGCCACCAACCGTATCGAGCAGCTGATTCACCAGCCTTACACTACTTTAGGCACATCTCTTTCAACTTTTAGCGGTCAAAACTTTGGTGCTAAAAGAAATGACCGTGTGCTAAAAGGCTACTATTCTGGAATTAGAATTATGATTGTTTTAACTATCGTTTTGATTTTTATCATGCAATTCTTCGGCCGAGGAATCACAGGATTATTTGTAGAAGATGAGGAAATCATTTCACTTGGAGCATTAGGTCTTCGCATTACAAGCTTGTTCTATTTTGCCCTTGGAATGATCTACGTCATTAGAGGTGTTTTGACAGGTATCGGAGATGCGTTCTTTTCTCTATTCAATGGTATCGTTGAGGTGATAGGCCGCTTCACCATTCCTATCCTCTTCTGTAGCTATCTAGGCTTCGCTGAAAAGGGTATCTGGATTTCTGCAGGCATAGTTTGGGTGATTAGCTTTATCACTGCGTGGATTCGTTATATCACTTATTTTAGACGAACCATTAAATGATCTTTGCGTTGTTATAATCTTGCTTACATCCAGCTATTTACAATCGCTATTTCTTCTTTATATCCTGCATCATCATTTGGTGTTTCCAAGATAAATGGGAGATTCTGTACGGCTGGGTGCATGGCGAAGCGTTTCATGGCATCCATTCCAATGCAGCCCTGTCCTAATTTCTCATGACGGTCCTTTGCAGCACCACATTCATTCTTGCTATCATTAAAATGAATGGCTTTGAGTCGGTCAAGACCAATGATTTTATCGAACTTTGTCAGCACACCATCAAGGTCATTTGCAATGTCATATCCGCCGTCCCAAATGTGGCATGTATCAAGACACACTCCAAGCTTGTCATTAAGTGTTGTGCGGTCAATTATTTCTTTAATCTCTTCAAATGTCTTGCCCAC
>JAILNO010000095.1 GCA_024691465.1 Pseudobutyrivibrio sp. | reverse complement strand
CAACCTGCGATCTCATCTGTAGTCTCAGCCTTAGCACTCTTAGTAGATAGAGCTGAGAGAAATGCTGCGTTCTGAGTAGGTGAGCTCTCACCACTCATAATCTCATTCATTACTGTGTAGGCCTCTTCGTATGTTAAGTCCCCTTTGTTTACGATTTTCTCAATAGCTTCTTTAATCATCTTATCCTCCTAACGGTGTCATATTGTTTCTATCTAGAACTGAATTTAGGAAATAAAAAAGTCCTCGATAGAAACCATTAATAGTTTCTATCAAGGACGAAAAATCTATTCCGCGGTGCCACCTTGAATTCATGATAATTCATGCGCTTATCAGGATACCATCATATCCTTGGCAACTAACGTGTGCCTAACGTCGTGCAATACTCTGATTGTAATCATTTCCTCACGCCCTCAGGAGTCCATTCCCTAATTGCTATCATACCGTATCCCACCATCACGGCTCTCTATTATGAATTACAAGGAGGTACTCTTCTCCCTCATCGGTTTCGCTTTATTAAGTTGAAGTAAATATAGCATTTCAATTAAAGCATGTCAACACAATATTTCAGAAAATTTTGAAAGTAAAATCAAGATTTACATAATGTGCAAATTCTGCATATAAAAACGGCACTGCAAATGCAGTGCCGAAATAATTATTTCTTAATTGAGTTCATAAAGTCTGGCATCTTGATATTAAGCTCAGGTACTGTGCTCTCTGTAGGAACAGATGGAGCTGTAGGTCTCTGAACTGGTGTAGGTGTAACAGGTCTGTTAACAACTGGAGGTGTATTAGTAACACCTGCCTGGCTAGCTGGAGCTGCTGTAGGTCTCATGCCTGAAAGCATCTCTGAGCTATTCTGTCTAGGCTGTGAACCATAAACCATACCAGATGTGCTTCTGAAAGCACCTGCTGGTGTGCTAGCTGGCTCGCCAAGACCTGTAGCGATGACTGTAACTGTAACCTCATCATCCATAGACTCATCCTCAGTAACACCAAGAATGATATTAGCATCAGCGCCTGTCATATCCTGAACATATGATGTAGCCTCAGATGTATCATTAAGTCCTACATCACCGCAGATATTAACGATAACATCTGTAGCGCCCTGGATGCTTGTCTCAAGAAGTGGTGAAGCAACTGCCTGCTTAACAGCCTCAAGAGCCTTCTCATCGCCCTTAGCTGTACCAATACCAATATGAGCAAGACCCTTATCCTTCATAACTGTCTGAACGTCAGCGAAGTCAAGGTTAATAAGTGAATTCTTAGTAATAAGATCAGTGATACCCTGTACAGACTGGTGAAGTACCTGATCTGCGATACGGAAGCTCTCTCCGATACCCATGCTCTTGTTAGTAATCTCAACAAGCTTCTGGTTAGGGATAACGATGAGTGTATCAACATTCTCCTTGAGTCTCTCGATACCGTTAAGTGCATTGTTCATACGTGGCTTACCTTCGAACTGGAAAGGCTTAGTAACGATACCTACAGTAAGAATGCCCTGCTCCTTCGCAATCTTAGCAACAACAGGAGCTGCACCTGTACCAGTACCGCCACCCATACCGCAGGTAACGAATACCATATCAGCACCCTTAATTGCAGAAGAAATATCCTCAGCACTCTCCTCTGCTGAACGCATACCAACCTCTGGGTTAGCACCAGCGCCCTTACCACCTGTTGTCTTCTCACCTATAGCTAAAAGAGTAGGCGCCTTGCAAAGCTCAAGTGCCTGCTTATCAGTGTTGATTCCGATAAACTCAACTCCCCCAATACCCTCTTCAACCATACGCTTTACTGCATTGTTGCCAGCTCCGCCGACACCAACAACAATGATTCTGACAGGAGCCCCTGTCTCGTCAGTCGTAATGCTAATCAAAACCATATCCTCCTTTTATTAAACCTCTAAGGGAGGTCGCAAAATATCTAATACCAAAACTTATTTGCACACTTAAAAATCTTCAAATAATCATATCTTGTACAAATACTATTATCATATTATAGTTTTTTACCTTATTTCGCAACCATTTTTTAGTAAAAAAGTGTTTTTTATTCTTCGGTTTCCACATCTTTCTCGAATACAATATCTGTGTTCTGATTAGAGTAATTCTCAAGATGTAGTGTACCGTATAATCCTTCTATCTGAGGAAGTATACGAAGCATTCTATCTATCTTCTCTTCCAAATATACGCTACTTCCAAGAGCGATACTGTAAGTATCATAACCTATGGTAATGTGATTATTTTCATCATATGTAATAGCGTTAGGCATCAAGTCATTTTTCTGTAGAATCTTAATTAATGAAGTGAGATATCCTATCTGATCTTGACCAATAGCCAGAGCCTCACCTATCTCAGGCTCCTCACAGGATACTCCCTCTACTCTCATATATCCTCTATCCACAAAAGTCTCACTGATTTCAGTGATAACGCCATCATAGTTAAAGTATATATAGCGGCCATCCTCTTCCACAATGTAGCCTAATATTGACTTCTCATTACACTGTATAGTAACTGAATTGAGTCCTGTCATCTTCACCTTGAAGGAGTCTATGAACTCAGCATCTCCCTTTGGAAACACCAGATTCTTAAGGAATACATAGACTGTATTGACAGAGTACTTATCATC
>JAILNO010000043.1 GCA_024691465.1 Pseudobutyrivibrio sp. | reverse complement strand
TAGTTCCCAGAATACGAAGACAGATGTTAGGGATTTCTTCGCTAGCAAGGGAATAGAAATAGAAAGTGAGGATTAGAATATGGGAAAAGGTAGAGGTGGATTTCCAGGCGGAGCAATGGGCGGAGCTAATATGGCTAACCTGATGAAGCAGGCACAGCGCATGCAGCGTCAGATGGAAGAGGCTCAGGCTAAGCTTGAGGAGACAGAAGTTACTGGAACAGCAGGTGGCGGTGTAGTAGAAGTCACTGTTACAGGTAGCAAGGAAATCACAAAGGTACATATCGATCCAGAGGCAGTAGATCCAGATGATGTTGAGATGCTTGAGGATTTAGTTATGGCAGCAACCAATGAAGCACTTCACAAGATTGATGAGATTACAGCAGCTTCTATGCCTAAGATGCCAGGTGGATTAGGATTATAATTAATGGAATATTACAGCAAAGAGATTAGTAACTTAATAGCAGAGCTAAGCGATTTGCCTAGTATTGGAAGTAAGTCAGCCCAGAGGCTGGCTTTCCATATATTAGGAATGGATGAGGACAAGGTTAATGACTTGGCTAATTCTATAGTTCAGGCCAGGAAGAATGTGCGTTACTGCAAGGAGTGTTTCACTCTTACAGATGATGAGTTATGCCCAATCTGCTCCAATCCTAAGCGTAACAAGAATATTATTATGGTGGTAGAGGATACCAGAGACTTAGCGGCTTATGAGAAGACTGGCAAGTTCGATGGAGTGTATCACGTACTCCACGGTGCAATTTCTCCTATGGCAGGTATTGGCCCAGGGGATATTAAGCTCAAGGAGCTTATGGTGCGTTTGCAGCAGCATGATGTGGAAGAAGTGATTATTGCCACCAATTCTTCTCTAGAGGGAGAGACTACAGCAGCTTACATTAGTAAGCTTATTAAACCTACAGGCATTAAGGTTAGTAGAATAGCTTCAGGTGTTCCAGTTGGCGGTAATCTGGAATATATTGATGAAGTTACACTACTTAGAGCTTTGGACGGAAGAACAGAGCTATAACAGGGAGAAGACACAATGAAATACGATGCATTCATTAGCTACAGACATCTCGAGAAGGATATGTATGTGGCCAAGAGAGTACATAGAGCACTAGAGACCACGAAGATTCCTAGGAAGATTCAGAAGGAAATCGGCAGGAAGAGAATAGATAGAGTCTTTAGAGATCAGGAGGAGCTTCCGATCGGAAGTGACCTAGGACAGAATATCGAAGCGGCTTTAAGAGAAGCTGCTTTTCTTGTAGTTATATGTTCCCCACAGACTAAAGAATCATATTGGGTAATGAAGGAGATAGATACTTTTATCTCCATGCATGGCCGCGAGAATATACTGGCCGTGCTGGTGGATGGTGAACCAGGAGATTCTTTCCCACCACAGTTACTTAACGATGAGGAAGGTAATCCTGTGGAGCCTCTTGCGGCAGATGTGAGAGGTAAGAATCACAGGGAGATTAACAAGAAGCTCAAGACAGAGAGCATGCGATTAGCTGCGTCTATTTTACACGTGGACTATGATGATCTAAAGCAGCGTCATAGAGAGCGTCAGATGAGACGTAATGTAGGGATTGCCGCAGGTGTTGCGGCAGTTGCAATAGCCTTCGGTGCATATACAGCCTACAACCTGGCCAAGATTAATGCAGAGTACCAGGAGAAACTGATCAATGAATCTAAGGTACTGGCAGCTAAGTCGGCAGCTGTGCTAGATGCTGGGGACAGGCAGACCGCAGCTCTTATTGCTATGGCGGGATTATCTAGCGAGGAGCAGGAGAGACCATTCGTTGCTGAGTCTATGTATGCTCTTTCTCAAGCCCTTGATTGTTATGATATAGGCGCCAATATGAAGGCCGAGCGTCTCCTTTCTCATGTGCTACAGGTGGATGACTTCGCTGAGAAAATAGACGGTACAAGGGTTATCAGTTCCGACACTGCTGGATTCATCTATCTGTGGGATCTAGATACAGGTGAGGAGTTATTCAGGATTGCTCCAGAATACACAGACTATGGCTTCGATGTCACTCTATATGATGTAGGCTTCTCTGAGGAGGCTGCAGTAGTAGCTACGGAGAATGCAATAGTGGGTTACGATGATGCGGGAGAAGTACTTTATTCATACACAAGTGATGAGCGCATCAAGGGCTGCACCATCTATCAGCAGGTTAATAAGGCATTACTTTGTACAGATACAGTGTTTACTGTTCTTGATACTAATACTGGAGAGGTGATTAAAGAATACGAGAACCATAGGGATGAAGCCTTCAGTTCCAGCTTTGTAATGAGTATCAGAGATGGAATTAATTATGCAGCAGTCACTCGCTCAGGATATGAGAATGAGATTAATTACTGCACAATATATAATCTAGATACAGATGAGTATGTGGATGTACAGATGACAGCTAACTCTATGATGGATGGCGTTATTACAGCTGATGGACAGTTAGCCCTTGTGGTTATAGACTATGATGATCTGATGAGTTTATCTTCAGTGCCGATGTATGTTCAGAAGGTGGATACACAGACTGGGGAGACTCTATGGACTAAAGAGTATCAATATGATGGAAGTATTCTATCTACCAGTTACACCAAAATCCGTAGCGCCTATGCCACAATCGATAATGAGCAGGTAGGACGCATAATTGTCAATAGTGCTAAGGACGTGTATCTATTAGATATGACCACAGGTGAGGAGATTAGGCGTATAGCTGCTGATGGATATGTGCAGCGCATTGGCTTCAATGATGAGGGGGATATAATCTTCATAGGTACATCTGAGGGAAAAGTTACGATGTACTTTACTAATCCGAACAAGACCTTAACCAACAATGTCATGGATGTGTGTGATGATACCTTGATAGATTTCGATGTGCAGTCTGGCAGATTGGTTGCCAGATCATATAGGTCTCCAGAATTGATAGTTGAGAAATATATAACAGATGAGGATATCATATACAAGCAGAAGCTTGATGATACATTATCCTCTGTGGTTGATGTGAGTCCATCTGGTGACACATATCTTGCCTATACATCTATATATGATAGTGAGACCTCCACTAGTACCTACCATTATGATGTAATCGTAAGTGATACAGGAGAGGTGGAGAATTCATTTGAAATAGGCGAATACGTGAATTCGAAGCCTAAGTACTTGGATGATGACACTATTATAGTTGCTGCAGGAAGGGGTACATTGTATACATATAACATTCCTAAGGGAGACCTTGAGGATGTGTCGATTAATGATGAGATTTCCAATGACGTATATTACACCATCAGTGGAGAGTATATGCTATATAATTCAAGTAGTAGCTTCTATGTAGTCAGACTATCAGATATGGAAGTGGTAGCCGATGGCACTAAGGACGAAGGCTATTACTTCGATGAGGCAGTACTTACCAATGATGGGAAGACGATCTATTATATTGACCGAGAGAATGGAGCTAATTTAGCTAAGTACGATATCAATAGTGGTAAGTTGACTGTGTACGATGAGGACTATCGCATTGAGAAAATTACTCTTAACAGCGACAGTACTCAGATTGCTATAGCATGTGATGATGTGAAGCTTAGAGTATTAGATGCAGCCACTATGGATGTGGTAGATGAGATAGACTACTATGCCAAGTCATATTCAGGATTGATGGAATTCTCTGCAGACAATAGATACATGTACTTGCAGGGGGCTGATCTATACTTCAAAATATACGATTTAGAAAATGACGAGTTCGTATTAGAATTTGCGAAGCAGACTAACGAGATAGATTATTGTAAATATGATGAGAGTACTAATCGCTTGATATTATCTAACATCGTAGGAATGTCTATAATTGATCTGGATAGTATGGGTGAACTGAGCTATATTGATTACGGTAGAGTATATATTCCTCAGAAGAAGATGATTGTATGTTGTTACAATGATTCTCTGTATACATTTAAGTTCAAGGAATTGGATGAGCTGACTGCTCTTGCAGATGAAAAGTACGGGGAAAAAACACTTACTGATAGTCAGAAGCTTAGATACGGAATTAATTAAGAAGAGGGTTGCGAAAGCAACCCTCTTAATTATTACATGAACTTAGCTATAACATCTACATCCTTGCGTGGTGGCTTAGATGTAATATCCTCAGCTCTGTAGCCAACAGCGATGATGCTCATTACCTGCTCTTCCTCAGGAATCTGGCAGAAATCAGCAACTACCTTAGAATCACGCAGACCCATGATAAGTGTATCAACACCCAGCTCAGTAGCCTTAGCACATAAGAGCATGTCATGGAGACCTAAGTCGTATGCACCCCAGCCATTGCCAACCTCATTATCAGCCTCGCCTGTGGCCTTGTTGAAGCCTGAGATGTTCTTCTTATATGTAGTAACTACGTAAGCTGTAGCATCAGCGGTGCTATTCTGGTTGAAGCTAGGGAGTACAGTCTCTCTGAACTTAGAAACAAGCTCTGGAGTAGAGATGCAATAGTACCTAGAAGTCTGAGTGTTCTTCCA
>JAILNO010000035.1 GCA_024691465.1 Pseudobutyrivibrio sp. | reverse complement strand
ACCAGGTCTTAGAGACATTATGGAGAAAGAAATCGAGGATGCACTTCCCGTTCTTAATGAAGAGCAGCTTG
Organism: Pseudobutyrivibrio sp.; assembly: GCA_024691465.1. Next base: position 3,181 of record JAILNO010000035.1, on the reverse strand, counting down.
AGAATATTAAGAAGGCCTTTGCCAAGACTGATGGCAAGAAAGAGATGGATATGTTCTTAGATATCCGCATCATGGAGAGATATCTAGCGGCCCATTATCAGGATTATGCAACCTTCGGAGAGCTCTATGACATAATCGCTCAATACGCCAATACAGTACTTGATTGGGATGAGTACCATAGACAGTGGCAAGAGAATGGCAAGAACCCACCGATGGCGAAGGAAGTCCTCCTTGCTAAAGGGCTTGTGCAGTTCTCTCAGTTCGTAGATACCAATGTTAAGGGTGCATTTACATCTCTCAAGGGTGCATTAGGTAACAGACAGCTTATGGATGAGCCTATCAACCAACTCTCTAAACTGTACGGAGAGTACCAGAAGGTTCTTAACGCTAAGAAGACGGACCCTCAGAAGTTCGATGAGATGTACAATTTAGAGGAGGCATTACTTGCTCAGATTAGCGAATTAGATGCAGCAGGCAAAAGCGACGAAGCTATTGCAACCTATCAGCAGCTGGAGCAGATACTTCAGCAGACATTTGGAGTAAGTACTTTACATCAATGAAAAGAATCTTAATGTACCGCTGGAAAGCATACAATTATGAGGATATTAAGCACACCTTTGAGAGGATGGGCTATGAGGTTAAGGAGGTTTATCAGGACCTCCTTAATTATGACGTAGATGAGGAATTCGTAAGCTCCCTTAGAGATATTATTAAGGGAGAAAGTTACGAGTTCCTTTTTACTGTGAATTACTTCCCGCTTATATCTAATCTGTGCCAGGAGTGCGGATTACTGTATGTATGCTGGAGCTGTGATAATCCTCTCATTTCGCTGTATCACAAGTCAGTGTTCAATGACACTAATCGTATCTTTCTCTTCGACCTGACCAATGTGGAAGAGTTCAAGGGGATGGGAGTTGAGCATGTGTATCACCTGCCCCTAGCTGTAGACTGCAACAGGCTAGATTACCTGTTTGCCAATTCAAGTGACCTGGATAATTATCAGAACGAGGTAAGCTTCGTGGGCTCCCTCTACGAGAAGAACTCATATGATAAGTTCAAAGCGGCACTGCCTGACTATCTCAGAGGATATTTCGAGGCTACCATGGAGGCCCAGAGGGACCTGCAGGGCATGAATATCATAGACAGGATGCTGACTGCTGAGATACTTATGGAGCTGGAGAATTACTATCAGCTGGAGAAGTCCGAGGATTCACTCTCAGACCTGAACCTAATATTTTCGGTGACAGCCCTAGGATTCAAGATTGCTCAGAAGCAGCGTAGGCGCATACTCATAGACCTGTCTAAGCATCACGATGTGAGTTTATATACCAATGGGACTGAACAGGATCTCATTAGGGTGAATTACAAGGGTAGCGTGGATTACTGGAGCGAGATGCCTAAGGTATTTAGGAATTCTAAGATTAATTTGAACATGACCATCCCTAATATCAAGAGCGGCGTGCCTCTTAGAGTATTCGATGTGCTGGGCTCAGGAGGATTCCTCATTACCAACTTCCAGGCGGAGCTACCTATGTTCTTCAAGAATGAGGAACACATGGTATGGTACTACAACAATGATGACCTCTATGACAAGGTGGATTACTATCTGCGTCACGACAGCGAGAGGAGTGCCATTGCGAGAAAAGGATACGAATACGTTAAGGAACATTGCACTTACGAAGAGAGAATCAGTGAGATACTAGAGATTATAAATAGATAAACTAAAAGCCGAGGATCTCCTCGGCTTTTATAGTCCGTAATTAACCATCATGCCCGAATATGCGCTAGTAGCATACGGTGCAGTAAGGGTCTTACCTGGATTCTTATATTCAACAACTGACTTGTCCACATATGACATAGGATTAATGGATGCTTTAGTAGCTGCGTTGCTGATGGAATTCTTAAGAGTATTGAGTGTCTTAAATGCGCTCTCTCTATCACCTGAGTTAATGACACCAGATAGTGCTTCCTTATCAAGAGACAGATGTCCAAGTGAATCAGAGCTAATGCCAACTGCCGTTAAGTCCTTAGCCTGGGTCCTGGCTATAGCCGAGATCTCATTGAACAAGGTACGGCTCTGATGACCATCAGTATACTTAAGGCCTATATCAATCATGCCATTATAGCTGCTAAGCAACTGATCCACACCCCTAGAAAGGGCCTCTGTATCATTCATAAGACCTACCGAAACAGGTCCAGATGAAGGTTGCTTAAGAATCAACTCATAAGTCTTATTAACAGTAAAGGTATTAGAAAGTGACTGATGTGATGTACCATTGAGCTTGAAACTAGAGTTAGAAGCTGGCTGGGTAACCTTATCAATACCAAGTATATTAAGCTCTCTCCACGAAATGGTAGAAGAGATATCGAAAAGCGAATCTTCATCCTCAGTAAGTCCAGTAGCCTTAGAGGTAATCTTGATTGCATTAGCACCTAGCTTATTATTAGCAAGCAGCGAAGCGCTGAGTCCTACATCAGAACTATTAAGCAATCTGACTATCTTATTCTGAACAGTGAGATTAGACTCACCCCTATTAACATTGAACTGGAACTCATACGAGTGATTCTTAATATCCAAATCAAATGAATACTGTCCCTCAGCGAAATCATGCCCCTCCGCAGGAAGGAAATTACCTGTATTAATCTGTGGCATAGCAAGTGCATCCACCTCAATAGTGAAATCCTCAGCAGAAGAGTCATCATCACCTACATACAGAGTATCCACTGAATCAGGATCAGATGAAAAAGCGATGCGCTTATTCAAAACTGATGAAATATCATCACCAGCCGAATTAAGATTAGACACAGAAAGGGACATAGAATTAGCATGTTCCTTAATATCTATAGCGAACTGCCCAATATCTTCAGAATCATCAATCTTATACAGAGGGGATTCCTTATTCGCCTTAATTATTCTATTGTATGTGTCGCGTAATTCACTCTTCTTATGAGATTCATAACGTGATCCTATGCTATCGCCATAGGTGGACAAGAAGTAATTATATGCACCGTCAATACGAGCCATAAGACGCCCCTCCTTTCTTCCATGATAATTATGCCGATGACAATCCTTTGTCTACATGTGGGCACAGATATCGATACTTATAGTTAATATCATAATACCACAAGTCAATATTTTTGAAAACCCCCTAGATTTAGCCTCGTTATCAGACAATAACCC
>JAILNO010000246.1 GCA_024691465.1 Pseudobutyrivibrio sp. | reverse complement strand
AGCTTCTTAGGCTTGTACTTCTTATAGTCTGACAGGCCAGTGAATTCAATAGCTTCTTCAACATATTGCTTTCTTAAGGTCTTGTCATTTATATAAAGACCGCAGAAGAAATCAATATTCTCATATACAGTAAGGGTATCGATTACAGCTACATTCTGCATTACCACACCTATTTGACGCTTAATATCGTAGGAATCAGGAGTCATTTCTTTTCCAAATATCTGGATATCACCCTTATCATATTTGAGAAGTGACAGAAGACAGTTGATGGTGGTGGTCTTGCCTGAACCGTTAGGACCTAAGAGACCTAAGATTTCTCCCTCCTTTACATTTAGTGAGAAATTATCTACAGCGATTTTTTCACCGTATCTTTTAACTAGATTATTAATTGTTACTATTTCTTGATTCATTTTTTTCACTCCCATTGATATCGTATATACGGTTCTTAGTTTCTTGTTCTGTAATTATAATAAGGCAAGTAAAAAGATACGAGTAGTGTAGGTTGTCATAAAAAATATATGACAAATGTCAAAAGGTGTTGACATTTAACTTCCGATGAATCATAGTAATCAAAACACACGAAGGAGAGACATAATGGGAATACTGGCACAATACAAGGGATTATCTAGAGCTAATTACGTACTATTCATAGGAAGATTAGTTACCAGATTAGGTGCAATGATAATGCCCATGCTTACATTGATACTTAATCAGAAGTTTGGATTCAGTGGAGCTGAGACAGCTTTTTGGGTGATAGTCACCGGGATTATCTCACTTCCTGCTAATCTGGTGGGAGGCCATCTGGCTGATAGGATTAGTAAAAGGAAGCTGATTATTATCTGCGATATAGTTTCGATTGTTTTATATCTATATTCTGCATTCAGTGAATTAAGCTTTGGAATATTCATCCTACTAATAATTGCAAGCTTCGCTCAGACCATGGAAGGGCCAGCTTACCAGGCGCTAGTGGTAGCAGTCACACCAGAGGGTAAGAAGGATAAGGCTTTTTCATTAATGTATATGGCATCTAACATAGGACTTATGCTAGCGCCTACTATTTCTGGATTATTATTTAATAATTACCTATGGCTGTGTTTTATTATTGATGCTGTAACAATAGGCTTATCAACTATTCTTATATATCTATTTATAGAAGAAAGTGACGCCACAACCATAAGGACTGTAGAGGATACGAAAGTAGAGCAATCCCTTGAGAAATCAGCAGGTACATTAATCCTTGAGAACAAGCTGATACTGTTATTTCTAATTACATTTGTATTATATGAAGCAGGATATGCTCAATTCTCATACCTGATGCCATTAGACCTCACCAGGTTGCACGGGCAGTGGGGCGCTACCCTCTATGGAACAATCACTAGTGTTAATTGCATTACCGTAGTAATACTCAATCCATTTCTCACAAAGATACTGGAGAATAGGTCTCATGAAATGAAGCTTATGGCTGGCGTAATTTTCCAGATACTGGGATTTGTAGTATTTTTGTGCAGTCTAGGATATGTACCAGGGTATTATATTGCAATTATTCTATTTACCCTTGGAGAGATAGCTACCTGTTTATCGCACTCGCCATTTTTCGCAGCACATATACCTGAGGAATACCATGGTAGGATATTTGGCATATCAAGCTTCTGGGATGCCATGGCAGGTGGTGTAGTCATGTATGTAAGCGGCATACTATTTGACCACAATCTTAATGAATTAGCTTGGATTTTTACTATTATAGTTACAGTGATGGCACTGATAATGGGAATAATCGTGAATATATATAGGCTAAGGCACAAATAGTTTCATATTGAAGAGATTATGGATATAAAGGAGTTCATATGAGAATAGTGGATAGTTGCGCTGAGTGTCTCTATGACAAGCAGCAGAATATGACTGACGATGAGGAATATCTAAGTGTAGTTAGAGAGATTATTGATAACCGTAGCGAGACAGATACATCTCCCTATCTAGTTTATTTATTTAATAAAGAGTATGAGAAACGCCATGGCAAGGGTATTTCTTATAAGGAAATTAAGAAGGAATACAATGATCTGGTTCTTAGCATGGAGGATACAATTAGAGCTAAGATAGAAGAGTCGGAGGATCCTCTTGCCACTTCATTTCTCTATGCTAGGATTGGAAACTATATAGATTTTGGTGCAATGAATAGTGTAGATACAGATACCTTCTTGGGATTGTTTGATGAGGCTAAGTTGTCTGAGGGCGACATTAAGACTATGGAGTCTTTTGTGACTCAGTGCGAGAAGGGACAGAGATTCATACTTATGACAGACAATTGTGGCGAAGTGGTACTTGATAAACTCTTCGTGGAGCAGATGAAGAAGCGATTTCCACACCTGGATATTAAGGTAATGGTCCGCGGTGGAGAGGTGCTTAACGATGCCACTGAGGAAGATGCCAAGTATGTGGGACTTGATAAAGTTGCTACAGTTATTTCCAATGGCAATACAGTTGCTGGTACTGTTCATGAGATGCTTCCTAGCGAGGCTAGAGCTATATTTGATGCGGCAGATGTGCGACTTGCCAAGGGTCAGGGCAATTATGAGTCCATGTGCGGTCAGGGGCGTCATATATTCTATTCGTTCTTATGCAAGTGCGATTTGTTTACAAGTAGATTTCAGGTACCTAAGCTTACAGGAATGTTTGTTGAGGAGGCGTAGTAGCTTATGAGAATAGTTAATCTGGTGGAGAATACTGAAGGAGATTCTGGCTGTAGAGCAGAGCATGGATTGTGTTTTTATATCGAGACCAAAAGGCACAAGATTCTGATGGATACGGGACAGACAGATTTGCTGCTTGAGAATGCCAAGAAGCTATCAGTAGATTTAAGTGGAGTAGATACAGTTATTCTTAGTCATGGCCATTATGACCACAGTGGAGGAATCGTACCTTTTTCCGGAATAAATAATCATGCTAAGATCTATGTAAAGAAGGATGCCTTCGGAGATTACTATTCAATGAGCCATGGGCCAGAGCCTAAGTTTATAGGCATAGATTCTGGCATCAATGAGTTGCCAGGCTTATGTCTAATTGATGGCACGGTAGAAATTGACGAGGAGCTGACTGTTTTTGCAGGAATTGGCAAGAATAAGCCATGGCCTCTTACTAATTCCCTCCTGCTTAAGAAGGAAGCTGGTGAAATGACTAGTGATGATTTCACCCATGAGCAGTGTCTTCGAATTAAGCAGGATGATAAGACGTATCTATTCTCAGGATGTGCTCATCATGGGATACTTAATGTACTAGATAGGTACCAGGAGATTTATGGCTGTAATCCTGATTACGTTATTAGTGGTATGCACACCATGCGTAAGACAGGTTATACTGAAGATGATATATCTTATATTAAGAAGACGGCACATGAGATGGCTAAGACTGATATCAAGTTCTACACTTGTCATTGTACAGGGGTGGAGCCCTTTGAGATGATGCAAGAGATTATGGGAGAGCAGATTCATTACGTGCATTGTGGTGATGAGATCAACATATAAAATAAGCCTTCACTGAAATAATCAGTGAAGGCTATTTTTATTCAATACCTAATGTCTCTCCTAGGATGAGAACAGCGTTCCTAACGCATTCGTTACATGGGCAAAGCTCTTTACCAGTAGTAATTCCCTTGAGATCTTTGCAAATGATGGCGCCGGATCTCTTATTAAATTCCTCGACCATCTGCTTAGAATATCTAGGTGTGCCCTTGCCATCGGTAATCATACCTGCTGTCATAACAGCTCCGATTAAGGCACCGCAGGTGCTCTCCATACATCCCATACCAGCTGCGAATCCAGCTGCAAGCTTCTTGACCTCTGCTGGGTCTAAGTTAATTTTATCTTCGAACACACTTAAAACAGACTGAGTGCAGTTGCACTGACCAGTTGCCTTAAGTGTAGCTGCACGCTCAGCACGTTCTTCAATTGTAGCCATAAATATAATCCTTCCTATCGTTATCTAGACTCCATGAAATGCCTAATTGCAAATCATACGGATAAAATTATACATGGTACGGAATAAATATCAAGTACGCACTTTATATAGACCTGGTAAGGAAAAGCTGACTATTAAGTGCGTCTACGAGTAAGGCCTGATTCACTATAGTACTTGGACTTAGCTTCATACATACGCTTGTCCGATAGGTTGGCAATCTCAGGTATGGACTTATCAGCAGCTTCAGAAGAAAGTACGTATCCATAAGAAACTGAAAGTGAGTCTACTATATCGCCATGCCAGTTATCTACCTTCCGCTGGAAATCCTCCACGAGCATCTTCATTAAGTCGCCATCTACGAATAGTAGAGCCACGAATTCATCTCCGCCTATACGATAGATTTTGCCGTGATTCTTGAAGGCATCATTCATACACTCTACAGCACCTTTGATAAGTTCGTCACCAGCTTCATGTCCCAGAGTATCATTAACTGTCTTAAGACCATTTAAATCAAGAGACATATATACGAAGTCAGTTCCCTCGGAATGGTCTAGATATGTGAGGATATCATTGTTATAAGCTCTTCGATTGAAGCACTTAGTCATTTCGTCAGTGTAAGACTTCTGATATAAGCTCTCTGCGATTCGCTTCTCTTCATCAATAATCTGTGTAGCAATGATTATCTTGGTAGGAATACCTTCGTAGGAATCAATGGTAATGAAGGACATTCTTATCCAACCTACATTCCTGCCTAATAATTCCATGGAAATAATCTTCTTATCCTTCATACGCTCTGGAATAGTTGAGAAATCAGTGAATTCCAGTCCCCGCTCTAAGTACTCATCAGCCATGGTAGCATACATGATTCTAATCATAGTTTCATCAGCTTTAGCTTCCTTAAGTCCCTGGAATGATTCCTTGACCTGATTCTTAGCAGAATACTCTATAGCAATATTCTTTCTCAGATCCACCAGATGTAAGCTGTAGTAGATTTCTGACATAGAGCGGAATATCTGGTGATGCTCGAGATTCTGCTCTCTTATAGAAGTAAGTTTCTTAACAATAGTCATAATTACAGCTGAAGCTAGTAACAGATATACAGTGACTATAAATATAGACTCTAATGATCTATCTAGGAAATAATCGTGAGAAAGAAAAACTCCTAGTATATAATCATCCGTATATTTAACGGAGCTTGAGTAATTCTCTGAGCGATTATTAATTTTGCAGAAATTATAGTATGTAAGTCCCTGAATACTATCTGAATCGATATCACATACATCATCAAATGGCATACCAATGAAGGATGTATCAGTAGCTCCTAATATTTCCTTGGTATTAATATCTGCTATAAGTATGCCCATATCGTCATTCAATGGAATATCCTCAACTACCTGCTGAATCTCGTGGTTGGCCAACTCATTCAGTAATCGAACAGGCTCAATACCTATCTGTACCATTCTGGTCTGAGCCTCATTCCAGGTGATGGCATACACCATAGGCTTACCCTTTGCAGTATTAGGAGTAAGATCCTGGCACATGGTAAGATCCCTATCTACGAGCATAGATTTGAAATAACTCATCTGCTCTCCAGAATCGAAGGAGTAGCCTACATACTCAGGCACACTACTAGAGATGATTACACCCTCTTCGTTAAAGACATGTATCTCATCAATAAACATAAGCTGGCATATCTTTTGTAATTCCTCTGCGTCATAGATGGCGTCTTCATTGTGATCTAGGTTGTAAGAAACGGCCTTAGCCATCATGGTGTAATCCTGCTTGAGGGATGAGCGAAGTGCCTTTTCCTGATGGTCATTGTTATCAATAACAGCTTCTAATTGCTCCAAATAAGCCGCGGTATAAGATCTAGCTTCTCTGGAATTGTTTAAATTAAGCAGTAGAAGCTGAATAAGAATCATTATAGCTATAACAACGATAGCTGTAATTAATGTGGTTAAAAAAGATTTATTGGTTTTCATTAAATTATAGTCCCTTATCTAAAACAAAAATTA
>JAILNO010000240.1 GCA_024691465.1 Pseudobutyrivibrio sp. | reverse complement strand
GATGATGAGGAATCTGAGGATCCACGTGCAGAGCTTGTTCAACAGCTCCTCGAGTATAAGATGTATAAGACTATTTCTTATCAGCTTCGTGATAGACAGATGGATGCTAATTTAGTATTTTATAAAGAACCTACTATTCCTGATGAGGTTCTTAAGTATGAGCAGCCAGTTGATTTAGAGGAATTGATGTCAGATCTTACCCTTAACAAGCTTAATGATATCTTTAATCAGGTGCTTAAGCGCCAGGATAATCGCCGTGATCCTATCCGTTCTACATTTGGTAAGATCAAGAAGGAAGAAGTATCCCTTGAGCAGAAGATGGAATGGACTATTGCTTTTGCTAAGGCACACAATACATTTAGCTTTAGAAATTTGCTTGAGGCTGCACATTCTAAGACAGAGGTTATTGTTACTTTCCTCTGCATATTAGAGATGATGAAGGCTGGTCAGATTAATATTACACAGGAAGATACTTTCACTGATATTGTCATTGAAAGTAGAATAGCAGCTTAGTTGCTATTTGGGAGAGATAGATGGAATTAAAGGAAATTGAGAATATAGTTGAGGGTATATTATTTGCTATGGGAGGCACTGTGGAACCTTCCAAAATAGCTAAGGCCCTTGAGGTTGAAAACGATATAGTTATTAAGGCTGTAGAATCACTTAAGCAGCAGTATGAAGAGGACAAGAGAGGTATCACTATTACAGAGATAGATGGTTCTTATCAGATGTGTACCAGTCCAGATATATATGAGTATCTTATCCGCATTGCTAAGCAGCCTAAGAAGTATGTTCTTACGGATGTTTTGCTTGAGACACTTTCTATAATTGCTTACAAGCAGCCTATCACTAAGTCAGAGATTGAGAAGATTCGTGGGGTTTCTTGTGACTTTGCTGTTTCTAAATTAGTTGAGTTCGGATTATGTACTGAGCTTGGCAGGTTAGATGCGCCGGGTAGACCTATGTTATTTGGTACTACAGAAGAGTTCCTTCGTTCATTTGGTGTGAGCTCTATTGAGGAGTTGCCAGAGCTTTCTCAGGCACAGATAGAAGAGTTCAAATTAGAGGCTGAGAGCGAGGCCGACAATGTTGAGGTTACTGTTTAAAAATTATTGTTTTTTATACTAATTTTCAGAATAGCATCGTGTATACGATGCTATTTTTTATGGAGAAAAAACTTTCCAAATTATAGTTCATAAACTTGTGACAATTTTTTAACAAAACAACATTGAAAAGGCGCTGAAAAAACGATATTATTATACTTGCGAGAAATTTTGAAATAATTTATATAAATGGAGGTACGAGATGGGTAATGATTTAAATCAAGCTCAGGCTAGAATCAACGCATTACTTGATGACAACAGCTTTGTTGAGCTTCAGTCACTTGTAACTAGTCGTAATACTGATTTTAACCTTGATGCGAAAAAAGAACCATCAGACGGAGTAATTATTGGACATGGTCTTGTTGACGGAACTTTAGTATTCGTATTCAGCCAGAATGCCGATGTATTAGGCGGTACTATTGGTGAGATGCATGCTAAGAAGATTCTCTCAGTATATGACATGGCACTTAAGGTAGGAGCTCCTGTTATTGGTTTTATTGATTGCGGTGGCGTACGTCTTCAGGAGTCTTTTGATGCACTTGAGGCACTTGGTTCTGTAATCGAAAGAGCTGCAGATGTTAAGGGAGTTATCCCACAGCTTATCTGCGTTGCTGGCAACTGTGGCGGTGGCCTTTCAGTTCTTCCAGCTCTTGCTGATTTTACATTTATGGTAGATGGAGCATCACTTTTTGTTAATTCACCTGATACAATTACTGGCAATCGTTCAGATGAGTGTGATACTTCTTCAGCTGCTTTCCAGTTCGAAGAGGCTGGTACGGTAGATATGCACGGTTCATTGAGCGAAGTAGTTGCTTCTATGAGACAGGTAATCACAATGATTCCTAATGATATCGTAGAGTCTACTGATGATCTTAACAGAGCAGCAGAGGGCCTTGAGGGTAAGGTTACAGATGCTTGCGCTGTTGCTACTGAGCTTGCTGATAATAGACAGTTTATCGAGCTTAAGGCAGGTTTTGCTAAAGAGATGGTTACAGGTCTCATGAAGCTTGATGGTGTTACTGTTGGTGTGGTTGGTAATAGAGAGGTTGATGGAGAGGCTTATCTTTCAGCTAATGGTTGTGAGAAGGCTGCTGATTTCGTTGATCTTTGCGACATGTATGAGATTCCTGTATTATCAATCACTAATGTGGCTGCATTCAAGTCATGCAAGTGTCAGGAGAAGCGTCTCCCTAGAGCTCTTTCTCAGATGACACAGAGATTCGTAGATGCTAGCGTACCTAAGCTTAACCTTATTACTAAGCAGGCTTACGGTAGTGCTTATGTCCTTATGAACTCTAAGTCACTTGGTGCAGATTTAGTATATGCATTTGAGTCAGCTTCAGTAGGTGCTATGGAAGCTTCTAAGGCTGCTAAGATTCTTGCTGATGGCGGATGTGATCAGGAAGCAATTGCTAAGGACTATGCGGCATTGCAGGATAGCGCACTTGTTGCTGCTTCACACGGTCATATCGATAGAATTATTACAATGGCTGATGCTAGGAAATATATTATTGCAGGATTTGAAATGTTCTTTTAGTGCAGAAAGGTGACAATATGAAGAAAAGATTAATGATTTATCTTTGCACCTTTGCTCTAGCCTGTGGATTAACTGCTTGTGGCAGCAATTCAGAGGATTTGTACGGTGGTCGTACAGAAGATGATTATAAGACAGAACTTTCTGACATGATGGAATCATTAGTACCTCTCGATGAGGCATCTGTTGATTATAATATTAGCTACATTTCATCATATGAGGATGGTGCAATTTTAGTAGGGCTTCTTGAGGATTACAAGGAGTGCTATGACGAGAATAACGAATACGTTGGCTTGGGTGAGTTCAATGTAGAGAAGTCAGGCAAGACAATCACTGCCACAATGGAGGCTGATTTTTCTAAGAGAGATCTTAAGATGACTTTCGTATACAGCACACTTGATCCAGCGACTCCTACTGCAATGAATATCGAGCCTATTTATTCATTGGGTGAGATTATGCAGAAGGCAGGATTGAATACAGTTATGGGTATTCTGATTGTATTCTTTATGCTCGTTGTTATGTCTGGTGTTATTAAGTGCTTCGAGATTATTCCTATGCTTGAGAAGAGAGCTAAGGAGAAGAATGAAGAGCCTACACCAGTAGCTCCAGTAGTATCTACTGAAGCTAGAAATGAAACAGATGATTTACAATTAGTTGCAGTTATTGCTGCTGCGATTGCTGCAAGTACAGGAGCTTCTACAGATTCGTTTGTAGTTCGTTCTATCAAGAAAAGACATTAGGATTAGGAGGATTTTTCCATGAAAAATTATACAATTACTGTTAATGGAACAGTTTATGATGTTACTGTAGAAGATAAGGGAGGCTCTGGTGTTTCTCCTGTTACACCTGTTGCAGCACCTAAGGCAGCAGCTCCTGCACCAGCAGCTACAGGCGCAGCTGGCGGAGTTAAGATTGAAGCCGGAGCAGCTGGTAAGGTAGTTAAGATTGCAGCTGCAGCTGGCGCTACTGTTAAGAAGGGTGATGCTGTTGTTGTTCTTGAGGTAATGAAGATGGAGACACCTGTTGTTGCACCTCAGGATGGTACTGTTGCATCAATCAATTGCAACGAGGGTCAGCAGGTTGACGCAGGTGCATTACTTGCAACTATGAACTAATAGGAGGGTGACACATGAGTTACGTTGGAGAGACATTGTTAAACCTCGCAGGTCAGACGGCTTTTGCTAACTTGACTTGGGGAAACTTTGTCATGATAGCGGTTGCCTGTGTTTTCCTTTATCTTGCGATCAAAAAAGGATATGAACCACTTTTATTATTACCAATCGCATTTGGTATGTTATTAGTTAATATTTATCCTGATATTATTGCATCACCAGAGGAAACATCTAATGGTGTAGGCGGCTTGCTTTATTATTTCTATACTCTTGATGAGTATTCAATTCTTCCTTCGCTTATTTTCATGGGCGTAGGAGCTATGACAGATTTCGGTCCACTTATTGCCAACCCAATTAGTTTCTGGCTTGGCGCTGCTGCTCAGATTGGTATTTTTACTGCATACCTTCTTGCAATCCTTCTTGGATTCTCAGATCAGGCTGCAGCTGCTGTATCAATCATCGGTGGAGCAGATGGACCTACTTCTATTTTCTTAGCTGGTAAGTTAGGACAGTCGGCCCTTATGGGACCTATTGCGGTGGCAGCTTATTCATACATGTCACTAGTTCCTATTATTCAGCCACCTATTATGAAGGCTCTCACTACTAAGAAAGAGCGTTCTATTAAGATGGCACAGCTTAGACCTGTATCAAAGCTTGAGAAGATTCTCTTCCCAATCATTGTTACAATTATTGTTTGTTTAGTACTACCAACTACAGCTCCTCTTGTAGGTATGCTTATGCTTGGTAACTTATTTAAAGAGTCTGGTGTTGTTAATCAGCTTACAGAGACTGCATCAAATGCTTTGATGTACATCGTAGTTATTCTTCTTGGTACATCTGTTGGTGCTTCTACATCAGCTGAGGCATTCCTTAATGCCGCAACTATTAAGATTGTAGTTCTTGGTCTCGTAGCGTTCGTATTTGGTACAGCAGCTGGTGTATTATTCGGAAAGCTTCTTTGCCATCTTACACATGGAAAGATTAACCCACTTATTGGTTCTGCTGGTGTATCTGCAGTACCTATGGCTGCACGTGTTTCTCAGAAGGTTGGTGCAGAGGAGGATCCTACTAACTTCCTACTCATGCATGCTATGGGACCTAACGTAGCAGGTGTTATCGGTACAGCTGTTGCAGCCGGAGTATTTATGGCAATATTTGGTGTTTAAGATGTTCTAAGGAGGATAAAATAATGGCAGAAATTAATCCAAAGCCAGTTAAAATAACTGAGACTATACTTAGAGACGCTCATCAGTCTCTTATAGCAACTCGTATGCCAACCTCTATGATGCTTCCAATCATCGATAAGATGGATAAGGTTGGTTATAATGCAGTTGAGTGTTGGGGCGGTGCTACATTTGATGCATCACTTCGTTTCCTTAAGGAAGATCCTTGGGAGAGACTTAGAAAGCTTCGTGATGGCTTTAAGAATACTAAGCTTCAGATGCTTTTCAGAGGTCAGAATATTTTAGGATACAGCCAGTATCCTGATGATGTTGTTGAGTATTTCGTTCAGAAGTCAATTGCTAATGGTATTGATATCATTCGTATCTTTGACTGCTTAAATGATATTAGAAATCTTCAGACAGCTGTTACAGCTACTAATAAAGAGAAGGGTCATGCACAGGTTGCCCTTTCTTACACATTAGGTGAAGCTTACACACTTGATTATTGGAAGGATATGGCTAAGCGTATCGAGGATATGGGTGCAGATTCTATCTGTATTAAGGATATGGCTGGTCTTCTTGTTCCAGCTAAGGCTTATGAGCTTGTTTCAGCTCTTAAGGAATCTACTAAGCTTCCTATCGAGATGCATACACACTACACATCTGGTGTTGCTAGTATGACATACATGAAGGCAGTAGAGGCAGGCGCAGATATCATCGATTGTGCTATGTCACCATTTGCTCTTGGTACATCTCAGCCAGCTACAGAAGTTATGGCTGCTGCATTTGAGGGTACACCTTATGATACAGGCTTTGATCAGGAGCTTCTTTCTGAGATCGCTGATTACTTCAGACCATATAGAGAAGAGTGCATCGAGAGCGGACTTATGTCTACTAAGGTTCTTGGTGTTAATATCAACACTCTTCGTTATCAGGTACCAGGTGGTATGCTTTCTAACCTTATCAGCCAGTTAAAGGAGCAGGGTAAGGAAGATAAGCTTCGTGAGGTTCTTGAGGAAGTACCTCGTGTACGTAAGGATCTCGGTGAGCCACCACTTGTTACACCTTCATCTCAGATCGTTGGTACACAGGCTGTATTCAACGTACTTATGGGTGAGAGATATAAGGTCGCTCCACAGCAGACTAAGGATATTCTTCTTGGTAAGTATGGACAGACAGTTAAGCCTTTCAATCCAGAGGTTGTTGAGAAGGTTCTCGGTGAAGACAAGGATAAGGCAATCACATGCCGTCCAGCAGATTTAATCGAGCCAGGTCTTGCTAAGTTTGAAGAGGAGTGCAAGCAGTGGAAGCAGCAGGATGAGGATGTTCTCTCATATGCTCTTTTCCCAAAGGTTGCTACAGAGTTCTTCGAGTATCGTGAGGCTCAGCAGACTAAGGTTGATCCTGCAAAGGCAGATAAGGAAAATAAAGCTTATCCAGTATAATTGCACGATTATAGAGGCAATGCAAGATTTCTTGCATTGCCTTTTTTAGTATCGTATAATAATAATCTCTATTAATTCGAATGAGGTTATTATATGGCAACTACAACTGATTTAATTACAAAGATTAATGAGAAGTATGGCAAGATGTCGAAAGGGCAGAAGCTCTTAGCTAATTATATTATTGATAATTATGATAAGGCTGTATTCCTGACAGCCGCTAAGTTAGGCGATATTATAGGAGTCTCTGAATCTACAGTAGTGCGTTTTGCTTCCTTTATAGGTTATAGCGGATATCCTGAGTTCCAACAAGCTCTTGAGGATATGGTTAGAACTAAGCTTAATACTACAGACAGGATTGAGATTACTAACGGTGGTATTGAACAGAATGGTGTGCTTCGCACGGTTCTTTCTTCTGATGCTCTTAAGATTAAGAATACTATGGAATCCATAGATGAGGCTGCTTTTGAGAATGCGGTCAAGGTTATTTCTAATTCAAGAAGAATCTATGTAGTCGGTATTAGGACATGTGCACCTTTGGCATCATTCCTTTCCTTCTATTTAAATATGATATTTGATAATGTGGTTAATCTACAGACCAGTTCAACTTCTGAGCTTTTTGAGCAGATGATACATATAGGTGAGGAAGATTGTATTATAGGAATTTCTTTCCCTAGATATTCTATGCGTACACTTAAGTCTTTAGAGTATGCTAACAATCGTCGTGCCAATGTTATTACTATTACAGATAGTATTCATTCTCCTATGAATCTATATAGTTCCTGCAATTTGATAGCTGAGAGTGGTATGCATTCTGTTGTGGATTCTCTAGTTGCACCGCTTGCTGTTATTAATGCTTTGATAGTAGAGCTTTGCAATAATAATCAAGCAGTTGTTGCTGAGAATTTAGATATGATAGAGAATGTTTGGAATGAATATCAATTCTACGAAAATGATGAGATAGATTTAGTAGATGATTCAATCAAAATGAATTATTCTGGAGATTTTTAATGAGTAATGTAATTGTTATAGGTGGCGGTGCTGCTGGAATGATGGCTGCATATGCCGCTGGAATGTGTGGTCATGTCGTCACTTTATTAGAGAAGAATGAAAAGCTTGGCAAGAAGATATATATTACGGGCAAGGGTAGATGCAATTTTACAAACGCATGTGATGAGACTGAGTTTTTTAAGAATGTAGTTAGTAATCCTAAATTCTTATATAGTGCACTATATACTTTTAATTCAGATGCTATGATAGGTTTCATTGAAATGCATGGTACTGAGACTAAGGTCGAGAGAGGCAATCGAGCTTTTCCTTTATCTGATCATGCCTCAGATATAACAAAGGCACTTAAGAATGCATTAGATGAATATAATGTTTCTGTTGAACTTAATACTGGAGTGGATAGTCTTATCTTAGATGGGGATAGGGTTACTGGTGTAGTTCTTAAGAATAAGAAGAAACTTATGGCTGATCATATTATTGTATGTACTGGTGGATTATCTTATGCTACTACAGGTTCTACTGGTGATGGCTTGCGATGGGCTTCTAAGTTGGGAATTAATGTTACAGCTACCAGACCAGCCTTAGTTCCTCTTAATACTAGAGAATCATTTATATATGAAATGCAGGGGCTTGCTCTTAAGAATGTCAATCTCTCTATATATAATGGAAAGAAACGCATATACGATAATTTTGGAGAGATGTTATTTACACATTTTGGAGTGTCAGGGCCACTGGTTCTTTCGGCTAGTTCTATTATTGGAAAGACACTGGAGAGTGTAGGTTCACTTACTGCAGAGATAGATCTTAAGCCTGCACTATCAAATGAAGAGTGCGATGCTCGTATACTTCGAGATTTCAATGATAATATGAATAAGCATTTGAGCTCTGTTCTAAGAGGCTTACTTCCTGCATCCATGGTGCCCGTGTTTATTGAACGATTAGATATTGATGATAGTAGACAGATTAATTCTATTACCAAGGAAGAGCGTCTTAAAATTGTTAATATGCTTAAGCATTTTACTTTTACAATAACATCTCTAAGAGAGTACAAAGAAGCTATAGTTACACAGGGTGGAATTTCTGTTAAAGATATTGACCCATCTACTATGAAATGTAAAAATATTAATGGACTTTCTTTCGCTGGAGAGGTTCTGGATTTAGATGCCTTTACTGGCGGATTTAATCTGCAGATTGCCTGGTCTACAGGATATCTTGCAGGACTTAGTATATAGATTATTATTATGGAGGATATAAAAATGGCATTTAATGTTGCAATTGATGGACCTGCTGGAGCAGGCAAATCTACAATAGCTAAGGCTGTCGCAGCTAAGAAAGGATATGTATATGTAGATACTGGCGCTATGTATAGAGCTATGGCTTTATATTTTATTAGAGCTGGTATAGATTCCACTGATGAGGCATCCATTTCTGAAGCAGTTAAGGACATTGTTGTTTCTATTAAATATGAGGATGGTATGCAGCATGTTATTTTAAATGATGAGGATGTGACAGGACTTATCAGAACTGAAGAGGTTGGCAATATGGCTAGTGCCACTTCAGTATATTCAGCAGTTAGAACTAAGCTTGTTGCTCTTCAGCAGGAGCTTGCTAAGACTACAGATGTAATTATGGATGGTAGAGATATCGGTACTGTAGTTTTACCTAATGCTGATGTTAAGGTATTTCTTACAGCATCTGTAGAGTGCAGAGCTAAGAGAAGATTCGATGAGCTTAAGGGTAAGGGCATGGATGCTGATTTCGATCAGATTGCTAAGGATATCGAAGAGAGAGATTACAGAGATTCTCACAGAGAGATTAGTCCACTTAAGCAAGCTGAAGATGCTATCTTAGTTGACAGTTCAGATATGACTATTGATGAGGTGGTTTCATCAATTTTAAATTTATGTAATAGATAAGGAATATATATGGAAGTTATTTTAGCGGAGTCTGCTGGTTTTTGCTTTGGAGTTCAAAGAGCAGTAGATGTGGTTAATAAGCAAGTAGAGGTTGGATCAGCTCCCCTGTATACATATGGACCAATTATTCATAATGAAGAAGTGGTGAAGGACTTTGAGTCTAAGGGCGTACAGGTGATGGAAGAAGATCATATAGAAGATTACGACAAAGGTACTGTTATTATCAGATCTCATGGAGTTACCAAGGCAGTGGAGGATAAGCTTAAGGAATATGGTCACAATGTGATTGATGCCACTTGCCCATTTGTTAAGAAGATACATCGTGCAGTAGATGAGCATTCTAAGAATGGTGAATATATTGTAATCATTGGTAATCCTGATCATCCAGAGGTTAGAGGCATAGTTGGATGGATAAATGGTGATAAGTATAAAGTCATTTCAGAACTGCAGTGTGCTAAAGACTTTTCAGTAAATTCTAATGAGAAAATTTGTATTGTGTCTCAAACCACCTTTAACCACAATAAATTTCAAGAATTAGTTGAAATTATAAAGCAAAAAGGTTATGATATTATTGTTTTGAATACAATATGCGATGCGACTAACAAGAGACAGGTGGAAGCAGCTGAAATAGCTTCTAAAGTCGATGCTATGATCGTAATTGGAAGTAAGAATTCTTCTAATACGCAGAAATTGTATGAGATATGCAAAACAAGATGCAACGATACTTACTATATACAGAAGGCTGTTGATTTCCAGCCATCTGACCTTAGTTCCATTGAAAGTGTAGGTATTACCGCAGGGGCATCCACCCCAAACAATATTATTGAGGAGGTTCAAAAGAAATGTCAGAAATGAGTTTTGAACAAATGTTGGAGGAATCATTTAAAACTATACACAATG
>JAILNO010000215.1 GCA_024691465.1 Pseudobutyrivibrio sp. | reverse complement strand
ATAGATTCCTCAGTATGCTAATTGTCAACGTGTATAAGTTCTAAAATAAAATTCTAAATCGTAATATGTCTGCTCCTCTGATTCCTCGGATAGCTTCCAGTCTGGAAGCTCATCTAGATTTGGGAAATATGTGTCTGCATCATATGCATAGTCCACATAAGTAACGAATGCTCTGTGGCAATCGTCCAATAATAGTCTATAGATGCTCTCGCCACCTATGACATAGATATCCTCTTGATTGTATTTCTCAAGCTCCTTCATGAGCTCTTCCTTCGAATGAACCACTATCGCATCCTTAACCTGATAACTCATGTCGCGAGTGAGTACGATATTGACTCGATTCTTAAGTGGCTTGCCATTAGGGAAACTCTCTAGGGTCTTGCGGCCCATGACCACTACCTTGTTCATGGTGGTGGACCTGAAAAACTTCATATCATCTGGGATACTAACAAGAAGCTGATTGTTCTTGCCAATAGCCCAGTTCTTATCAACTGCAACTATTAAATTCATATTATTCTCCTAGTCTGCCTGCTATATCTACACTGCAATAGGGATGTTCTTGATCTGTTCCCCTGCCTCGTAACCTTCTACGATTAAGTCATCAGTAGTGAAATCATAGAAGTTCTTAACATCAGGATTAAGTCTGACCTTAGGTGCAGGAAGCTCTGGACGGCTGAGCAGCTCCTTGATAGCATCCACATGCCTATCGTAGATATGAGCATCAGCAATCACATGCACTAGCTGGCCTGGAATCATGTCATTGACCTGAGCAACCATCATAAGAAGGATGGCATACTGACACACATTCCAATTGTTAGCTGCTAAGATATCCTGTGAGCGCTGGTTAAGTACCATATTAAGCACCAGCTTATCTGAATTCTTATCCTTGGTAACATTGTAAGTAGCTGAGTAGCAGCATGGATCCAAATGACCAGTTGCCAAATCATGGAACTGATATAGATTGGTCATAATCCTGCGGGAATAAGGAGTCTCCTTAAGCTGCTTGAGGACATAATCCATCTGATCAATCATCTCGCCCTTGAACTGAAACTTCTCACCTACTACATAGCCGTACGCTGTACCGATAGAACCCTCTTCATCAGCCCACTCATCCCAGATGTGTGGCTTGAGGTCCTTGATATTGTTAGACTTGCGCTGGTAAATCCATAGGATCTCATCCATAGCGGACTTAAGAGCTGTCTTCCTAAGAGTGAGGGCTGGGAACTCCTCTCTCAAATCGTATCTGTTAACTACGCCGAACTGCTTGATAGTGTATGCCTTCTCTCCAGTATCCTGCCAAGTAGGGCGCACAATCTCGTCCTTAGTATCTGTGCCATTGTCAAGAATATCCTGACACATAGCCTTAAAAATCACATCAGCTTTACTCATAACATCTCTCCTTTGGTAAAACTATCTATAAACTCTTATTCTAATGAAAAATAAAAATCTAGACTTTGCTCTAATTATACAACCTAAATTCTACCACAACATCTTGCGGTTTGAATAGTTCTTTTGCGGTTTTTCCTTAATATTTAGTAATTAATTGTTAACGTGGCTTTCTCCTTGAAAATTGGAACTCATTGAGTTACTATATCTTGTAGTTATTTATATTTTCAGGTCGTTCCTACGGAAATATCACCGGCCTGATTTAGGAGAAGAAATGAGTCAGCAGAAGGTAGATCAGAAGAAATACGATAAAACACATCGTAAGTCTATCGTTAGGAAGAAGAAGTTCGAGGAATTCTTAAGCATCGCTTGTGTTTCTGTAATCGCTGTTGCAATTGTGGCATGGATTGGTTTTTCAGTATACACTAAGTGGCAGGCAGCTGAGGAAGCTAATGCAACTTACGAATATTTCGATATTAGCACTAACGCTATCCAGGATTATTTATCTACATTGAATTAATTATTAAACTTAAGAAGCTAGGAGCTTGTGGCAATTGCCCTTCGCTCCTAGCTTTTTTATTGTCATCATTATTTTAAAAGTGAAAGTACACTCTCAGTACTTGTGTTAGCCTGCGACATCATCGCCTGCCCTGCCTGAGCTAAGATGCTGTCCTTAGAGTACTTAACCATCTCTGCTGCCATATCTGTATCGCGGATTCGTGACTCAGCTGCTGTAGTATTCTCCACTACATTGTCTGTATTTCTAACTGCATGCTCTAATCTATTCTGGACTGCTCCGAAGTAGCTGCGCATATTAGAAACTCTCTTAATAGCCTCGCCTACTATATCGATTCCCGCTGTAGCTGTATCCTCTGTAGTGATATCAAGCAGATCGATTCCAAGAGCCTTGGCTGTGGCATTGACTCCCTGGACTGTGACGCCATGATTGGCCTCGTTGGTAGTCTGCAGGAATAATCTATCCCTACCCTTGCCATCTATGTGGGTGAAGGAAATGCTTGGATATGAAGTGGTTGTGTATTCGATGAACTTTAAATCGTATTCTTCTTCGACTTCTGCTTTTGTTTTATTACTATTATTATTATATTCTGTTCTTCCTTTATCAGTTAGATAAAACACATATCCCCAAGCATAACCGCCATCACGTATATTATTATCTTCGTCGACTTCCAAACTTTCTTTAGTACCTATTGTTATATCTACAGTTACATTAGCAGCTTGACCATCTAAGTCCGAATCATATAATCCAGAAGCATTTATAGTGTTAGTATTATTTGCAAAACGACCATTTCCTCCTCCATGCGTATTACTTCCAATATGCATTTCCTCTAATGTCGCTGCAAATCCAGTACCACCAACGCTTCCATTATATACAAATGGTGCAAACAAAGCATCTTCAACTGTTATTACTTCTCCACTGGCCACTGCTACATCGTTTACATATATAGTCCTATTAAAATCATTTGTTAATTCCACATCCTTGAATGAATATATACTAGGTAATGATATTTCCTCAACACTATTAATTTCCTTAACACTAGTATCCGCATTCAATGGATAGATATCCCCATTGAAGTTAGTAGTCTTGGCGATTCTATCTATCTCACTTTTAAGCTGCGATATCTCGTACTGAATGTCCTTTCTGTCGCTCTCAGAATTAGTTCCATTAGCTGCCTGCACGCATAGTTCGTTCATGCGCTGTAACATATCATGTGTTTCTGTGAGGGCTCCGTCAGCCACCTGTACCAGTGAAATTCCATCTTCGATATTAGTTGATGCTCTATCCAGACCACGAATCTGCTTTCTCATTTTCTCAGAAATAGAGAGACCTGCAGCATCGTCAGCAGAGCGGTTAATCTTATAACCGCTAGATAATTTTTCAGATTCTTTCGCGATGCTTGAACCTGTCATGTTGTAGACTCTGCTAGCATTGCTAGCCTGCATGTTGTGCTGAACTACCATGAACTATCCCCTACTCCTAAATAAAATAAGAACTATCCGTAGTTCTGTCATTCAGCATCCTTGCTAATTAATTTATCGACTTTTTTCTGAAAAATTTAATTATTTATTCTAAATGTCAATAAAAAAGATGCCACCGAAGTGACATCTCTGCTATTAACCTAACGTTAATCGTCTACTTTTACCTTAGAAATAATTGTATCAAAAGTTACGACTATTAAATTGTCTATCAAGTAAGCAGCTACTAGGGATACCAGAAGGCACACACCTATGGATATAAGTGTCCCCAGCCCCTTATACATAACCGATGATATACCCCATAGACTCACGCTGAAGCGCTTGATAACCGCCCAGTAGTGAATCAGCAGCAGGCTATAACTGTACTTGCTGATGAGCCTAATGAACCACACGTTCTTAATGAATGGCTTGAGCTTGAAGAACAGTGCGAATATCCCCACTCCTATTAGCAATCTGATAGGAGAAAGGTTACTAAGGGCTGCAGTACTGTCGGCCAGATAATTAAGGCTTGCGTAGAGCATAATCAGGCCAGCAACTCCTACGACCAGGAGCCAATTATCATAGCCTCGAGTCTCCTCTCTAGCACACCAATATCCAACAATAGTCACACTGCACCAGCAGAAGAACTCAATAGAATATCTGGTCTCAATCGGCAAGAATAGGCATGCAGTAAGGGCTAGCAGTATCACACCAGAAATAATAGTCAGCGCCCTATATGAAAGATTCTTCACCAGCAAGCGTATGAAATATATAACCAGGTACATCTGAAGGATTCTATATAGGAGCCAGAAGTGATCCGCTCCGATGGAAGCAATATCGCCGCTGATCATCCTCTTTATAATATCAAGGACTGAGGAAGTGCCTACTCCCTCTGCCATCCACACGTACCACATGTAATAGATGACAAAAGGTACGAGTATCCTAGCCATACGTCTGAAATAGAAATGCAGGATGGACTCCTTCTTATATGGAAGAAGTAGCGCACCCGAAAGCATAATGAATAGCACATTGGTACATACAGAAATCCATCTGATATAATCTAGTGTCCCATATAGTGGTGTGCCAGCCAGCTCACCTGAGACTGACAAGTCTGACCCTACCACGTGTGCTATGAAGATGAAAATTATAGCAACGAATCTCACGTAATCAAACACTGGGCTACGGTCATTCTTTGGAATTGCCAGAGTCCTTTTGATGTAATCGTCGCCTTTTACAGACTTATAAATAGACACACTAAGGCCTGCCACCATCAGAACCACAATCACCGGATGTACGGTTCCCATAGCATAGGATGTGCCCCACAATCCGCAGGCAAAAATCCCGCACCAATATAATATATTCAATAAATTCTTCACTATCTGAGAGCTAGAATTCTCCATCAACAACTATCTCCATGTTACATTCTAAAGTGCTTAAAATTATAGATTTATACAGAATTAATGTCAATTAACCCTCGCTTAATGGGCCTCCAACTCATGGTCTGTCTCCATAAGCCTCTTATCCTGTCTTCCCATGAATAGCACTCTAGAAAGAATCATTATAATGGTGCTTCCAGCCAATATCTGTAACGGATATACGAATATGCTTTCCTCAGGAATAATCATGCTAAGTATTGTGATAGCTCCCACTGGAGGCATGTACATCCCTGTGAAGTGAATCAAAAGAAGCATAATTGTCGTAGCTACAAGAGCAGCCACTGTAAGTGGCATCCCAAGCTCCATTGCAAATATATAACGACATACCGCACCTGCAAGTGAGCATGCAGTTATGACCGCAATAGTTCTAAATGGCCTGTTCCTAACCTTGTTCCTAGGGCGAGAGAATTCCGTAAAAGCAACTAATAATGGAGGAGCAATTATGAACTTATACCCTGAGCGGATAGCGAAAAAGCCAATCACTATTACACATAATATTCTAAGAACAGTATCAATTTTGTCATCAAAACTATTGAGAACCACTGGCACATACTCTTCATCCTGTCTAATTCCTGTATAGAGGAACAGCTTATGAAATAGTATGACAGCCCCAGTCAGTATAATTGCTGCAATTGGATATACTAGGCTGGTAGTCTGCATCATAACAGGGAGCACTATGGCTGACACAAATGGAGCAAAGGTAGTTCCCGAATACATAAACAAAATCTGAGATATCGTAAATGCGATAATTACCTGAGAATACATATCAAGCGGTACATATCTAACTATAGCCACTCCCATGATGGCACACACTGTTATCAGACTAATCATACGTCTACCATTCACCTTCCAGCTGCGCTTCTTGGCTACCATATAGCCTACCGCCAGGGCTGTTATCTCTGGGAATATTATCTCCTTTTCATGCAGGAGCTCTGCCGACAGCATCATAGCCGCCACCAGGATTATAGTGGATATATATGGAATTACTTTTGTAATTATTGTTCTTTCTTTCATATTGTTACCTTTAAAGAATAATTTTTAGTTTAGCACCGACCGAGCCGGCAGGCGAGACATAAGGAAACATCACGATTTCTCATCGCAAGCTCGATTTAATTGCGCGAGACGGGGTGCTGACGTCCGGTGGACGTCGTTTAGCACCGACCGAGCCGGCAGGCGAGACCTCGAACCTTCGAGGACTCGGCTGGGCTTGGTCAAATGCAAAAAAAGCATCCCTTTATGGGATGCTCTCTTGCATTTTATCGAGCGCGAGACGGGACTCGAACCCGCGACCCCCACCTTGGCAAGGTGGTGCTCCACCAACTGAGCCACTCGCGCATTATCATGATTTTCCGAACTTGTGATGGAAAATCTTGATGTTGAGAAAATGCCATGCATT
>JAILNO010000047.1 GCA_024691465.1 Pseudobutyrivibrio sp. | reverse complement strand
AAAGGGAAAATCCTTTTTCCATATCACAGCTAGCTTCAAAAAAGAAGAACCAGAAAGGCGTGCCTTCCTGGTCCTGTGATTAATCATCCGTGTAATTATATATCGGCTGAATTGTTATTAACTTTAGTATTAGGTGCTCCAATTCTAAGCATTAGAATGGAAATATATGTAACTATCAGAGAGCCCAGCGTCCATACGAAGAAGGATATAATGGTATCTCCACCTGCAGGTAAGAATGCTGTACATATAATACCTATGAAATTGTAGGCGATATGTAGAACCATTGTAAGTAAGATATTATTATACAGATACATAATGTATCCTAATCCAAGTCCGATTACAAATGCGTAGCTACCCTGGATAGCATTCATATGGAATGCACCAAATAATAATGCCTGTATAAGTATTGCCATGTAATATGGCATAATCTTGCCTGCTGCTGAGAAAGTGATACCTCTAAATATCAACTCCTCACAGATAGGTCCTAAGAACATGGCATACAGCGCAAGTATAGGTGATATATAACCATCTAATCCCGACAGATCCATCATAGCATTATAGGCCTCCATCCATGATGGAAAAGTAGCTGCCAGTACATTCACCAGATAGAGTGTAACATACTGCATGCCTATGCAGAACAGAACTGCGCCGCCAACAGTAGCTGGCACATTAGTAGTTATTCCTCTGAAAGTGAACTTAGCATCATCCTTGAATAATCTCTTATAGATATAACCGAATACTACTATTCCCACCACTGAATATACTATATAAGCCACATCCGTCATGGTGGATATAAGCAGGTTATATACATCGGTCATTAAGTCTGTAAAGCTCTGTCCCTTAAAGGAACCTAGTGCTAGTACTACGCTACCCTGGATACTCATAACCTCTGCTGCGAATTGTATAACAATGGCAAGCACACATGGCAAGAACACCCATGGTAAGTATTTCCTTCTGTCGGCAATTTTCTGATTCATATCTATTCCTTCTAATATTGCTTATAATTCAAGTCTATCCAAGTGCCATATATCATCTACGTACTCTTGAATAGTTCTGTCTGATGAGAACTTGCCCACATGAGCTACATTCTCAAGAGCCATACGTGCCCACTTATACTTGTCCTTATATGCCTCCTGAATCTTCTCATGAGCCTCGCAGTATGACGCGAAGTCCTTGAGAACGAAGTAGGTATCTGCCTTGGCAGTGGACTGAGTATTAAGTAGTGAGTTGTATAGAGGTCTGAATAACTCAGGATTCTCTATACTGTAATTACCATTAACAAGCTGCTGCAGCACCTTCTGTATATGGTGATTACCGTTCATTATATCTACTGGATTGTAGTCATTATTCTTCTCATGAGCTATTACCTCATCAGAGCTCATACCGAAGATGAAGATATCCTCTCCGCCTAATTCCTGGTACATCTCTACATTGGCTCCATCCATAGTTCCTATGGTGACAGCACCGTTGAGCATGAACTTCATGTTACCTGTACCAGATGCTTCCTTAGAAGCTGTGGAAATCTGCTCAGATACATCGGCTGCTGCAAAAATCCACTCGGCGTTAGATACTCTATAGTCCTCAATGAAGACTACCTTGAGCTTATCATCGATGGACTTGTCACTGTTAATAACAGCTGCCACATTATTAATGAGCTTGATAATTAGCTTAGCATTCTCATAACCTGCTGAAGCCTTAGCTCCGAATATAAATGTGGTTGGGTAGAAATCCATCTCAGGATTCTCTTTAATCTGATTATAGAGATACATTACATGAAGTATATTGAGAAGCTGACGCTTGTACTCATGTAATCTCTTAACCTGTACATCGAATATAGAATTAGGATCTACTTCGATTCCATTGTGTTTCATAATATAATTGGCAAGACGCTTCTTATTGTCCAACTTGATATCCATGAACTCATCAAGAGACTTCTTGTCATCTACATATCTGCTGAGCTTCTCCATCTGAGACAAGTCAGTAATCCAGCCTCGACCAATCTTCTTGATAACCCAATCTGATAGCTTGTAGTTACCATGCATCAGGAAACGACGCTGTGTAATACCATTGGTTTTGTTATTGAATTTCTCAGGATACATCTCGTAGAAGTCATGAAGAGATACATTCTTAAGAATCTCTGTATGAAGAGCTGCTACACCGTTGACAGAGTATCCAGCTGCAATAGCCATGTGTGCCATCTTGACCTGGCCATCAGCAAGGATAGCCATACGTGCCACACGATCCTCATCACCTGGGAACTTAGCTCTAATATCCTCACAGAATCTCCTGTTAATCTCCTCAACTATCATATAGATACGAGGAAGAAGATTCTTAAATATCTCCTGTGGCCACTTCTCAAGGGCCTCTGACATGATGGTATGGTTAGTATATGCCACACAGTGTGTAACGATATCCCATGCATCATCCCATCCTAATCCATGCTCATCCATAAGAAGTCGCATAAGCTCAGCAACTGTAAGTGTAGGATGAGTATCATTCATCTGGAAAACTACCTTCTCAGGAAGCTTCTTAATATCATTATGATAACGTAGGTACTTGTTGAGAGCTCTCTGAAGAGATGCCGATACGAAGAAGTACTGCTGCTTTAATCTAAGCTCCTTACCCTGGATATGATTATCATTAGGATATAGTACCTCAGTCAAATTCCTAGCAAGGTTCATATCCTCAACTGCCTTGTTGTAATCACCTCTCTCAAAGGAATCCAGTCTGAACACTTCCTTAGGCTTAGCATCCCAGATCATAAGTGTGTTGACCATTCCATTGTCAAAGCCTGTAACAGGCATATCGTAAGGTGTGGCAATTACTGAATTATATCCCTCGTGAATATACTTGGTAGAGCCATCTGGCTGGCCCTCATAGCGGACCCAACCACCGAACTTGACCTCGAACTCATACTCAGGTCGCTCTAGCTCAAATGGATACCTGGTCTGAAGCCAGTTGTCTGGCACCTCACGCTGGAATCCATCCTCTATCTTCTGCTTGAACATACCGTAGTGGTAACGGATACCACAACCGTATGCAGGATACTGTAAAGTAGCAAGAGAATCTAGGAAGCAGGCTGCTAATCGGCCCAGACCACCATTACCTAGAGCTGGATCTGGCTCCTGGTCCTCGATAGCATTGATATCTACCCCTAAGTCATTAAGGGCATCCATAACCTCAGTGTATCCTCTCATGTTAATCATATTGTTGCCAAGAAGTCTTCCAATAAGGAACTCCATGGACATGTAGTATACACACTTAGGATCCTGCTTATTAAATTCCTTCTGTGTATTAAGCCAATTATCGATGACGACTTCGTTGACTACCTCAGAGCAGGCCCTATAGATCTCCTCCTCAGTAGCCTCAGCGAACTCCTTGCGAAACATGATCTTAACTCGACTCTTAATCTCGTGCTCGATTTCCTTAGTACTTGGCATCTGCTTCTTCATCTCTCAACCCCCTATATTGTCCAACGATTAATTAGTTGCGTGTTACGGCTAAAGTAACCTTCTCACCATTGATGTTCCACTCCTTGCAGTGGTCACCTGATGTGCCAACAGCAATCTCATCAGCAAGTACTTCCCCTGCGATTTCAGCCTTGTTCTTCTCAAAGATTGCAGCTGCCTTATCTGAACCTGAGTATGCAACCTTGATACGGTCCATAACCTCGAAGTCAGCCTCCTTACGCATGGTCTGAATCTTTGAAACAATCTCTCTTACGAATCCCTCCTCAAGGAGCTCCTCTGTAAGATTAGTATCAAGTACAACTGTTACGTAGTTATCTCCATCTGCTACGAAGCCCTCTGTCTGAGCCATAGAGATGAGTAAATCCTCCTCTGCAAGCTCGATAGATGCATCCACCTCAGGCAATCTTAATACCCCATTTGCCTTAAGCTCTGCATAAGCTGCGTTGCCATCAAGAGAAGCAAGAGCCTTCTGGATACCGCCTAAGAACTTACCGTACTTAGGACCTACTGTACGAAGCTGTGGCTTGAAGCTATATGATGTGAATGATGATACATCATCTGTGAATGTAGCCTTCTTAACATTAAGCTCATCCTCGATGATTGATACATACATATCATCTAACTCATGCTCAGCCTTGATGTACATCTGTCCGATAGGCTGACGATTCTTGATAGCTGCTGTATTACGGCAAGCACGGCCGTGTACAACGATCTTAAGAAGCTCATCCATATCTTCCTCAAGCTTCTGATTGATATATCCCTCATTAACAGTAGGGAAATCACATAAATGGATAGACTCAGGAGCTGTCTTATCAACTGAGCGTACCATGTTCTGGTAGATCTCCTCTGTCATGAATGGAATCATAGGTGCTGCTGCAAGACAGATATCCTTAAGGCATGTGTAGAGAGTCATGTAAGCATTGATCTTGTCCTGCTCCATGCCCTTAGCCCAGAATCTATCACGGCAACGACGAACGTACCAGTTAGACATATCATCAACGAACTCATCCAGTGCTCTGGCTGCCTCTGGAATCTTATATGATCCTAGATTGTCATCAACTGCCTTGATGCTTGAATTGAGACGTGAAAGAATCCACTTATCCATAACTGCAAGCTTATCAAAGTCCAGTGAGTACTTGGTAGGATCGAACTCGTCGATATTAGCATATAAAATATAGAAAGCGTATGTATTCCAAAGTGTTCCAAGGAACTTCCTCTGGCCCTCCATAACTGCATTCTCACCGAATCTCTTAGGAATCCATGGTGCTGAAGATGTGTAGAAGTACCATCTAATAGCATCAGCGCCCATCTTCTCAAGTGCATCGAATGGATCAACTGCATTACCCTTAGACTTAGACATCTTCTGTCCATTCTCATCCTGCACGTGGCCAAGCACGATAACATTCTCGTAAGGAGCCTTGTTGAAGAGAAGTGTAGATTCTGCCATAAGTGAGTAGAACCAACCACGAGTCTGATCAACAGCCTCTGAAATAAACTTAGCAGGGAACTGCTGCTCAAATACTTCCTTATTCTCGAATGGATAGTGATGCTGAGCAAATGGCATAGCTCCTGAATCGAACCAGCAGTCGATAACCTCTGGTACACGCTTCATAGTGCCGCCACAATCAGGACACTTGCAGGTCACCTCATCGATATATGGACGATGGAGCTCGATAGACTCTGCATCAGCTCTGCCTGAAAGCTCTGCTAACTCCTTGCGGCTACCGATAGAGATCTGCTTGCCGCAATCTGGACACTCCCAGATATTGAGTGGTGTACCCCAATAACGGTTACGTGAGATACCCCAATCCTGAACATTCTCAAGCCAATCGCCGAAACGTCCCTTACCGATTGAATCTGGGATCCAGTTAACTGTATTGTTATTCTTAATCAAATCATCCTTGACCTCAGTCATCTTGATGAACCATGATTCTCTAGCATAGTAGATAAGTGGAGTATCACATCTCCAGCAGTGTGGATACTCGTGCTCGAACTTAGGAGCTTCGAATAGCTTGCCCTCTGCGTCTAAGTCCTTAAGTACGTTAGGATCTGCATCCTTAACGAACTGGCCAGCGTATGGTGTCTCAGCTGTGAGCTCACCCTTGCCATCAACGAACTGAACGAATGGAAGGTCATACTTGCGACCTACCTTAGCATCGTCCTCACCGAATGCAGGAGCGATATGTACGATACCTGTACCATCTGACATAGTAACGTATGTATCACATACTACGAAATGAGCCTTCTTGTGCTGCTTAGCTGCTGCCTCTCCTGCACAAGCGAAGAGTGGCTCGTACTCTTTGTACTCAAGATCTGTTCCCTTGTATGTCTCAAGTACCTCGTATGCTTTGCCTTCTTCCTCAGCAAGCTTAGAAAGTACCTTGTCAGCAAGGGCTTCAGCTAAGATGTATGTATATCCATCAGCTGCCTTAACCTTGATATATGTCTCATCTGGGTTAACGCAAAGTGCAAGGTTAGATGGAAGTGTCCATGGTGTAGTAGTCCATGCGAGGAAGTATGCATCCTCACCTACTATCTTGAAGCGTACAATCGCTGAACGCTCCTTGACTGTCTTATATCCCTGAGCAACCTCCTGAGCAGAAAGTGGAGTACCACAACGAGGGCAATAAGGAACAATCTTAAATCCCTTATAAAGGAGCTTCTTGTTCCAGATCTCCTTAAGAGCCCACCACTCTGACTCGATGAAATTGTCGTCGTATGTGATGTATGGATTGTCCATGTCAGCCCAGAAACCTACTGTGCCTGAGAAATCCTCCCACATACCCTTGTATTTCCATACGGATTCCTTACATTGCTTAATGAAAGGCTCCATACCGTATTCTTCAATCTGCTCCTTACCATTGAGTCCAAGAAGCTTCTCAACCTCAAGCTCAACTGGAAGTCCGTGTGTATCCCAACCAGCCTTACGTGGTACGAACTTGCCCTTCATGGTCTGATATCTAGGAATCATATCCTTGATAGCACGTGTCTCTACGTGACCAATGTGTGGCTTACCATTAGCTGTTGGAGGTCCATCGTAAAATGTGTAAGTCTCCCCTTCTTTTCTAGAATCCATTGATTTCTGGAAGATGTCATTCTCTTCCCAGAACTTCTGTACCTGCTTCTCTCTCTCAACGAGATTCAGGCTTGCGTCAACCTTGTTGTACATATAAAAGTAATTCCTTTCTAGAGGATATCCTTTCTCGTCAGATATCCCTTCTCTTATTTTAATATGTGTAAAACATCTATCAAAAGTGCTAAGGCACTCTCAATCTAATTAAAAAGTATTGTCTATACCCTCTTCAGGATAAAGTAACTGCTCGCTATCAATTCCGTAATATGACTCAAACATATCAAGCATCTCCTGCTCCATAGTGAGGATATGCTTGGTATTGCCCATTATGTGAATCCATGAGCCTGTGAATAGTGCTACGCTGATAGCTGTGGTCACTATGCCAGCTATGGCAAATCCTCTAAGCTCCTGCCCCTTATTAAGCAGGTAGAATATACCCAGAATCAAAGCAAGTAACCCTGTTATTAAATTAAAACCAAACAGGAAGAACACCATGGAGAATACACCCAGCACAAATGATGCTATGGCAATGCCCTTGCCTGGTCTCCTCCTAACCTCAGCACTCTGTGTATAGGTACTGTGTGGTATATCGAAATAACTCCTGTCGAACTCGTAAGCATATCTCTCGTTAGATTCGCTGGAATCACTAGAGTTGCTACCAGTCTCAGAGGTATTATCCTCGTCTTCAAACATGTAATCTTCGTTCATAAAAAGCTCCAAAATGTAAATTTTACCTAATCTTAATTATATTAACTGTTATTTCCCTCTTTTACAAGGGAATAAACCGACAAAAAAGCACCTATCTACCGCAATTAAACGATAAATAGGTGCCAATGTAATCTGTAACTAATTAATAATTAGAAATCTGTAAGCTCAGCTGCTCTTCTCTCAAGGAATGCGCCCATGCCCTCAGCCTTATCATGTGTAGAACATGTAATACCGAAGAGGTTAGCCTCCATCTCAACAGCGTTCTTGATGTCCATATCGTAACCATTGTTAATAGCTGCCTTAGCAATTGAAACTGCGTAGCTACCCTTAGAAGCAATCTTCTTAGCCATAGCCTTAGCTGTATCCATAAGCTCCTCGCAAGGAACTACCTTATTAACAAGACCGATTCTGTATGCCTCGTTAGCATCGATAGAGTCACATGTAAAGATAAGCTCCTTAGCACGTCCCATACCAACTAAACGAGCAAGTCTCTGTGTACCACCGAATCCTGGGATGATACCAAGACCACACTCTGGCTGACCAAATGTAGCATTCTCAGATGCGATACGGATATCACATGCCATAGAGATCTCGCAACCACCGCCGAGTGCGAATCCGTTAACAGCACAGATTGTAACCTGTCTCATATTCATAAGCTTGAAGAAAGGTACTGAAGCTCTCATACCGAAAGCACGTGCCTCAGCTGCTGTAAAGTTAACCATCTCAGAAATATCTGCGCCAGCAACAAATGACTTGAACGCATTGTCCTTCTTATCAGGACCGCCAGTAAGAATAAGTACCTTAACATCGTCTCTAGCCTCGATCTCTGTTAAAGCTACATTAAGCTCATCAAGAGTCTCGCTGTTAAGTGCATTAAGTGCTGCTGGACGTGAGATTGTAAGTACTGCAATCTCGTCAGCAACTTCAAGCTTTAAGTTATTAAATTCGCTCATAGTAATCCTCCTCTTGGGGCCTTCCCCATTTTTTTCCTATTGGTAATATACTAGCCCATTGTTAAAACTTTGTCAATCATTTCCTTCCTTCATTCTCTTTTTATTTTTGTACATATCACTGTCGGCTCTTTCAAACACATCGGATACGAAGGAATCTCCTTCAAACAAAGCTTTACCCACCGCCATGGTCACTCGTCCCTTTTTCTTATTCTCTCTATTCTTAGCATTAATCTTGCCTATGCACTCCTCTAAGGAATCATAGTCGTCTCCCTGGGCAATTACGGCGAACTCATCGCCGCCTATACGATACACTGGGCTGTGGGCGAATGCCTTGCAGATAATGGCACAGCCCTGCCTAATGTACTCATCACCCTCCTGATGTCCCAGGTTATCATTGATGTCCTTAAGACCATTCAAATCACAGATTACCACTGCGAATTCCTGCACCATGCCAGTCTTGATTCGCACATTGATGTATTCCTCAGCATCCACGTAGGCTCGCTTATTCTTGACGCCTGTCAGCTGATCTCGCATAGCCTTCTCCTCGGAGGCCATCAGCATGGCAGTGTATTGATTCTCCAGCTCATACTGGTCCTCTATATCGATGATACCCACCAGAATCTTAGGGCCATCATCCTCCTCAACCATGGTTGCTTTCAGGCACACATGCAATTGAGATTCCTGGAATTGCACCCTGTACTTCAGTACATATAATCCTGACTCATTGATATGATTCATAACATTTTCCTTAGTGAAAAAGTTACGAAACTCCTGTAGGTCATCCTTGACAACCACACGCTCTGCGTCACTTTTACCTGCAGTGAAGAAGTTATCACCCTCATTGGCAAAGCTTAGGGCCGAGTAGTTGTTGGAATCTACATACCTAACATAATGCTCGGTCTCAGGATCCACGGTGTAGATACATATGAAGTCACCTGATAGGGCCATCAAGCGCTTGTAGGTAACCTGGTCCTTTTTGATGCGCTCAATCTCCTCACGCTGCTTCATCTGACGATCTATATTATTAACACCCAATATGACGTAATCTGAATCATCTCCAGCGCTAACCACCTTAAGACTGACATAGGTAGGCTCCCCGCCCAGTAGCAATCTATAATTAAATGAATATATACCACTTTCAGCCAGTCTCGCTTTCATATTTTCTGGAGAAAGTGAACTAATAACCAGATCTCTATCCTCATCCACCACATATTTCATGGCGTCATATCGCATATTCTCGAAGAACTTCTCACCCTTTCTCTCTACCGCCACATCACCCTTGATGACGTTAGGATTATACTCGGTGAAGTCCCCTGTCTTCATATTCACATAATATAGATTGATGTAATCCTCAGAGAGAGCTCTAGCCAGATAATTGTAGCTAAGTAATTCCTCCTCAGCCTGCTTATCTATCACGGACAGTATTATTATGGCCACAGCAGCCAGGCCAGTCACAGGATTGACAGCTATGCGCTGCACAAGTATCTGTATGCTCCTGCCATTCTTAAGCC
The DNA here is from genome assembly GCA_024691465.1 of Pseudobutyrivibrio sp. Next base: position 11,884 of record JAILNO010000047.1, on the reverse strand, counting down.
TGTCGTCGATGACTCGCTTATTTCCATCCTGGGCGGACTTGCGGATAGTGTTAAGGGTATATTGGCCCACCTCAAGGGATTCATCATCATATTTATACTTAAGGTCTGTAAACCTCTTCTTAAAATTCCTTACGAAGAAGTCCCTGAAGGACTTGTTGCCTCGTATTATACGCACATAGTCATTCCCTGCTTCCACTATGGTAACAGGCAGAGTGTCGAAGTAGTTACCTAAGCCATCTTCTGTACTGTTGGCGAAGGATAGATCGTAGATATTAATCCTTCCGATGGCTGTGTAGTAGCTTGACTCCTCAGGATTCTCGAAGCCGATAGCCGTACCGTCCTCGTATCTTTTAAGCACATTATCTAAACTGATAGGCTTGCAGTAGTAGAAGCCCTGGAGCATACTACAGCCTATTTCCTTGAGGAACTCCACCTGCTCACGATACTCTACGCCCTCAGCTACCACGTCCATGTGTAGAGACAGGGCAAGCTTAATTAATTCGGTTAAAATGATACGAGCACTCTCACTATCTAGAATCTGCGCAATTAAATATCTATTAATCTTGAGCATATCGAACTTAATCTTCTGCAGTAATACTGGGGATGAATGGCCACTGCCATAGTTGTCTAGCCAGATTTGATAGCCAGCATTTCTGAGGCGGGTTATCTGCTTGATAACTACTCCATCATACAAAGAAAATGCTCCCTCTAATATCTCAAGCGCAATTAGGTTACGAGATATCTTAGATAGATTAACTCTTCTCTCAATCTCCCTTACCATATCGCATACAAAAAAATCCGCCACTGAGACATTGACAGAAGTAGGAACTACAAAAAGGCCGCGCCTAATCTGCTCTTGATTCTTCTCAAGAACATTATCAAGCACGAAAAGATCCAATTGATAGACTAGTTCTGCCGCCTCAAGTGCCGGAACGAAATCTCTAGGCATAAGTTCTCCGTATGTAGGGTCGTGCCACCTGACCAAGGCCTCCTCACCACATACTTTGCCATTGGAAGTACGCACTATAGGCTGGTAATAGACCTCAATCCAACCCTCCGATAGTGCCTTCTCGAAATTATTAGACAAATATTCAGTTAACTCTTTGTTACCCCCCGTCGCTTTCATTACACGTTCAATCTCCTCTGGATCTCACCTACTACTTCACGACCTTTGAAAATAATTGCGCCCACAAAGAGAATTAAGCTTACAATCAAGCATATAATCCACCAGAATGGACTCTGTTTCTCTCGAAAATAAAATACAACATATGGAAGTATTCCCACTAAGAAATTCGAAAGCAAATATACCATTGCATTGCCATTCTTATCCAGCATAGCCAGGATAAAGTTGGCAATCATAGTGCCAATAATGGCTATAGGAACCACCCACTCAAGCATAATCCATACCTGGCCCACATAGTAGGCGGTAATGGTACCAAGCACCACCACTATGAATACGAATATGGTTAGAATACGTGAGGAACTGAGTCCCTTTTTAAATAATCTCATAATTCCAAACTCAAATACGAAGAGCCACATAGCCACAAGCAGACTCCAATGGAATGTCTGGCTGGTGAAGCCGTGTATATTGAAATGGAACATAAAATCTAATCCCACACTTGAGATAATAACAGCCCATACTATAAACAACTGAAGCTTATAGAAAAAGGACTGAATCTTGAGAGTGGTCTGTCTAGGGAAGTAAGGGCGATCCTCCTCTCCCACTAGCTTGCTCTGGCAGAGAGGGCACTTCTTGAGATTGCCTCCTACCTCTATCTTACAATAAGGACAGTTCTTCATTAGCGAATCACCTCCGTAGCATATAATCTGACATTGATTCCGTCCTCACTAAGTCCCCTCACCAGGTTCTTAACTACTCTGGTGTTGGTATAAGGTGACGAAATGCCTAAGGATAAGTCCCCATTGTAACTAGACATGGTTGAAAACAGGTTAGATGAACTGCAGAATGCACTGTAATTTTCTACCATAGGCACCATCTCCTCAGGTGGTCTCTGGACACCTAAGTTAGAAAGCACCATGGAAACCTTCTTATCTGTAACCTTGGAGCCATAGCGCACTACCCACTGCTTAATAAATAGAGGTACTGCTCTAACTGGAGCCACATACTCCATAGTCTCGAAATTATCCATCTGCTTCTTGATATTGTCCTCAGTCAGATTGGACTTGAGTTTATCATCGAATTCCTTAGCCAGCTCCTCCAGTGTAATCTCCTCATCAAACACATGTGACACATTGACATTGTTGAAGAAATTCCTAGAAGTATGGCTAGGATAATAGTTCCTTAGATTAACAGGCATAGACACATTGATAGGTGTCTTGCGTTTCCTAGGTGGCATATCCTCCATAATAGCCATCATGAATCTAGCTCCTATATAACTGGTGAGAGATACTCCTATCTCCTTAGCCTTAGGAAGCAACTGCTCTGTAGGCATATGTACCTCGAAGAACTGTAGCTGATCATAAGGAAGCTTCAGTCCACTAGGATGGTAAGCATACTTAAGAGATGAGCCCTTCAGCCCCATGCCTCCAAAGAACTGCTTGTAACTGTCCTGACTCAGATCATCAGCTGAGGCTCCTGAGTGAATAGTAGTCTCCTCGAAACGGCCTGGATACTTAAGCTTCAAATAATCCAGCACTATAATATTAAGAAACTCTAGTGCACCTGTTCCATCTGAAATAGCATGGAACAAGTCCAGATTAATCCTATTACCATAATAAGTAACTCTATAGTGAAGCATAGCTCTGCCTGGCGCGTACAGTATAGGGCACACCCTTCCATGCTCCTCTGTGACAACTGGCTGGATATCTGTATCCTCCATATAATGCCAGAATATACCTCGTCTAATCCTAACCTGAAACTGTGGTCTGATCTGGATTGCAGAGAGCACTGCCTCCTGCAGAAGCTCTGGCTCCACATCCTCCCACAATGAACAACTAACTCTAAGGGTCCTAGTGTCCCTCTTAGATGCTGTTGCAAGGAACACCTTAGCAACATTATCTACCTGATACCAATTACCTCTACTCATTCTATCTCCATTCACTACTCTAGCTGTATATTATCGCGCTAACATAGTCCGATAGGCGCTTCATAGCACGACCAGCCATAGGAAGTGGCATCTGTTGATACACATGCCAACCATCCTTTTCTATATCTATAACGGCATTTCCACCTGCCTTATGAATCCTCTTCTGTAGCTGCACGCTGTCATCAAGCAGGATCTCATTCTTACCTACCATAATAAGTGTAGGTGGAAAATCGTTAAAATCACCATTAAGTGGGCTATAGCAGGAAGCTGCTGTATTAACTCCCTCACCTATATATGCATCCCTGACTCCAGTAACATATTCCCTCGTCAGGATAGGATCCTTGTCCTTATTATCCTCGTAGGTCTTAGCTGTGGCCGTCATATCAGTCCATGGGCTAAAAAGTAACAAGGCCCTGGGACTAATTCTGGATTCCTTAGCTAGTAACTGTGTAAGGCAAAGAGCCAGATTACCTCCTGCAGAATCTCCCGCCACAAGCACTTGCTTAGCTCCATAGCCTAGATTCATAAGATAATCCCACACTGCCTTAGTATCATCTATGGCCGCTGGATACTTATGCTCTGGAGCAAGTCTATACTCAAATGAAACCACAGAAAAACCAGTGGAGACCGCCAGCTTAGCCGCAAGAATCCTTGCGTAAGCAATGCCACCACAGGTATATCCGCCGCCGTGAGCATAGAGAATAATGTACTGAGGATTGTGTGCCAAATCAGGTCTAACCCACTCGCAAGGTATATCCTTAACTGTAAATGACTCTAAAGTAACTCCACCTGTAGGTGCAGCCAGCTTGCCAGCCATCTCCATATTAGACCGCTGCTTCTTAAGATCTTCTTCAGTTAATGACTTACCTCCAATTGAATTAACGGCCTTAATCGCCTTCATCAGAGGATCGTTGAGATTAAACTTTAGAATTGCCATACTTCCCTCTTATACTCTTATTTATTACTAATTATAGTAATTCTGCGAATTATCCGCAACACGACTGGGGTTAAAACCACAGCCTTTTCACAATTTGCGATAGTTCACAGTTTTTTCACAGTTTGGTCACGATTTGACACCAAATACTATTCATAAAATGCTACACTTTTTCTTGTTAAAGAAAAGCATAGTCTTTTTTAGGGGAGGCACTCAATGGATATAGCCGAGATTTCTATGAATCTAAGTCAGAACCAACTTATGACTGCCGTAGGTACAGCCATGTTAGGTAAGACCATTGATCTCGTAGAGGGACAGGCCACCGCTCTTACAGAAGGTATGAATATGAATTCTCCTTCCTTAGAGAGTATGGTTTATCCTACCTCGGGTACAGCTATTGATGTGCGTGTGTGATTATGTATTTGGTTTTTACCAAAGAGCCTGCCGGATGCAGGCTCTTTTATATTGGAGTAATTGAGTTATATTGTTTAACGTCTTTCTTCTGTATATTCAAACGGTAAGCAATTCACAAATAATCTCTTTATTTTATAAGCTTTATTCACAGATCTTACATTTTTCCTTCAGATTTACAGGGTATTATAATTACATCGCAAGACAGAAGCGATGAACCATTTTTTTCATAACATTATTCTCCCTTTTAAAAAAGACGCCTCCGCCGGCGTCTTTTTTATTGCACTTATTAAACTCTAGAAGCATGATCTCCTCTCCACAAGCTGTGGCTCTAGGAGCACATGCGCATCCTTCTTAGATATACTTCCATCTATTAATCCAAGCAAAGTCTCCGCTGCTTTCTTACCAAGCTCCTCCTGTGGGTGAGCTATAGTGGTGATGCCCTTACTGTGAGCAAGCAGGGAATTATCAAATCCTGTAACCGATATGTCATGAGGCACATTACGACCGATATTGCGAAGTCCCTTAATGACATCTGCTGCAATCTCGTCATTGTAACAGACCACAGCCTGACAGGAGATTCCATTCTCAAATATCTTAAGCAAACCCTCCATAGGCTTCATGCTCTTATCCTTAGTGTGATACCAGATGACCAAATCAGGATCGTAAGCTACGCCAGCCTGAGCCAATGCCTTGACATACCCCTTGTGCCTGAGTATACCCTGTACATCATCAGCCTTAAAAATACCTGCTATCCTTCTGTGGCCCAGATTAAGCAGATGCTCAGTGATAAGCCTGCCTCCCTCCACATCATCCAGCATAACATATGGTCTATCCATCATAGCCTCATAGCACCCCTGGATGAACACATATGGTATACCCATGGCATCCATCTGATCATACAGTACCTGATGCTGACAGCTGATGGCACTCTGGCTAGGCTCGATGAGCATACCGTCTATATTCTTAGATAACAGTTCCTCCATACACCAGGCCTCTCCCTTGCGGGAGTTATTGGTGGTCTTAAGCAGTATACTGTAGCCATTGTCATCAAGCACCTGATTGATACCCTGAATAACCCTAGGGAAAATATAATCTGACATATAGGTAGAGACTACAGCTATATTCTTGCTGTGTCCCTTCTTAACCATACGCTTCTTAACAAAGGTACCGCTGCCATGCTTGGCATATAAAAAGCCCTCCTCTTCAAGGGCTATAAGAGCCTTCCTGACAGTCTGACGGCTGACTCCATACTCCTTAGACAATTGATTCTCGGAAGGAATCTTAGTATCAGCCTCGTACTTGCCCGAGTTAATAGCTCTCTTAATATCTTTAATTATGAGTTCATACTTGGAATTAATCATGAATATATAATAACAAAAGGGCCAGGGAAAGTTAATTCCCTAGCCCATAAATCTTAGAGGTTTTTGATTCTCTCAATTGCTCTAGCTGTATTCTCAGCAGAACCGAACGCTGTCAGTCTGAAGTAACCCTCACCTGAAGGACCGAATCCTGCACCAGGAGTACCAACCACCTGCACATTGTTAAGAAGGTGATCGAAGAAATCCCATGATGTCATCTGGTCTGGTGTCTTAAGCCAGATATAAGGTGCATTGACACCACCGTATACCTCGTAACCTGCATCCTTAAGGCCTGTGTAGATAGTCTTAGCATTGTTCATGTAGTAGCCTACCTGCTGACGGATCTGCTCCTGTCCCTCCTTAGAGTATACTGCCTCACCAGCTCTCTGGATGATGTATGGAGCGCCGTTGAACTTAGTTCCGTGGCGACGTGCCCACATACCGTGTAATGACACACCATCGAATACCAGATCCTTAGGAACTACTGTGTAGCCCAGACGTACGCCTGTGAAACCAGCATTCTTAGAGAATGAGTGGATCTCGATAGCGCAAGTGCGAGCTCCTGTACACTCATAGATAGAATGAGGTACATCAGCCTCTGAAATATATGCTTCATAAGCTGCATCAAAGATAATTAATGAGCCATTCTTGTTAGCATAATCAACCCATAGCTGTAACTGGCTCTTAGTGAGAGTAGTACCTGTAGGATTGTTAGGTAAGCATAGATAGATGACGTCTGGAGTCTCCTTAGGGAACTCTGGAACGAACTTATTCTCTGCTGTAGTAGGCATGTAGATAATGTCAGACCACTTCTGAGTAGCCTCATTGTATGTGCCGCATCTGCCTGCCATTACATTAGAATCTACATATACTGGATATACAGGATCACATACTGCAATCTTAACATCTGCAGCGAAAAGCTCCTGAATATCAGCTGAATCAGACTTAGCTCCGTCTGATACGAAGATCTCGTCTGAAGAAATATCACAACCTCTAGCCTGATAATCATTCTTAGCAATTGCCTCACGTAGGAATGGATATCCTAAATCTGGAGCATAGCCATGGAATGTATCTGCACTAGCCATCTCATCAACAGCGCCATGAAGTGCATTAATCATCGCTGGTGCAATTGGCTGTGTAACATCACCAATACCAAGTCGAATGATATCTGCATTAGGATTAGCTTCCTGATATGCTGCTACCTTCTTAGCAATTGTTGAGAATAGGTAGCTACCTGGGAGCTTACCGAAATTAGTGTTTACCTTGAACATATACGCCTCCTTAAAATGTAAATATTAAACGGCTTTCACAAGTCTATCGTAAGAAATGTTACCTCCGAATAGGTCTAAACAAGAACCAACTGTGTAGTCCATGTTGTTATCACTGAGATAACTGATGAGCTCTATATCTCCGTAGTCAGACACACCGCCTGCGTAGGTAACAGGAACTCTCTTGTAATTAGCTAGAAAACTAACTAAATCTCTATCTATGCCACTGCCTCGTCCCTCCACATCGGCTGCGTGGATAAGGAACTCATCGCAGTAATCTGCCAATCTATCTAAGAAATTGTATGTGATAATCTCCTTAGATACCTTCTGCCAACGATCTGTGACAATAAAGAACTTATCATCTATCCTGGTGCAGGATAAATCAAGTACCAGATGCTCTCTTCCCACAGCACTTGAAATGCGCTTGAGTGCATCGTAATCTACACGACCATCATTGAATACATAAGAGGTAACTATCACATGGCTTGCTCCTGCTTGAATGTATTCATTGGCATTGATATCATCAACGCCACCGCCGTATTGCATACCACCTGGATATGCCTTAAGTGCGTTCAGTGCCTCAACTCTCGATGCCTCGTATTCAGCAGTACCCTTCATATTAAGATTAATAATATGACCGCCACGAAGTCCGTCAGCCCTATAAAGTGTAGCATAATAAGCCGCATCCTTATCTGCTACGAAATTCTCTTCTGGCTGCCCATCTAACTTGCCAAGATCAGATATGGTAGCCCCCACTATCTGCTTGACCTTCCCATTATGAATGTCAATACATGGCCTAAATTGCATTTTTATTATCCTCCCACTGCAACTGTATCCAACTATACTAAAAGTGCCAAAATCACTCTAAAGTATAGTCTGAGCCAGATATATTTGCAATGACAGTTTCGTAAAATTTAGTTGCAATTTTGCATAAAAATTCAGTATCTTTCACACCAGCTGTCTCATAAGGTGAGTGCATAGCAAGCTGTGCCAATCCGATATCTACACCATTTATAGACACATGAGCATTAGAAATGTTGCCTAAAGTAGAGCCACCAGCTACATCTGAACGGTTTACAAATGTCTGATATGGCACCTTAGCCCTATTGCATAATTCAGTGAATATTGCATAAGCTAAGCCATCTGTCATGTACTTCTGGTTGGCATTGAACTTAACAACCACGCCCTCATTGATATATACCTTGTTAGTAGGGTCGCTCTTCTCTGGATAATTAGGGTGTAGAGCGTGAGCATTGTCAGCTGATACCATGAAGGAATTAGCGATAGCTGTAAGCAGGCTGGAATTGCTGCCGCCCATAGCCTCATTGATGCGAACCAGAGTATCATATAGGAAGGTAGAATCTGCACCCTGCTTAGTGCCACTACCTACTTCTTCGTTGTCAAAAGTTACGTGAATCTGAACTGCTGTATCAGTATTCTTAGCAGCAAGTAGTCCTGTCATAGAACTGTATGAACACTGTAGATCATCTAATCTTCTGATGGAGATGAACTCATCATTAGCGCCCCATACCTTACCAGGCTCTCTATTATATAAGAACAGATCCGAACCGATTATATCCTCTTCCTTAACCGAAAGCTCCTTAGCCACAAGCTTCTTAAGGCAGAAGTCCTCCTCCATAGATATGAGAGGAAGTAAGTCCTTCTGAGGATTGTACTTATATCCATCATTAGCCTCGCGATTCATGTGAATTGCAAGGGAAGGGAGCATACATAAATCTCTATCGAAATCAAGTAACTTAGTCTCAATACCTGACTTAGTTCTGATGATAACTCTACCTGCAATGGATAGTGGTCTATCGAACCATGGAGCCATGAGCATGCCGCCGTACTTCTCAGTGTTGAGCTTAACATAGTGGCCCTCTTTCATCTCAGGCTGCTCCTTTATTCTAAAGGTAGGAGAATCACTGTGGGAAGCCATAATCATGAAGCTTCTCATCTCTTTCTTAGGCATCCTGAATGCAAGGATAGATGATCCATTTCTGGTGACGAAATAATTCTTGCCTAGCTCAAGCTCCCACTCTCTAGCCTCTGAAAGCTCAGTGAATCCATTATCTAAGAATCTCTGTCTCTCATTGGCAACCACATGGAACTGAGATGGGCTCTCCTCTATAAATTCAAATAATCCTTTTACTGTCTTGTTCATTTCTTCTTTCCTTCTTTCTTTATTGAATATCCAAAGGTACCCTTCGGATTAGTCAAGCCAAAGTATGTGCCATGAGAATATGCAAGGGGATTGGACATCTCAAGCTGAAACTTCCCTGTCTCATTCATGTACTGCTCATCGGCATGAACGGCCAGCACATCAGCCACAAACATAGTGTGACTACCGTACTCATGAGCCTCCTTAACCCTGCATTCTATATTGACAGGAGACTCTACAAGCATAGGCGCACTCACATGTGTAGCCTGCTCCTTGTGTAGATTGCAAGCCTTAAACTTATCAATATCTCGGCCACTTCGCACACCGCAGAAATCAGTAGCATAAGCCAGCTCCTCTGTGGTGAGATTGATGACGAACTCACCAGTCTCCTTAATCATATGGTATGAGTGCCTGCTAGGTCTAACAGAAATGTAGGCCATAGGCGGATTAGTGCATACTGTACCTGTCCAAGCCACGGTAAATACATTATCAATACCTTCCTTGTCACGGCATGTAACCATAACAGCTGGAAGAGGATATATCATATTGCCTGGTTTCCACAATTGCTTAGCCATCAAAAATCTCCTAAAAAAATCCATTAATATAGAAGCAAAAAATAGTTTACTAATTTTAACTATCATGATATACTCACGATTGTGTGTTATTATAGCACATATATTTTCCCTTGTATTGTGTAGATTCCTAACACATTACTCAATATTTTATTTTAAAGGAGACCAGTATGAAAAAGAAATTAGCACTATTGCTAGCAACTATCGCTACAGTAGCTACAGTATTCACAGGCTGTGGCGAGAAGGACATTTCAGGTGATTATAAGGCATCTATGAACATTTCAGAATTCATGGAAGATACTGACTTATCTGATGCAGAACAACTTGGAATTGACATGAGCTCATTAACAGTTGATGTTACTCTTAACCTCACAGAAGAGAATGAGTTCACACTTGCTTTTGATCCAGAGTCATTCAAGGATCAGTTCAAGACACTTATCACAGACAATATGGATTCAATCATCGACTCAGCTCTTGAGTCAGAGGGTATGACTAGAGCAGACTTCACTGATGAGATGGCACAGCTCGTAGGTTACGATTCAGCTGATGAGTTCTTCACAGCTCTTTCAGATGAGCTTATGACAGAGCTTGATTCAGAGTTCGAATCACTTGACGATGAGCTTGCTGAGTACCAGGTTACAGGTTCTTACAAGGTATCTAAGAACAGCGTACTTTTCACAGCTTCAGATGATGAGTCAGATGAGTTACTCGTTGACAACGGTGTAATCAATGAGGATGGTTCCCTTACAATCACAACAGAGGATGAGGATGGAACTGAGTACACATTAGATTTCACTGCTGTTTCAGCAGAATAATTTCATTCATAGGAATAATAAAAGGAGTCGACATCAGTCGGCTCCTTTTGCTTGCTATTGTTTCGGCATGCGGGTAACGAAATCGATAATCTTGTCCTTGTTATCGTTAAGCTGCTCTACATATTCCTTGAACTCTTGCTTTTTCTGTTCTATTTCTTTCTTAACCTCATCGGTAATATCTCCGCCTCTATACATGGCGCAATATGTATAACCCAACATAACCATTTCCTCCTTGCTATGTGATATACATATTCTACCATTTGTATATTGACTTGTGTGTGACAATTCTGTTAATTATCTGAATTCTCTTCCATCATCTCTGAGAAAGTGCCCATGTACACGTCACCTTTGCCTAACAGGAATCCTAAATCATCCAAGAAGGCCTTAGTCTTAGGGTTATCCTGGAAGTCTAGCTTCTTAAGCTGATTATAGAAATCCTCACCCAGAGTGGATTGAATGATGAGCTCGTTGTCCTCGTCACAGTCAGCGAAGCTACGATTCTTAACGTACTCTCCTCTGAACTTCTTATACTCGGCTGCCTTGACACCATCGTACTTCATGGCCCCCTGCTCAATGATACGGATGCACTCAAGCATATCGAAGGCGTCGCTTAAAGCATTGTGCTCTACCACACCGCCGAGACCACAGATGGTCTTCATATCTGCAAGGGATAGATTGGCATCTACTCCTCCTGTAATATCTAAACTGACTTCCTTCTGTATATTGTCAAAAGTACTAATGAACTTAGCTACGCTGCGCTTGAGAGGCTTCTCTAAATCCCTGGACTCATAATCCCTTTGGAAGCTGTTCTTATCGCCGCCCCATACGCAGATCTTACCTACCTGATACTTACGGATGAGTCTGATGAGCTCTGTCATAACCTCCTCATATGAAGGTGCAAACTCCAGCTCTTCATTAGTGAGACCCGTAAGCTCTGTAATAAGAGGTGGCAGCTTGTGCCCTGGCTTAAGCTGTACTGTGGAATAGAATCGGTCCAGCTCCACATGGGCTGGATTGGTAATAATCACACCTATTGAAATGACATCCTCGATGGAACTCTTCTTATATCTGGCACTTAAATATTCAGCATCTAAGAAAGCTTGATTCTTGCCCTTATAACCGGCAGGGGCAGTCTGACTAGGCCCCTTTACCTTTTTAGTTTTAGTTTGATTAATGTTTTCTTTAGCCAAAATAATCTCCAATATATAGAATACAGACCGCAAAATCTGAATCTCTCGTAGTTTTTATTATTGTAACATAGATTACTTGTTTATAAAAATCACTAGACACCTATATCAAACAAATTTCATAGGTT
>JAILNO010000158.1 GCA_024691465.1 Pseudobutyrivibrio sp. | reverse complement strand
AATTATTAGCGGCTGGCAATGAGCTTAAAAATAGGATTACCTAAGCTTGAGAACTTCTCCTCATACTCAGTCATGACATTGCCCTCGTTCATAGCAGAGTCATGATGTAAGTCATAAGTTAAAGCATCTATATGCCATAGTGGATGATTGTTAATCTCCTCAACAGAGAAATCAAATAGATCCTTGTTGTCAGTCTTGAACTCAATATGACCTTCCTTATTGAGAATAGAATTATATCTATTAAGGAAATTAGATGATGTAAGGCGGCGCTTAGAATGTCTGTCCTTAGGCCATGGATCACTGAAGTTGAGATAAATCCTATCTACCTCATGGCAGGCAAAGATATCAAGGATATCAGCTGCATCGAAACAGATGAACTTAAGATTAGGAATCTCTTCCTCCTCAACCTTCTGAACTGCTCTAAGAAGGACACTAGTGTATCTCTCTATACCTATATAATTAATATTAGGGTTAAGCTTAGCAAGAGTAGTAATAAACTGACCCTTACCCATGCCTATCTCTATGTATATGGGATTATTATTATTAAAAAGTTCTGATTTATATGAGCCCTTGAGCTTCATAGGATTGCTGATACAATAAGGACTATTGGCAACAACCTCATCAGCACCTGGGATATTTCGTAATCTCATAGTTACCTCCAAAATTAAAATCGAAGTACATTATAACATAAAGAAATAGTTAAAAAAGAGACGAAACAGAGAAAAACAAAGGATAAAGCCTAATAAATTAACATATATGACAGTAAAAAGTGACGGATTACGATATTTATATTGCACAGTTAAGAAATTAGAAGGTATACTATTATAGCAAAAGAGGAATATTATGAAGATTACGAAATTAAAAGTAAAGGCGTTAGCCTTTATATTTTTGCTAAATAGCATACTGATGATTAATTCCATGGAAGCACAGGCTGCAGATTACTGGCCTAACAGTGTGGATGTGGTAGCTGAGTCGGCCATAGTCATGGAACAGGAGACAGGCACTATCCTATATTCTAAGAATATAGATGATGTACATTATCCTGCTAGTATTACTAAGATTATGACAGCACTAATTGTCCTTGAGAATTGTGATCTGGATGAAGTCGTAACTTTTTCCGCAGAATCTGTATATGGAACAGAGCTGGGATCATCTAGTATAGCAAGAGATGTCAATGAGGAGATGACTGTTGAGCAGACTCTATATGGTATGATGCTTGAGTCAGCTAATGAATGTGCCTATGCCTTAGGTGAGCATGTGGCAGGGGATATGGGCTCCTTCGTGGATATGATGAATGCCAAGGCTAAGGAATTGGGATGTAAGAATACACACTTCAATAATAGCAATGGTCTGCCAGATGAGGAGCATTACACCAGTGCTTACGATATGGCTCTTATATCAAGAGCAGCATACAGCATTCCTAAGTTCGCTGAGATAGTAGGAACCAAGAGCTATACCATACCTCCTACTAATAAGCACTCTGATCCTACACCACTTAACAATCATCATTGTATGCTTCATTATTACAAGACTAATGAATACATATATGATTACTGCATGGGTGGTAAGACAGGTTACACAACAGTGGCGGGAGCAACTCTTGTAACCTATGCTAAAAAGGACGGCATGACTCTTATCTGTGTAGTCATGAAGGATGAAACTGGTGCCCAATATACTGATACAACTAATCTATTCGAATATTGCTTCGATAATTTCACAGCTTATACGGTAGCAGATTTTGCCTCTATATCAGAGGATGATAATAGTGTAACTGGAATGCTTAGTGAGAATAGTGAGCTAATCAAGGTTGATGAGGATGGCCTTATAGTTATCCCTAAGACAGCTAGTATATTAGATGTTACTTCAAGCGTAGTTCCTTATACTGATAAGAATGAGCCATCTGTTATAGGACAGCTACAGTACATGTATGCCAAGAGGAATGTGGGTTGCGCTAATCTTCTGTATACCAGTGCTGAGACAGGTAGTTATCCTTTTGATAATCTTCCAGTTGAGCAGGGCGGTAGTGGCAAGGAATATATACAGATAGATTACCCTAAGATAGGACTTGTAATACTTATTATTGCGGGTGTGATTGCTTTAGTATTATTCATTAGAAGTAAGTCCAGTGAGTTACTTTTATTCAAGCATAGATTCATGAGTAGACATAGTAGACCAGCTAAAAGTAACATGACAATCATTAGAAATAATGGAAAACGTAGGAAAAGACGCAGATAAACGACTAAAAAGTGTCGTAATTTTACAAAATAAGACAATTATAATAAGAAAAGACAGTTTAAAATACTCAAACTGTCTTTTTAAAATTTTACAGACCAAAAGATAATTATTTTATCTGAAGAAAATATTTATCTATTTATCAGACTATTTATCAAAATCTCTAGCTGATGTCGGTTCTTCGTATACAATATAATACCGTGAGATGAGTTGATCATGGTGATAATCTTATCAGCAAAAGTCTCTGATTCTGTCAGGAGCTGATACAGGTAATCCTTGTATTTGCCATCAGCTCTTAGGAATAGAGTCTCGTAATCTTCAAAAGGAACTAATGAGGCATTGGTCTTATCAAGAAGGAAGGCAATTTCCTTATCCTGATTCAATTGATCCTCAGTCTTGTTAATGATGAAGTAGCCTCTCTCATCCTTAGGCATACCAAGAGACTTAACTGCTCTCTGAACCTGCTTAGTGAGACTGTCGCTGGCTGGATATAGAGATTGGAAATATGACATGAAGTCAGAAGCGGATTTGAAATGCTCATTAGTACCGCGCTCTAGTACTTCAGTCATAAGGATCTTCTTAATAACTTTCTCGCATTCTTTGCGGGAAGGGTTCTTTCTTAAACCGATTGTTTCCTCAGACATAATTCCTCCTTAAAGACAAAAATATAAGTGCTAATTAGATTATAAGACAAAATATAGGATTATAAAAGACAAATAGAACAATAGAGTAATGTTTTTCATTAGAAAAACAGGAATGACATTGTATATCAACTAACAAACGAGCTAAACACTGGATTGACAGAAAAAAAGCACAATGGGATAATAAAAAATAATTACCTCGTAGGAGAAGTAGGAGTGGAAGAAATGGAAAACTTATTCTCAAGAGATGAAAAGAAACAATATCAACTAGAACAGATCAATGATCTGGTGGAAGCCAATGGTGGCCTAGTGAAGACTAGTGAAATAGAAAAGCTAGGTGTGGATTATAGAAGAGTCCTCGCCTTCGTGGAGGAGGGTTATCTTATCCGTGTCAAAAGTGGATATTATACCACCAAGTATTTCGAGTGCTCAGAAGAGCAGTGGATATACAAATTATTCGGTGAGGATGGAATTCTTACAATTGAATCTGGACTATATGTATATGGCTATCTAAAGGATAGACCTTACAAATGGTCCATTGCGATTAACAAGAATACCAGCAAGTCTAGATTCAATATAGACTATCCTATAGTGGAGCCATATTATACTGAGCCTGAGGTACTTGAGCTAGGTGTGACCGAGGCTGACTTCGCAGGAGGTCGTATGAAGATATATACCAAGGAGAGATTAATCTGCGATGTGCTTAAGTACCAGGAGAAGATTGATAGGGAAATCTTCAAGCAGGGAGTATTAGGTTACATTATGGATGAGAACAAAGATGTAGCCAAGCTTATGGAGTACGCTAAGGAGCGCAAGGTCCTTAAGAAGGTACAGAATATGATAGGTGTGTGGTTGTAATGATTAACAGAAATAATATTAAGCTAAAATCTGAACAACTAAATATCCCATTTAAGAATATGCTTACTGCAGCAGTGGCTGAGATAATTATCGAGGTACTTGCCAATGGCAAGTATTGCAACGAGCTATACTTATGCAACTACGGTGATTTCTCTCAAGAAGTATATAAGGACCTTATCATTAGTAACATATATTATGAGTATGTCAGAGAGCTGGACTCTAAGATGGAGATACTCTACATGCGCGATGTGCTTAAGGAGATTATGGCCAAGGCAGCATTAGAGGGATTCGCCATAGCAGGAACTGTTGATGAGAGCGGTATAGCTCTTAAGGTTACAGTTGATGAGATGTACATTCCACTGCATATATTTTTCACCAGGCATAGGACTGCGCATGAGCCTGAGAAAATTACGCTTAAATTAATTGCTTATGAGAATCGTAGTGTGGATGTGTTAACTAATCCTAAGGAAGAGGAATTATCTAAGCACTTATTTGAGATTATAGAGAAACTAGAATTAATTAATGACATGGACCACTACTACATTGCATACGAGATCCTTACTCAGAATCCAATTAATGGTCGTAAAGTTAAGGATAGACTTCAGGAACTTCTCAATGAAAGATCCATAGTAATAGATGACACCAGGATGAATATGTTAAGAAGTTACGGCGATTATACTTATATGAAAAAGAAGTGGAAAGTGGAATTACGACAAAAAAGAAAGTCCGAACCACAGTGGTCGGACGTAAATAATTGTCTTATTAATTTCCTGGGACCTATATGGGATACCATGGAAAAGAACCAGATATTCCTAGGCGATTGGATGCCTCAGCTAAAGCGCTTCTTAGATTAGCATACGAAATTATGCTTAAGTATGGAGAATACAGCATAGTAATATGAGCGACGATCATTGACTCTATAGAACTGCTGCTCCATAGAGATAGATGACACATTGCTAATGACATCAGTATCAATTAGATTGGTATAGCATCTGTCCTGGACATAGCTACGGGTAGATTTGTTGAAAAAGATACTCTTGAAGAAAGTACCTATGCAGCGCTTGTTATATACTCCACAGATTGCATCGAGCAAATCATCTGAGAAATTAAAGGTGGTTATATCATAATTGTAGGACTGGTCATAGAGATAGACTGCTGTACGTGGATCCATAAAAGGAGTATCCACCGACATGAAGAATGCTCTATCTCCAGAAATCATAGTTAGGCATGAGAGGATAGCACCATAAGGCCCAGCGTTCCTACTGATATCAGGAATCTCCTGAGCATCGAGACCTAGATGTGTCAGGTCACCGCGCTCATTGACAGAGAGATAAATCTTATCAAAAAAAGGGCTGAATTTATCATAGATATATTCAACCATAGTCTTATCTTCAAATGGTAAAAGAGCTTTCTTGGTACCCATGCGCGAACTATCGCCGCCGCAAAGGATAACTAAAGTCCTATTCATAATAACCTCCCTAGATTTATGAATATTTACATTATATTGATTATAGCTAAAAATTTAAAGATAGAAAATGAGTTTAAAAGAAACATTACATAATTATTCAAAATCAAATATGTATCCATTCCACATGCCAGGCCATAAGAGGCAGCTAGGCGGAAGTTATGAGATAGACATGACCGAGGTGGAAGGGGTAGATGATCTACATGATCCCACTGATGTAATAGCTTATGAACAGCAGCGCCTTGCTAAGTTATACAGAGCAAAGCACAGTTATATGCTAGTAGGCGGCTCAACTGTGGGTAACTTGTCCGCCATCTACGCCACCTGCAATGAGGGTGATTTAATTCTGATTCAGAGGAATTCCCACAAGAGTGTCTACAATGGGGTGACCCTCAGACACTTGAGGACAGGGTACATTTTTCCTAAACTAAGCGATGATGGAATCTATCAGGCAGTGACTATGGAGGATATAGCGACTGCTGTAAAAAGATACGGACGCCCTAAGGCAATGGTGTTAACCAGTCCTACATACGAGGGCTACCTGGCTGATATCGAGGCCATCTCATCATATTGCAAAAATAACGACATAATCCTGATTATAGATGGAGCCCACGGAGCTCATCTGGGATTTGATGACAATTTCCCTGGAGCTACAGTGGAGATGGCTGACATAACTATCATGAGTCTTCATAAGACCTTGCCAAGCCTCACTCAGACGGCAGCTCTTCATATATCAGGAGATAGGGTTAGTGGACAAAAGATACGAGAGGCCCTAGATATATTCGAGACCAGTTCACCTAGTTACGTGCTTATGAATTCCATTAGTGAGTGTCTGGATGTCCTTGAAGGGTCAGGGGATTACTTCGCAAGATATGTGGATAACTTAAAGAGATTCTACAGAGCCAGTGGACAATTGAAGCACCTGTTGGTTATTGATGAATCAGCCACTGTTAAGGACATGGGTAAGATAGTTATTTCCACAAAAGATACGAATATCTCTGGTGTGGAACTAGCCAGATTACTGAGAGAGGACTATGAGATAGAGACTGAGTTATCAAGCTTTTCCTATGTGCTTGCCATGACAAGCATAATGGATACGGCAGAAGGATTTGATAGATTGATAGAAGCCTTAGTTGAGATAGATAGCAAGCTTGAAGCAGGAGATAATAGTAGATTATTCGTAACTTTTTCCCCAGTAAAAAAGATGGAGCTATGGGAGGCCAAGGCAGGTGAAGAGAGGGTGATACCTCTAGAGGATAGTAAGGGAATGTGCTGTGCCAGCATAGTGTGCCTGTATCCGCCAGGGGCTCCAGTGATAGTTCCAGGAGAAGTGATTAGCAGTGAGACTATAGAGCAGATAGGTAAGGCTAAGGCCGCAGGGATTCATGTAACAGGCTTAATTAATGGAGGCATCTCCGTTGTCAATTAGGCGAAGCTGAATTATACTTTAAGTAGGCGCGAGCCAGTAATAGATTAGACGAGGATTATATGGGAAGTATTTATTGCATAATGGGCAAAAGCTCATCAGGAAAAGACACAATATTTAAGCTTTTGCTAGAGCGAAAGGACTTGGAGCTTAATAGGATTGTATCCTACACCACTAGACCGATACGAAGCATCGAGAAGCCAGGTGATGAGTACAATTTTGTTAGTATAGAGGAGAAGGATAAGCTCTTAGAGTCAGGTAAGGTTATAGAGATTCGCAAGTACGATACAGTGCACGGACCATGGTTCTATTTTACAGTGGACGATGGA
>JAILNO010000114.1 GCA_024691465.1 Pseudobutyrivibrio sp. | reverse complement strand
AGTGGCTCACACTCTGCACAGTTCACAACAATGATTTCAATCTTATCACTGAGCTTGCCATAAGTAGGAAAACCGGCTCCGCCTGCTCCAACTATTCCATTTTCTCTAAATATATTCTTAAGCTCATTAATATCCATTATTTAAGATTTCCTACATCATCAATTATTCCAACAATAGCTGCATCCACTGGCGAGTCAGGTCCCTGTGCTCCAACTCTGGCACTTGATCCTGTTGTAACCAGTACATACTCACCTACGCCTGCGCCTATGTTGTCCACGGCTACGATTTTCTCTCCACCGTTTCTCATGCCAGTAAGAGGCTCAACTACCATAAATTTATTTCCCACCAATGAATCCATTTTCCTTGTGGATACAACACTTCCTGTTACCTGTGCAATAATCATGGCGTACCTCCTATTTCAAAATCATCACTTTATTGTTAGGACCAATTCCTGAAGCATTGGCCTCATCAGTATCTATGTGCATCTCTAGTGTAAAGCTGTTATCAACACGGATCTTAACCTTATTGAAGATTGTTCCTCTGTCGTTATCAACCTTAACACTGACGTAATCTCCATCTTTAACACCAGCTGTCATTGCATCACTTGGAGACATATGGATATGTCTTGCAGCAATAATACAGCCTTCCTTTAAGTAGAGTGCCCCCTTAGGTCCCACTATCGCAATAGGAGCTGAACCTACAGTATCTCCAGACTCCCTTACAGGAACTGTGATTCCCAGCTTCCTGGCATCTGTCTGGCTTATCTCTACCTGGTTTGCTTTTCTAACAGGTCCAAGCACTCTGACATTTTCAATTGCTCTAAGCTTAAGACCTACTATTGTGACACACTCTTCGCAAGCGAACTGTCCGCCCATTAGTTCCTTTTTCTTAGTAAGCTCATGACCTGCTCCAAATAGAATCTCAACAGCCTCTTTGGTAAGGTGGATATGTCTGTTTGAAATTCCCACTGGAACCATGAATCCAGTATTCTGATACATATCATTTCCCATAGCCTTTAATACAGACTGGGTAATTAATTCAATCTCTTTTGCTTCCATCTTTTTCTCCAGTAATTCCTGGGCTCCATATGAAGCCCAGGTGAATGATTAAAAGTTTACGTAAAATTTTAAACTTGATGTTTATTCAACTCTACTACTTAATTACTGGAAGAATTGCTTCTACATCTGTGTGTGGTCTTGGGATTACGTGTGAAGCTACAAGCTCACCAAGTCTCTCTGCATTAGCTGCACCTGCTTCTACTGAAGACTTAACAGCTCCTACATCACCACGTACCATAACAGTTACGAGACCAGAACCGATCTTCTCTGTTCCTACAAGTGTTACGTTAGCAGCCTTACACATTGTATCTGCTGCCTCGATTGCTGCTGTGAGACCTCTTGTCTCAACCATTCCTAAAGCTTCCTGTGCCATTTTAATTACCTCCTTAATTAAAAGTTACTATACATCCATTGGTATCCACTCTGCGATGGTCATACCATTTTGTTGCTTACGACTAGCGGAAAAGGCTACCATCTTCCTGGTCTCCTCGGCAGGATTTGCAATGACTCCATTAGATGCCATGATGAATCCTTCCTTCTTGCAAGCCGCACATGCTGCATCAACTGCAGCTGTAACATTGCTGACCGTTCCTTCAACAATGATTGTAACAAGCCTACCGCCCAGCTTTCTCTCCCATGTGACCAGGCTGACATCTGCAGCCTTGCACATAGCATCCAGAGAATCTATTGCGGCGGTTACGCCTGATACTTCAATTAATCCGTACGAAGTTCCTCTAGTTTCCATAAGCCATCTTACTTAGAGAATTTAGGAAGAATCTTCTCAACATCTGTGTGTGGTCTTGGGATTACATGCTGTGCTACAAGCTCACCAAGTCTAGAAGCGCTAGTTGCACCAGCTTCTACTGAAGCCTTAACTGCTCCTACATCACCACGTACCATAACTGTTACGAGACCAGAACCAATCTTCTCTGTTCCTACAAGTGTAACCTCTGCTGACTTTGTCATTGCATCTGCAGCCTCGATTGCTGCTGTAAGACCTCTTGTCTCTACCATTCCTAAAGCTTCCTGTGCCATGTTAAATACCTCCATTTTTTCAAATAATTAGTTTACGTCGAAGGCGCAGATGCCAAGCATCTTAAGCGTATCTTCGGTTGGTCTTGGGATTATGTGGCTTACTACCACTCCCGTATGGGCTTCAGCCACTGCTTTGCCCGCTTCCACTGCAGCTGTCACATCCTCCACGCTTCCTCTGAACTTGATTGTTACCAGTAGTGGAACTGGAAGTGAATCTGCATTTGCTGGTTTATTTTTGTCAAAAGGTTCTAAGGTAACATCTGCTGCCTTGGCTCCTGCATCTGCTGCAAGGAATGCACATACCAGACCGTATACCTCAAGTATTCCTACTGCTCTTTCATCCATAAGCTAACACCTATGCTAATTCCTCAGCCATGACTGCAATCTTAAGACCTGTCATACTAGCTGCTTTCTGGAATGCCTCATCAATTCTGCTAAGTGGATACTTATCTGTGATTAATTCACTCATTGGAAGACCAATAGCCTTAGCTCCTCTAAGGAAATCAAATGTAGTTGCATAATCACGAAGTGTATATACCCAAGATCCTACTTCTGTAAGCTCCTTAGAACAGATATCGAAGTGAGGATTGATTGTTGCATCTCCACCGTTGATGAAGAATCCTAACTCACAGAGACCTCCACCATTTCTAATGAACTTATAGATGTTGGAGTGTCCTGCTGGTGATCCTGTGCACTGGAAACCGAAGTCTGCCAGATGTCCACCGAAGGCATCATATACACCCTTTGTAAGTCCCTCGATTCCATCGAAATCCTTGAAGTTGGCTGTGCCTGTAGCTCCAAGTTTCTTAGAGAACTCAAGTCGTGCTGGGTTGCCATCTACTGTTACAATATTCTGAATTCCAAGAGTCTTAAGTACTGCTACACAGATTAGTCCGATAGGTCCACATCCCTGAACAACTACTCTTGAGTTGAACTTAAGTATTCCTGTTGACTTAGCTCTCTCCACTGCATGTATAAGTACCGCACATGGCTCAATTAATATTCTTGAATCAAGATCTAAGTCTGATACATTGAAGAATGTCGAACCAAGACCTCCTCTAACTAAGATGTAATTTGAGAACCATCCATTTGCATGTACATCATCATCTGGAAGTAATCCGTATACGTCAGCTCCACCTACGTTCTTCTTATTCAAATCGAACATTGTGATTTCAGGATCATCCTTAAAAATCATACATGTAACAATCTTATCTCCTACATGTACTGGCTTTCCTGCTGAGTCTACCTTTACATTCTTACCCATCTTAACAATCTCGCCTGTACCCTCATGTCCAAGTGCTACAGGGATAAGTGAAAATGGATCACGCTTGTATTCATGTACGTCAGTACCACAGATTCCACATCCTTCTACCTTAACCAGTAGGTCATCATCTCCTACCTCAGGCATAGGATACTCACGGACTTCCATCTTTCCAATCTGTGTTAAGAATCCCACCTTAACAGTGCTTGGAATAGGACCTGCGGCGCTGCCTGTTGAAGTACCATCTCCGCTTAAGTTATCTAAGACGGATTTAACAATGGCTTCAACCTGTGCTGCATTCATCTCCATTGTGTTCCTCCCATTCTATCTAATACATAGACTGTCACTCATTGTGCAACGGCGCCTCTTAGTGAAGGTCGCTGCTGAGGTAAGTCCCTCTCCTGTTCTTGATGCAATTGTAAAGGTTGGGAAGCCCTCACCACCGAAGCCTAATGCTGCGTAGCTTGGTCCATTCTTTACTAAGATTGCTGTATCAAGTGCTCTAGCATATTCTGTAATTCTATCTACATTCTTAGAATGAATATGTGCTGAATGTCTGTTGCCATGCTCAAGCCATACGCTTGTCTCAACGCCTTCCTTGAAATCCTTAACTCTAACCACTCCAAGGATTGGCATCATAAGCTCTGTAGCTATAAGCTTGTGCTCCTTAGGTCCCTCGAATACGATGCATCTAGTTCCCTCAGGTGCATCCACACCTACCATCTTAAGTAATGTCTTGGCATCTCGGCCTACACACTTACGATTAAGAGCACCTTTTTCAGTAATAACTGTCTTGATAAGCTTGTCTTGAACATCCTTTGAAGCTAAGTAACAACCGTTTTCCTCAATCATGTATTTCATAAGGTCATCACAAATTGAATCAACTGCAACTACTTCTTTCTCCGCTATACATGGAAGGTTGTTATCAAAGGTACATCCGTTTACAATATCCTCTGCTGCCTTTCTGATATCTGCTGTCTCATCTACAAAGGCAGGTGGGTTACCAGCTCCAGCTCCTATTCCTCTCTTTCCACTTGAAAGAACCGCTGTAACTACTCCAGGTCCTCCTGTTGCAACTAGAAGAGGTATATCCTTGTGCTTCATCATAATGGCTGATGAATCAAGAGTTGGCTTAGCAACTGTAACTGCCACATTGTCAGGGCCACCACACTCAAGAGATGCTTCATTGCAAAGGTTAATTGCAAATTGGCTAGTCCTTACTGCCTGTGGATGTGGGTTAAATACTACTGTATTGCCTCCCGCAAGCATTCCCATGGTGTTACATAAGACTGTCTCTGATGGGTTAGTACAAGGAGTGATTGCTCCTATGACTCCAAATGGTCCCATCTCAACTAATGTAAGTCCTCTATCTCCTGACCAGGCTACTGTCTTAATATCCTCTGTACCAGGTGTCTTCTCAGCCACCAGTACATGCTTTAGAATCTTATCTCCCACATTTCCCATGCCAGTTTCCTCAACACCCATGCGGGCAAGTGTCTCGGCATTGTCCTTAATCTTAACTCTCAGTCTTGATATGATTTTCTCTCTCTGATCAATTGACATACGAGCTATGATTTTCTGTGACTTCTTAGCTTCCTCGATGGCTACATTCATATCATCGAATACACCGTGGCAGCCATTCTTGCTCTCCTGAACCTTAAGTGTAGTCATAACAGAAGTCACTATAGACTGAATTTGGCTATCAGATAAATTCATCTCTACTTCCTCTTACTTCATGCTTGCAAGTACATTCTTAACAATTGCTGCCACCTGATCCTCTGTCACACCGTTTGATGAGCAATTGCATGATGAACCATTATCTGAGAAATCATACTGGTAACCAGGCATTGTTCTATCAATGTCACCACATGTACCACAGTTATGGCAGTTAGTACCATTCTTGTTGAGGCATACATTTGCAGGATGCTTACCTGGCATACCGAACTTCTGTCTAATCTGATATAGCTTCTTGATATTAGCCTCATCGAATTCCTTAGGACCGCCCAGCATCTTAGACTTGTAAAGAAGTTCTGCGTAGAACTCTAATGATTCCATCTTCATGTATGCTGCATTAAGATCTGTAGACCATGTAAGTGCACCGTGACTCTCAAGAAGTACTGCATCGAAATATGGAAGATACTTCTCTAAGTTATCAGGGATCTCCATTGTAGAAGGAGTACCGTACTCAGCGATTGGAACACATCCTAAAGCGATAACTGCCTCTGGCATAATAGGCTGTGTAAGTGGAATACCAGCGATTGCAAATGCTGTACCATACATAGGATGAGCATGTACTACTGAACCTACATCAGGTCTCTTCTCATATACCCTCATGTGCATCTTGATCTCAGATGAAGGCTTGAATCCCTTGTTAGCCTGGATTACGTTACCTTTCTCATCGACCTTGCAGATGTACTCAGGGGTCATAAAGCCTTTTGAAACACCCGTAGGTGTGCAAAGGAACTCATGATCATTAAGCTTTACAGAGATGTTTCCGTCATTGGCTGCAACCATGTTACGGTTGTAGATTCTTTTACCAATGTCACAAATCTGCTTCTTGATTTCCATTTCGTTTACCATTGTATAAATCCTCCTTAATTAATTAACTAATCATTTAAATACTCTATAATTTCCGCAACACCCTCTCCCTTGAGTGAGTTCACGTGAAATATCTTAGTTACTCCTGCAAGCTCAAGCCATCGGTCTGCAAGTGGAATATTGGCATCCTCCTTATCAATCTTAGTAACTATTCCAATGCACTCTCTGTTGGCCTGTGCACTAACTCCCGGTGGAAATAGACTGTAGGGCTCATTGGCCGCCACCAGTATTCCTACCACATCGGCTTCGTAGGTATATAGGGCAAGTGCCTTACCTAACCTGTGACTCTGTGCATACTCTCCTGGAGTATCAATTACTGAGTCATAGTGGTGAATATCCTGGGTCTTGTAATAGTGTATTTCCTCTCCCCTTAGGGCTTGAGTTAGAGTGGTTTTGCCTGCATGGCTTCTTCCCATGAGAATTAGCTTTCTCAAGTCTTGGTCACCTCACAAATCGTGTAGCCTAGCTTGCTCTTAACATAATCAAGCTGAGCTGTCATCGCCGCTTCTACCTCGCTTACGGTTCCTGTAAAAATTAACGAACCCGAGAATCTATCTACAAAGCCAATCTCTATTCCACTGGCTTTCATAGCAATATCTGCCATGATAATGGCCGTCTCTGAAGGGATTACTGTGGTGACCCCTATGGCCGCTTTGGCATAATCAAGTTTGGGATCAAGTCCTAACTTCTTGTACAGGATCTCATCTGGACTGGCTATGATGTGCGCTAATGTCACCTGCCTACCAGGTACATATTCCTGTATAATTCGTTGGTACTTTTCGTCCTCCATGTGCAAGTATTCCAACTTAACCTCCAATCTGGCAGTTTAGATTAGATACAGATTCAACCGCCTTCTTGAGCATCTCCATGTGACTATTCTCTGGTGGTAATATATCCTTCATCAAATACTCTCTGCCTAGTCCCTCGTATTTATCTTGTCCCAACCTGTGATATGGAAGCAGGTGTATCTTATCTACCCCTGGAAGCTTATCAGCGAATCTAGCTATATCTGATATTTCTTCCACCGTATCGTTGAAGGTTGGTATTACGGGAACTCTTATTACTAAACGAGTCAAGCCGCTCTCAGCAACTTTCCTGGCGTTTTCTAACATCAATATATTGTCTCTTCCACAGAACTCCTTGTGCTTGTCTGGATTAGTATGTTTAATATCCATCAGGTAGGTATCCAGGTAAGGCAATATTTTCTCGATGGTCTCGTACTTAGCACATGCCATTGACTCTAGCGCTGTGTTAATTCCTTTAGTCTTAGCTGTTTTAAGTAACGCATATGCGAATTCAGGCTGACATAAGCTCTCACCTCCTGAGAGTGTTAGGCCTCCGCCTGATCTCCAGTAATAATTGGAATCCTTCTCAACAGTCTTAATAACCTCTTCCACTGTCACATCTCTTCCAATTATTTTCTCCTTGCCATCTACTATCATCTTTTCGATTTCGTAGTTCTGACTCTCTGGATTGCAGCACCACCTACATCGCATTACACATCCCTTTAAGAAGACTATGGTTCTGATTCCTGGACCATCATGTATGGAATATCTTTGAATATCAAAGATGCGTCCCTTTGTCTTTAATAAATCCTCCATATTAGAACCCCATTTCAGTTCTCTTAATGATGTCATCCTGTAAGCTCTTAGATAGGGTTGTGAACAATGCTGAGTAACCAGCTACTCTAACAACCAGTCCCTTGTATTTCTCTGGATGAGCCTGGGCATCGAGTAATGTCTCTCTCGAAACAACATTGAACTGCATGTGCATGCCCTTCTGGTCAAAGTAACTTCTGATTAAGCTTACAAAATTATTAAGTCCCTCATCTCCCGATAGTGCTGTAGGATGGAACTTCATGTTGTAAAGTGTTCCGTTAGAAGCGATACCATGGTCAAGTCTTGCAACTGAATTAGCCGCTGCAGTAGGACCATGTACATCCTTGCCAGCAGATGGTGATACTCCATCAGCCACTGGTGTGCCAGCAAGTCTTCCATCTGGTGTAGCTCCAGTCTGAGCTCCCAGTGGAACATTGGCTGATACAGGATATAGACCTGCCTGGAAGCTTCCGCCTCTAGGATTCCTATAATTGAGAAGTGGCTTTGTGTAGGTGTAAGCTACATCTCTTGCAAAAGCATCTACCACCTCGTCGTCATTTCCAAACTTAGGAGCTTCATTAATTAGCTCTCTAATTTCCTTAAATCGTGCTTTCTCCCCTGGTGTTACTGATGCAATAATTGCATCCACAGCTTGCTTAACAGTAACTGCGTCAGGATTAACTCCCTTACTTATCATGCTGGCTGTTACCTGCCCTGCTAACTGTCCGATCACATTCTTCTCAGGCGCTTCTCCGAAGTTGAAGGTCATAGCCTTTTTAAGTTCGGCTAGAGTGAATTTCTTCTCCTCGAAGACCAGAGTCTTAATGGCATATAGGCCATCCGCCATGTTGGCAATTCCGAATCCCTGAGGACCTGTGAAGTTGTACACCGCTCCGCCCTGCTCAGGGGTCTTGCCTCTCTTTATGCAATCATCAATCATGGTTGATAAGAAAGGAAGTGGTGCCCTCTCGCTGTGAGCCTGATCTATAGCATTATCTGAATTAACTAAGAGTTCTATGAAGTAATTCATCTGAGTCTTATATGCATCATAGAATTCCTCAAATGTAGTCATCTCTTCCACAGCCTTGGTCTTAGGACCAATCTGTTCTCCCATATCGAAGCCTTGAGTAAATACCATCTCAACTGGTCTACACATATTGAAGAATGCTGCATCATGCCAACCCCAGGTCTTGCCTTGTACTTGTGGCTCTACACATCCGATTATTCCGTAGTTCCTGGCCTCTTCCATTGGGATGCCCATATTCATAAGTGAAGGGATTATTACTTCGTCGTTGTAATATGCTGGAAGTCCTACTCCGGTTCTGGTAACCTCAGCTGCTCTAACTAACAGTTCATGAGGCGAACCATTCCATACTCTAATAGAAAGAGAAGGCATTGGCAGATGTACATGGATGGAAGCATCTAAACACATGAAAGATAAATCATTAGTTGCATCTACTCCATACTCATCCTGTCTGCCTACTATCAGGTTCTGGAATAATGAGTAGCCTGCAAATCCCTTTGCGCTCTCACCGTCTCGACATTTATTTAAGTCATTAAGCTTAACCCAGATACAATCTATAAGTTCCTGAGCAAAGTTTCTTGTAATCGTACCTTTTTTAATATCCTCTCTGAAATATGGATACATGTACTGATCAAATCTACCAGGAGAAATGGAATGACCACTTGACTCTAACTGAAGCAACTGCTGTACGAACCAGAATGACTGGCAAGCCTCGTAGAATGAAGTAGCTCCCTTAGCTGGAACTCTCTTGCAATTAGCTGCAATCTGTCTAAGCTCTGTAGCTCTACTAGGATTAGTTTCCTTAGCTGCCATCTCCTCTGCTCTAGCAGCATATCTATTAGCGTAATCTATAACTGCCTTGCAGCTGATTAACATAGCCTGTAGCAATCTGCTCTTGGTTGAATAATTAGCATCTCCAGGCTTAACTCGCTCCAGCTCCTCAGCTACCTCCTTCATGATGCCTTCGTAACCAATCTCAAGTACCTTCCAATACTGAACTGTCACATGTCCGACACCGTTAAAGAAGTAATTGCCTGTTGTAAACATATTGTGGTTCATAGCCTTAATGGTCTCAGGGGCCATGTAACTAAGAGCAAGTTCTGAAGTAGTCTTGCCTTTCCAATATTTATCAGCTGTCTTAATCTCGGCTGCTGTAGACTTCTCTATATGAAATTTGTCCGCTTCACGAGTCTCAACTGTGTCGAACTCTGCCTCTAACCATTCATATGAAAACTCGGGGTAGGTCTGACATCCTCTAGGAGCGATTGTGGTGCTACCAACTATCAACTCATCATCGCGGATAATAATAGGAATATTCTCTAAGATATGTTTAAAAGCAAGGGAACGCCTAATGACCATAGGCTGGCCCTCTGTCTGCTGATATGATTCAGTAATTAACTTCGCTCTGGCTGATTCAATCTCTGGCATTTTTGCAAATAATGCCTCCTTCAATCGGTCAATTCTATCTGTTTTGTCGCATCTGCTGCTATCGTATGCCATAACATTCCTCCAAAAACCACATCGAATCCCACAAAAAACCACATCTTTTACTTAGGAGTATATGTTTGTTTGTGTGGTTTGTCAATTATTTTTATGTTTTTGGTAACAAATGCAACAAAACCTCACATTATATTTGTAAAGAAACCACAAAAAAACTCCTAATCACTATGGATTAGGAGTTAAAGCACATAACTATATATTAGCAGTACCAATCATCATCTGATTTGAAGTTAAGTACGTCTTCATTGAGAACTACACCGAATTCCTTCCCAATGGCTCTGAGATTATCATCGGTGATAACCTGATTAGGTCTCTTGCCTCCATTGGCTGCCAAAGCGTAGGTAGCAATCTGCGCGGCTTTCTCAATAGTATGCATGAGGCCAAAGGCTGTGTCAAAATCAGGGCCAGATACAAATAGGCCATGGAAAGCCCAAATGGCTGCGTCGTATTTCTCCATTTCCTTGCAGGTAGCCTTCGCTATATCAGCACCACCTGGAACCATCCAAGGTACCACGCCTACACCACCTGGGAATACTACACAACACTCAGTGGCTGACTTCCAAAGCATACGAGTGAATATCTCAGCCTTAAGTGGAAGTACCTGAGTAAGCGCAATAATAAACGGTGTGTGAGCATGATAGATGACACGATTCTCACCATTTGTAACTCTCTTTCTGATGGAATGATTCATGAAGTGAGTTGGGAACTCACTGGTAGGCTTACCGCCTCCCTCTAAGCCCCATACTATTCTATAGCTATCACCTGCCTCATTAATCTCTACTATAGCAATATTCTTCTGAGGCTCAAGCTCTACATTCTCTAGGAACTTGCCAGAGCCTGTGGTGATGAAATACTCACCCTTGAGATTATCAGCCTGCACTGGCATCTTAACCCATTCTCCCGGCTCATCATTGAAGAATCTCTTGCAGTAAGCTACCTCCTCATCCCTCATTCTATATGTAAGATTCCCACCATTGCGCTCATGCCATCCCTGACGCACGCCATCATGACACATATGCATGAAATCTTCTATAACCTTCTCATTGAAAATTGTTCCCATATAATTCCCTCCTTAGGTAAAAGTATACGAATCACAGTTATATGATACCTTACCTCAACTATAATTCAATAACGTCAGTTACAATAAGCTTGTCTTCATTTGCAACGAACACTATGTCGTATCCATGATAAGCTAGCCTAAATTCTCGATTCTTGTCCCTATCATAGCCAGCTCTTGGATCCTGCCTTAGGACTTCATTTGCAGAATCTCTAATATCACTTGGGAGCCTATCAAGTAATTCCTCAGGGAAATCCACCTGCACCTGCGCTCCCTTTGAAAGATCATCAGTGAAGCCTCCCCTGGCCTCAACATGGACATCAGCATATGGAATATAGGGCTTGATATCGTAGATTGGTGTGCCATCTAACATATCCACTCCACTGACTATAAGTACACTGCCCTCATCCTCAGTAACTCTCACTTCCTCTAATCTCACAGAGGATAGTCCTATATTGTTAGGGCGAAATGGAGCTCTGGTGGCGAACACACCCATATGCTTCTGACCACCTAGTCTAGGTGGTCTCACTGTGGCCCCCTCCAATCTCTTGTTCTTAGAGAACTCCCATATAAGCCAAAGATAATCGTAATCGGTAATCCCCTCTATATAATTAGGATCCCTATACTCAGGCTCAAATACTATATATCCTATCTCATTAACTAGTCCGCTCTGTCTAGGTATACCAAACTTCTGTGTAAAACCTGTGTGTATGGTTGCTATCTTAACTAATTCCATATATACTCCATCCGCAGTTGAAAGTCTGTTTCTTGATTTTCTGAGGAAAATCAAAAACCTATACTAAAAAAGGGTAGCACATAAACTAATGTACTACCCAATAATAAGTCCAATAATTACTTGCCTTCGTATGTAACTACTGATGCCACATCGTACTTAGCAAGCTTCTCACGACCATTAAGTCCTGCAAGCTCCATAAGGAATACGATCTTAACAACCTCGCCGCCAAGCTCCTCAACGAGCTTGCAAGCTGCCTCGATAGTACCGCCTGTAGCAATTAGATCGTCTACGATGACTACCTTCTGACCTGGCTTGATTGCATCCTTATGCATCTCAATAGTAGCTGTACCGTACTCAAGCTCATACTCCTGCTCGATTGTCTCACAAGGAAGCTTACCCTTCTTACGTACAAGTACGAATGGCTTGTGAAGTGCATAAGCAAGTGGTGCGCCGAAGATGAATCCGCGGCTCTCTGCTCCTGCAATCACATCACAATCTACATCCTCAAGAATCTTCTTCATTTCATCTATAGCAAGCTGAAATCCATCTGCATCCTGAAGGATACTAGTAACATCTCTGAACATAATACCTGGTTCTGGAAAATCCGGAATAGTTCTTATGTAATCTTCTACTTTCTTCATTACGACTCCTTTATATGTGGCACCTAATATTTTCCAATTGGAAGGTACCATAATCAGCCGGATAAAAAAGATATTATCCTTATTTATTATACGGGTTTGCCCTACATATTTCAAGGTAAGACTAAAAAAGGCGTCCCCTGAGGGACGCCATTTTGTGGATAGTACTCGAAAGTACTTATGCGTTTGGCCACGCTAATATTAACCAAGTAATGAGAGAACTCCCTGAGTTGCCTGATTAGCCTGTGCGAGCATTGACTGGCCTGCCTGAGCAAGAATATTGTTCTTGCTGTATGTAACCATCTCGCCTGCCATATCTGTATCACGGATACGTGATTCAGCGGCATTAGTGTTCTCAACTACGTTGTCAAGATTTGCTATAGAGTGCTCGAGTCTGTTCTGAATAGCACCCAGTGATGAACGCTGTGCTGAAACCTTAGCTAAAGCATCAGCAATTGAATCAATTGCGTAAGTTGCTGCTTTGCCTGTTGAGTCTGATACATTTAATCCATCGATACCAAGGTTCTTAGCACTCATGGTCTCAATCTCAACACCAATCTTATTAGTCATATCGGCATCTGAACCAACATGTAGATTGAATGAGAGTGAATTCTGAGTATATACCTTGCCTCGCTGAATTGTGAAGTTGACGAATGTTGTTCCGTCAGTTGCTTCCTTCTCAACATAATTGCCAACCGTAGCGCGCTCATCTGTTGCTCCAATTGAACTAGCAGCTGTTAGCTCGGTCTTAACCTTTGCATATGCCACTGTGGCTGTTATGAGTTGCTTGTTGTTCTGATCCACACCATTTATAACATTATCAGAGAATACTGTGGCTGTTAAACCGTTGAATCCCAGTGTAGATCCACTGTTAGCAAGCTTCATAACTTTTGCTGCTGAAATATGTGCCTGAGATATATCAGTTGTTGTGTCAATTGTGTATGATTTGCCATCAATTGTGATAACCTCACCCGCATCGAGTTTTGGAGCAGTTCCATTCATCTCGATCTTAATAGCTGCCAGAGCTTTCTGCACTGTAGTAGCACCTATATTATAGGTTGTTCCACCTATTGTATAAGTATCTCCTACTTCGAGCTTCTTCATCTGGAATGTTGCTGTAGTTGTATTCTGGGTAAGGGTACCAACCAAGCCTGCGTCATGAGCATAGACTCTCAAAGTTTTGTCCCCGTTTCCGCCCTTCAGCAAGTATGTCTCGTTGAACTTCGTTGTTTCAGCGACACGATCAATTTCAGTGGTAAGCTGATTAATCTCATCCTGGATGGATGTTCTATCAGACTCACTGTTAGTTCCGTTAGCTGCCTGAACTGCTAATTCGTTCATACGTTGAAGCATTGAGTGTACTTCTGTAAGGGCACCCTCGGCGGTTTGCACTGCTGAGATACCATCTGATGCATTAGTTGAAGCCTGATCTAGACCTCTAATCTGCTTTCTCATCTTCTCAGAAATTGAAAGACCAGCTGCATCATCTGCTGCGCGGTTAATTCTAAAACCTGATGAAAGTTTCTCAGTTGACTTAGACTGAGCGTTTGTTGTGATATTAAGCATTCTTGAAGCATTAGCTGCCTGCATATTGTGTTGTACTACCATAATTTCTACCTCCTTGTAGATACTCCCACGATTCCATTCATGAGAGATGCATATTGCATAAACATTAATATTTTTCGTTACTACCATTCCTAAGGAATGGTCCATGATATGGAATGTTACATACTTTAGGCTACATTTCCAGTATCTATATAACCAGCGGTGTGACCAACCACCGCTAATTACCAGAGTAGAAATCATGTCCCAACGCTACAGATTGTCTCTGCATAATCGGGAATAATGTAGTATAACTTCACTATTAAGTTGTAAAGTTTCTGTAGATGATTTATTCATCTATACTTTTTATCGGAGTTGCATAAAAAAACTTTAGCTTTATCTTAAATTATTTTTAATCACAAAAAGAGGCCCCTCTATCGAGGAGCCTCTAGATGTACTAGTTATTTAACTAGTCTGCGCGAAACGAATAACTGGAATTATCTATTAGTTAGATTATCCGAGGATTGAGAGTACGCCCTGTGTAGACTGGTTAGCCTGAGCAAGCATTGCCTGACCTGCCTGAGCAAGAATATTATTCTTGCTGTATGTAACCATCTCATCAGCCATATCTGTATCACGGATACGAGACTCAGCTGCGTTAGTATTCTCAACTACGTTATCTACGTTAGCGATTGTGTGCTCTAATCTGTTCTGGATAGCACCAAGTGCAGATCTCTGAGCAGATACCTTAGAAACTGCGTCTGCAATAGCGTCGATTGCATATGTAGCAGCCTTACCTGTAGCATCAGATACGTTAATACCTGAGATACCAAGGTTCTTAGAACTCATTGTTTCGATTGTAACACCGATCTTATTTGTCATGTCGGCGTCAGAACCTACATGTAAGTTAAAGTCAAGAGCGTTCTGTGTCTTAGTAGAACCACGAGTAATTGTGAAGTTCTGGTATGTTGCTCCAGTAGCTTCAGTGAAGCTAACTGATGCACGAGTAGTTGCACCGATTGAAGATGCAGCTGTAAGCTCTGTCTTAACCTTAGAGTAAGCTATTGTTGCCTTAATAAGTGTCTTGTTGTTCTGGTCAACACCATCTTTAACTGTATCAGAGAATACTGTTGCGCTATTACCATTGAACTCGATTGTAGATCCCTTACTAGCAATTTTATTAACCTTAGCTGCAGAAATCTGAGCCTGGCTAATATCTGTAGTACCAGCGATTGTGTAAGACTTACCATCGATTGTGATAACATCACCAGTTGAAAGACTTGATGTACCATTAGTAAGTTTAACTGCCTTAAGAGCTGCGCTTACTGTTGTAGCACCGATCTCATACTTAGTACCACCAATTGTGTAAGTATCACCAACATCAAGAGTCTTCATCTGGAATGTAGCCTTAGTTGTGTTAGAGATAAGAGTTCCGTTAAGACCTGCATCATGAGCTGCTAATCTAATAGTCTTCTCACCGTTACCACCCTTAAGAAGGTATGTCTCGTTGAACTTTGTTGTCTCAGCAACACGATCGATTTCTGTTGTAAGCTGATCAATCTCATCCTGGATAGAAGATCTATCAGACTCACTGTTAGTTCCGTTTGAAGCCTGTACTGCTAGCTCGTTCATTCTCTGAAGCATTGAGTGTACTTCTGTTAAAGCACCTTCAGCTGTCTGTACTGCAGAAACACCGTCCTGTGCGTTTGTAGATGCCTGATCAAGACCTCTGATCTGCTTACGCATCTTCTCAGAAATTGAAAGACCAGCTGCGTCATCTGCTGCACGGTTAATTCTATAACCAGAAGAAAGTTTCTCAGTTGACTTAGCCTGTGCGTTTGAAGTAATGTTGAGCATTCTAGAAGCATTAGATGCTTGCATGTTATGTTGTACTACCATAAATTCTACCTCCTTGTAGATACCCTTGAGAATCCATTCTCAAGGCGTGCAAAGCACATAAGTTATTTAGTCATATATAACATACAGTACTCGCGTGATATACTGCTTAGTTATCCGGGTAAAAAGTTATAAAAAAAGAGTCATAGATACTTTTCCAGTAATCTATAACTCTATATTAACATCCTTTTCACATTTGAAAAGATGTTTCACTAAAAGTTCACACTTTTACTATTAACTTTTATTTCAAATTTACGACAAGCTTATTTATTTTTTCCGTATACGTATGTAGCGAAATAAATAACGCTGGCAACGATAACAATCATAGGGCCTGTGGCCATATCTGTGAAATATGATACGAACAATCCACATACTCCAGAGAATACACTAAAGATAATTGAGAAGTAGGTATACTCTCTAAAATTCTCAGAAATATTTCTGCTGCTGGCGGCTGGTAAAATTAACAATGCGTTAATTAATAAAATACCTACCCACTTAATAGAAAGCATTACAAGAAGCGCTATAAGCACTGCGAATAAATCTTCCATTACACGAACAGAAATACTACGGCTCTTTGCCAATGTGGAATGTACACTGATGGCTGTCAATCTGTTGATGCTGATGCACCAGAATACCAAAATAATTGCAAATAAAACAATCAGCTGAATAATCTCAGGTACTGTAATGGATAAAATATCACCTACCAAGATGGCTGAGTAATTTGAAAAGCTACCGCCGCGAGAAAGAATTGCAAGACCTAACGCTGTAGCGCAGCTGGCAAATACAGATATCAATGTATCCGAGGATGTAAGTCCCTTTCTCGAAATATAGTTAAGCAGTAATGCAAAAATAATGGCAAATATTACCATGGATATAGTGGTATTTCCGATACCAAAAATAACACCAATGGCAATACCTGTAAGGGCTGAATGACCTAAGGCATCACTAAAATATGCCATTCTCTTTTGAACAATCATAGTGCCCACCATTCCAAACAACGGCGAAATCAAAAGTATAGCTATGGTTGCTCTAATCATGAAGGTATAGCTAAACATTTCATTAAACATTTGCATCCACCTCCAAATCTCCTACTGCCCCAGTTCCAAACACCTTTTTGAATGCCTCAGATTCAAATACCTGCTTTGGCTTGCCGGCAGCTGTAACTGTCTTATCAATCAAGATTACGTTATCCGCATATTTATAAACATAATCAAGATCATGGCTGACTAAAATAATAGCCAAGTCATGAGTCTCCTTTAGATACTCCATCTTTTCATAGAATGCATCCATACCATTTTTATCAATACCTGATACCGGCTCGTCTAAAAGAAGAAGGTTTGGAGTATCATGCACAGCCATGGCAAGCAATACTCTCTGAAGCTGACCACCTGATAAGGTGCCTACTGGCTGATCAATAAGCTCAGCCACATCAAATTCTGCCAAGGCTTCCTTTACATGCTCATATTCCTTTTTGCTCTTGAAAAGGATAGGTAATTTGCCTGTAAAGCTTTGGAACAAGTCATATACTGAAAGAGGTGTATTTCTATCAATATTAACTGTCTGTGGAACATAGCCTATTTTAAGGCCCTGCATTGTTCCATCCATTTTGTTTTTAAATTGGATTTCTCCTGAATATGGTACCTCGCCTAGGACGGCTCGTACCAGTGTAGATTTACCGGCACCATTTCTACCAATAACTGCCGTCATCTGACCGCAATGGACATGTAAATTTACATTGTCCAGCACCTGCTGGTCTCCGAAAGCTACACCTAAATTTATGAATTTAATACAGTGAAATCCACAAGGTATAATCTTTTTCATAAAATAATCCTTATATCTCTACTCTACAACCGCACGAATAGCAGCATAATTCTTGTTTAGAACAGTAATATAATCAAGTCCTGAATAAGAACCATGTACTAAAGTTTCCAAATATACAACCTTTGCATCCGTCTGCTCCGTAACAAGCGAGCCCATAGCATTTCCATAATCATATTCTGCAAATACAACCTTTACATCGTTTTCCTTTATGGAATCAATAAATGAGCTAACCTCTCCAGCACTGACCTGACGTTCCTCGTCTAGATCCATTACTGCAACTACATCTGCACCAACAGAAAATGCAGTATATTCAAAAGCCTCGTGCAAAACAGCTACATTTCCACCAGCTAAAAGCTCATCTACACCCTGCTTGTCTACTCGCTCGGAAATAACTCTGCAATATTCCTTTGCATTGGCAGCATAATCTTCTACATGCTCTGTATCAATCTGCGCCAATCCCTTTGCAATATTAAGAGCCTGCCCCTCGTGAATGACATCAGACATCCACATGTGACTGTTTTCTGCTAAAAGCTCCTCTGCTTTATTATAATCATCCTCTGATAAGGTATCTCCTATTACATCTAAGAGTCCATCAGATGAATCTATAATAGGCAAATCTGGATATGCCTCTATTACATTGTCGAGGTAACCCTCCATGCCATTTCCGTTAATAACTAAAACATCTGCCTCAGAAAGGTTTTTCATATCCTCTGTAGTAAGAGTATAGTCATGAAGACATCCTGTTGTTGGCTGTGATAGATTTTCCACTGTAACGCCATCTATGTCTCCTACAACATTTGTGGTAGCAAGATATACAGGATTACAGCTGGTCATTACCAGTAAATCGTCCTGTCTACCATCCTTGTTATTAATTTTTAAATACGCAAAAGTACTGCCATAGGACACCACGCTAATGGAGATGAGCAATAGCAGTACAAATAAAATCTTATTTCTTTTCATTAATCCCTCATTTAGCCCAAATGGGCCATGCTGTGAAGAAAAACTAGTCTAAGCCCTCTACATCAGAAAGGCTAGCCTCGTTTTCTATTACCTGATCAAGAAAATCCTGGATGGTATCTAAGCCCTGTTTAGTCTGGGATGAAAATGGAACTACAATGGTATCCTTGTCAGCGCCTAGGCCCTGTCTAAGCATTTTAATGTGCTTGTCCAGCTGGCTACGCTTAATCTTGTCCGCCTTTGTAGCAATAACGATAGGATCATATCCTACGTATGCCATCCACTCAAACATCTGGCGATCATTTGCAGAAGGCTCGTGACGAATGTCAACAAGTAGAAAGACGGCTCTAATCATTTCAGATGTATTGAGATAGGTCTCAATCATCTTTCCCCATCTTTCTCTCTCCTTTTCAGAAGCCTTTGCAAAACCATATCCAGGCAAATCTACAACATAAATATCATCATTTATGTTGTAGAAATTAATTGTCTGTGTCTTTCCTGGCTGAGCTGAAACTCTAGCTAAGGATTTGCGGTTCATAACCGCGTTTATAAGTGATGACTTGCCTACATTTGACTTTCCTGCAAATGCTACCTCTGGTAAATCATTTTTAGGAAGTGTGGATGTAGGCCCGCACACTGTTTCTAGATTACATGATCTGATGACCATTATGCACTCTTTTCCTTCTTGTCCTCGATTGAAACAACACCGTTTCCGTTTTCCTTGTCTACTAGTACAAGATTCTCGTCAACCATGTCCTTTGTAACAACAATCTCTGTAATAGACTCGTCTGATGGAACATGATACATGTGATCCATCATAACGCTCTCTACGATTGCGCGAAGGCCACGTGCACCTGTCTTTCTCTCGATTGATTTCTTTGCGATTTCTCTAAGAGCATCGTCCTCAAATTCAAGACGAACACCATCCATCTTAAATAGAGCCTCATACTGCTTTGTAAGAGAATTCTTTGGCTCTCTAAGGATTCTAACCATGTCATCTTCTGTAAGCTCGTTAAGAGATACATTGATAGGAACACGGCCGATAAACTCAGGGATGAGACCAAATTTGATAAAGTCCTGAGGAAGAGCCTGCTGTAGAAGCTCGTCCACCTTTCTCTTGTTTTTATCCTTTACGTCAGCACCGAAGCCAATCTGGCTAGTGTCTGTACGCGCAGAAATAATCTTTTCAAGTCCCTCAAATGCACCACCGCAAATGAATAGGATGTTCTTTGTGTCGATTGGAATAGTCTCCTGCTGTGGATGCTTACGTCCGCCCTGTGGTGGAACGTTTGCAACTGTTCCCTCGATAATCTTAAGAAGTGCCTGCTGAACGCCCTCACCAGAAACATCTCTAGTAATAGATACGTTCTCAGACTTCTTTGTAATCTTATCAATTTCATCGATGTAAACAATACCAACCTCGGCCTTCTTTACATCGAAATCTGCAGCCTGAATAAGCTTGAGAAGAATATTCTCAACATCCTCACCAACGTAGCCTGCCTCTGTAAGTGTTGTAGCATCTGCAATAGCAAATGGTACACCAAGTACTCTAGCAAGTGTCTGAGCAAGTAATGTCTTTCCTGAACCTGTAGGTCCAAGCATTAAAACATTACTCTTTTGAAGCTCAACATCAATGTCTGTAGGATCAGCCATGATACGCTTGTAATGATTGTATACAGCAACAGAAAGAACCTTTTTAGCTTCGTCCTGTCCAATTACATATTGATCGAGGAACTTTTTCATTTCCTCTGGCTTCTGGAGGTTGATTTCGATAGTATCTCCTGACTCAGCTGGAGTAAAATCTTCAAGCTCCTCTACAATTATCTCCTGGCAAATGTCTACACACTCGTCACAGATAAAAGCACCGTTTGGACCAGCGATAAGCTTTCTTACCTGATTTTGTGTCTTTCCGCAGAAAGAACAACGAATTCTATCATCGTTTCTTGCCATAACTACCTCATTTTTCTTTTAAATAATTAGTTCTTTTTTGTGATAATCTCATCAATAAGACCATAATCAAGTGCTTCCTGAGCATCTAACCAGTGGTCACGCTCTGTATCAGCACAAACCTGCTCATAAGGCTTTCCAGTATTTTCAGCAAGCATTTTGTTGAGCTTTTCTCTAGTCTTTAAAATGTTCTTTGCAGCGATTTCGATTTCTGTAGCCTGACCCTTTGCTCCGCCAAGTGGCTGATGAATCATAACCTCAGAATTTGGAAGTGCAAATCTCTTTCCCTTTGCTCCACCAGCAAGAAGGAATGCACCCATAGATGCTGCCATACCAATGCAGATAGTAGAAACATCACATTTGATGTACTGCATTGTGTCATAAATAGCCATACCAGCAGTAACACTACCACCTGGGCTATTGATGTATAAATGAATATCCTTGCTAGGATCCTCTGACTCTAAGAAAAGAAGCTGTGCTACAGTAAGAGATGCTGTAGTTTCGTTTACTTCCTCACCTAAAAATACAATTCTATCCTTTAATAATCTTGAATAAATATCATATGAACGCTCTCCACGAGAATTCTGTTCGATGACATAAGGTATTGTTGCCATTGTTTTAAGTCCTCCTTTGACTTCGTAAAATAGACACTAAGCCTGAGCTAATGCTCAGGCTATAGTATTGATGTTCTTTATTATAAAACTTTTTAAATACAGTGTCTTATATTTTACAAAAAGTTAATAAATTCTTTACAGAATCTATTTAAATTATTCAGCGTCTTCTGCCTTCTTTGTAGACTTCTTAGTAGTCTTCTTTGCTGGCTTCTCAGCGTCATCCTTTGACTCTGCAGCCTTCTTTGTAGACTTTCTAGCTGTCTCCTTGATGTTGTCCATGATTACAGCGATAGCCTTCTCAATGCAGATATCCTTCTTGATAGACTCTTTCTCGTTCTCACCGATAAGGTTATTGATCTGATCAAGCTCCATACCGTACATCTTTGACATCTCCTCAAGCTTTGCGTTGAGCTCGTCATCAGAAGCCTCGATCTTCTCTTCCTTAGCGATTGCTTCAAGAACAAGTGAAGACTGTGTTCTCTGCAAAGCATCTGGACGAACCTGATCACGGAATGCTTCCATTGTCATGCCTGTAAACTGCATGTACTGCTGAAGTGAAAGACCCTGCTGAGCCATGTTGTTAGCAAAATCGTTGATCATGTTCTCAACCTGGTAATCAAGCATAGCGTCTGGAATCTCCATCTCAGAAGCCTCAACAACCTTTGCGATTGCCTCGTCTTCCTGAGCACGACGTCCCTCAGCCTTTTTATTGTTCTCAAGACGCTCCTTAACAGATGCCTTGTACTCGTCAACTGTCTCAAACTCTGTTGTATCAGCTACGTACTCATCATCAAGCTTTGGAATATCCTTTGACTTTACTTCGTGGATGTGGCACTTGAATACTGCAGCCTTTCCTGCAAGATCCTCTGCCTGATACTGCTCTGGGAATGTAACCTCAACCTCTACATCCTCACCAGCCTTGTGTCCAATAAGCTGATCCTCGAAACCTGGAATGAATGAACCAGAACCAAGCTCAAGATCATAGTTCTCGCCCTTTCCACCTTCGAATGCTACACCGTCGATAAATCCTTCGAAGTCGATAACTGCTGTATCACCCTTCTTTGACTTTGTAGTCTTTGTAACCATACGAGCTGACTTCTCAAGCTCAGCCTTGATTGACTCGTTAACCTCTGTTGCTGTAACCTTTGAATCGATCTTTGCTACAGAAACGCCCTTGTACTTACCAAGCTTTACTTCAGGCTTAACAGCTACTGTAGCTGTGTAGATGAACTCCTTGCCCTTCTCAAGCTGTGTGATGTCGATCTGTGGCTGTGAAACGATATCAAGACCAGACTCCTCATAAGCCTGTGGATATGTATCCTGCATAATAACATTTGCAGCATCCTCGTAGAAAATCTCAGTACCATACATCTTTTCGATCATTGCCTGAGGTACCTTTCCCTTACGGAAGCCAGGAACTGAAATGCTGTTCTTCTGCTTGTTATAAGCCTTTGTAATAGCCTTATCTAACTCAGCTGCATCTACTGTAACAGTGAGCTTAGCCATATTTTTTTCAAGATTCTCTACCTGTACGTTCATTAAAAATATTCCTCCTCTTAACATATATACGTCTGGAAATCTCTTATTTATTATCCAAACTGTATTAGGCAGTCATTGAATAATATATTATTTATCAAATAATTTGCGTTGTTCGCGCAGACTAAGGTATTTTATCATATAAAAATGCAATTATCAATACACATTATCTCTGCTTGTTTTCGATTTCAGAAATCATATCGATTCTGAGCTGATGACGTCCGCCGCCCTCAAATTCAGCCTCTAAGAATGCCTTTACAATGTCCTTTGCAAGCTCTGTGCTGACAATTCTAGCTCCAAAAGCGATCATGTTTGCGTTGTTGTGCTGACGGATAAGTCGTGCTGTTGTAGCCTCTGAGCATACTCCACAACGAATACCCTTTACCTTGTTGGCTGCAAGTGAGATACCTACGCCAGTTCCACAAATAAGTACACCATAATCAACTGTTCCAGCCGCTACCATGTTGGCAGCCTTCTCGCCGTACTCTGGATAATGACAGCTATCTGTAGAGTCTGTTCCGATGTTGATTACCTCATGGCCTAGCTCCTCGATGTAAGCCTTTACCTCATTTTTGAGATCCACTGCAGCGTGATCATTTGCGATAACAATTTTCATAATAGATTTTCCTCCTGCGGTATGCTTTATTTTTTAAGCGGTACCTTTTTAATATTCTTTCCATAAAGGCTATAAACTCTGTATCCCAAAAGAATAACAGCCTCTAAAAATCTCTTTAAAATGATTTGAATTTCTTCGTGCCATTTCTTAACCGGCTTTACCATAACTGAACGAATGCCCGCTCTATTGGCACCCCAAATATCAGTTAGTATCTGGTCTCCTACGAAAATGGTGCTAGCTTCGTCTGTGCCCATCTGCTCCATGGCCTTTTTATAGCCTGCTGTGCCAGGCTTTCCAGCCTTGAAAATATAATTGCAGAAGGTCACATCCTCCTTGAATTTTTTGACACGTGGCTCCTTGTTATTAGATAGAAGCATGGCCTCAAAGCCAATTTCATGTAGTTCTTTGAAAAATGCCTTTGCTCTATCATCTGCAGGTGCGTTGTGAGGAACAAGTGTATTATCCACATCAAAAATAACTCCTCTATAGCCCTGTTCATATAGAGCTGCAAAATCAATCGAATATGTACTATCAATATAGTCTCTTGGATATAAATTACGTCTACTCATAGGGTCGATTGTAACACAATAAAAGAAGCACATCAATTGATGTGCTTCTAAAGAGTCAATTATTATAATGAAAAATCTTCCATATTATCAGGTGGCAATGGCTGCGCTGATGTATCGGCAGGCCCCTTTACGAAATACTGATACTGCTGAATGGCTGTATCTAATTCCATGTCACTAACAGCCTTTTCTACGTCTAGTGATTTGATATCACTGTCTGCGCCCTTCATGCTGTAGGTCTCATTTGGATTGAACTGACCTGCAAACTCGTAGCTTCCAAAGGTCTGTCCCTTTCTAGCCATATCAATTTCTTCCTGAGTAATAGAAGCTTCTATAGTAGTATTCTCGTTTGTTGTCTTGGCATTGTTGCCTGTTTCTTCTATATTATATTCTGGTATAATTCTTAAAGATTTTTCATCGTAAAACCCAACTGATGGGCGAATTCCCGATATATTCATATTAACACTCCAAATACTTTTACTTTCTACAATATATATCGTCTATAAAGCAAAAATATTTACTCTCCCCCGTAAAAAGTATCCTTGTAAATACTTTTATAAAACTTTTAGAATAAAATGCTTCGTAAATAATATTTATTCTTTGTCTAAAACTCTCTTTAGCTCGTCTACAAATGTATTAACATCCTTGAACTCACGATAAACAGATGCGAATCTAACGTACGCGACTGGATCAACCTCTTCGAGCTTGGCCATAACGATTTCTCCAATAGCTGTACTAGAAACCTCTCTCTCCTCTAAAGAGAAAATTTCTGTCTCGATCTCATCTACTATTTTGCCAATCTGAGCAGCTGAAACAGGACGCTTTCTGCATGCAAGCAAAACACCCTTTTCAATCTTTGTACGGTCATATTGCTCTCGATTGTCATCTCTTTTTATTACAATAAGAGGAATAGTCTCAACCTTTTCATAGGTAGTGAATCTCTTGCCGCACTCTGGGCAAGAACGTCTACGTCTGATAGATGTATTATCATCTGCAGGACGTGAGTCAATTACGCTAGTATCATTGCTTCCGCAAAATGGACACTTCATTGATTACCCTCCACTAAATTTTTCGTACCACTATATTTAGTATTATTTTATCAGTTATGCCACAAGTTCGCAACCTTAATCCTTTTAGATACACACAATTTATTGCTATCCACACCTCCATTTTTGATGAATCCGCCACATCCGCCCTTCCCTGCCACCCAGCACCCTCCACAGGCCCCACCTGCCAGCCTCAAATAAACTCTCAAAGAATTTTAATTATCTA
Source organism: Pseudobutyrivibrio sp. (assembly GCA_024691465.1). The sequence goes on along the minus strand of JAILNO010000114.1, from coordinate 298 downwards.
AACGGGCAATCACGTATGTCTTTTAATGGGTGTTCGTCTGACGGTTTTACAATTCTAGCAGGACTGTTCGTACAAACGCAGACACCAATAACATAAATTAAATAAGGTTCTACAATCCATGTACCACACAGGTGCCTGATTTTAAGTGAAGCCTTAGTAGCACAGAAGGGGATTACGTAGATAATTGATACGCCGAGCCATGGACGGCGAGGCGAATGCCAGCTGAACATGGACGTGAATCTGGCATGGTATCAATTATCAAGTAATCCCCTTCGTTGTGCTTCTTAGGTGAAACGAC
>JAILNO010000032.1 GCA_024691465.1 Pseudobutyrivibrio sp. | reverse complement strand
AGTTTGTGACCGTTGTGGTGTTGAGATTACAAAGGCATCTGTACGTCGTGAGCGTATGGGCCACATTGAGTTGGCAGCACCAGTTTCACATATTTGGTATTTCAAGGGTATTCCTTCACGTATGGGACTTATTCTTGATCTTTCACCAAAGACATTAGAGAAGGTTCTTTACTTTGCATCATACATCGTACTTGATGCAGGTGATACAGCTCTTATGTATAAGCAGGTTCTTACAGAGGCTGAGTACCAGGAGGCTAGAGAGACTTATGGTAGCCAGTTCAGAGTAGGAATGGGTGCTGAAGCTATCCAGGAGCTTCTCAAGGAAATTGACCTTGATGAAGAGGCTACAAAGCTTCAGATTGAACTTGATAACGCTACTGGTCAGAAGCGTTCACGTATCATTAAGAGACTTGAGGTTGTTGAAGCATTCCGCGAGTCAGGAAATAGACCTGAATGGATGATTATGACAGTTATCCCTGTTATTCCACCAGATCTTCGTCCTATGGTACAGCTTGATGGTGGCCGTTTTGCCACATCTGACCTTAACGACTTATACCGTCGTATTATTAATAGAAATAACCGTCTCCGTAGACTTCTTGAGCTTGGCGCTCCTGATATCATCGTACGTAACGAAAAGCGTATGCTTCAGGAAGCTGTTGATGCTCTTATCGACAACGGTAGACGTGGTCGTCCAGTAACTGGTCCTGGTAACAGACCTCTTAAGTCACTTTCAGACATGCTTAAGGGTAAGTCAGGACGATTCAGACAGAACCTTCTTGGTAAGCGTGTTGACTACTCAGGACGTTCAGTTATCGTAGTAGGTCCAGAGCTTAAGATTTACCAGTGTGGTCTTCCAAAGGAGATGGCTCTTGAGCTCTTCAAGCCTTTCGTTATGAAAGAACTTGTTGGCAATGGAATGGCACACAACATCAAATATGCTAAAAAGATGGTTGAGAAGTTTGAGCCAGAGGTTTGGGACATCCTTGAAGATGTCATTAAAGAGCATCCAGTTATGCTTAACCGTGCTCCTACACTTCATAGACTTGGTATCCAGGCATTTGAGCCAATCCTTGTAGAAGGTAGAGCTATCAAGCTTCATCCACTTGTATGTACAGCTTTCAACGCCGATTTCGACGGTGACCAGATGGCTGTTCACCTTCCACTTACTCAGGAGGCACAGGCTGAGTGTAGATTTATGCTTCTCTCACCTAACAACTTACTTAAGCCTTCAGATGGTGGTCCTGTTGCCGTTCCTTCACAGGATATGGTACTTGGTATTTACTACCTTACACAGGAGCGTGGTACTACAGTAGGCGATGGTAGAGAAGAGCTTGGTGAAGGCAAAATCTTCAAGAGCTTAAATGAAGCAATCCTTGCTTACGAAAATAATGCTCTTACAATGCATGCTAGAATCAAGGTTCGTGTAACTAAGACATTAGCAGACGGAACTGAGGCTACAGGCACAGTTTCATCAACACTTGGTAGACTTCTCTTTAACGAGATTATTCCACAGGATTTAGGATACGTTGACCGTTCACTCCCTGAGAATGAGCTTGTACCTGAGATTGACTTCCACGTTGGTAAGAAGCAGTTAAAGCAGATTCTTGAAAAAGTTATTAATACACACGGAGCTACAAAGACAGCTGAGGTTCTTGATGATATCAAGGCAATGGGTTACCACTACTCAACAATCGCTGCCATGACAGTTTCTATTTCAGATATGACAGTTCCTGCTCAGAAGCCAGAGCTTATTGCACAGGCTGAGGAGACAGTTGATAAGATTACTCGCCAGTACAAGCGTGGTCTTATTACAGAGGAAGAGCGTTATCGTGAAGTTGTAGATACATGGAAAGAAACTGATGATGAGCTTACAAGAGACCTTCTTGAAGGTCTTGATAAGTACAACAACATCTTCATGATGGCTGACTCAGGTGCCCGTGGTTCTGATAAGCAGATTAAACAGCTTGCAGGTATGCGTGGTTTGATGGCTGATACAACAGGTAGGACTATCGAGCTTCCTATTAAGTCAAACTTCCGTGAGGGTCTTGATGTACTTGAGTACTTCATGTCAGCTCATGGTGCTCGTAAGGGTCTTTCTGATACAGCTCTTCGTACAGCCGATTCAGGATACTTGACACGTCGAAT
>JAILNO010000008.1 GCA_024691465.1 Pseudobutyrivibrio sp. | reverse complement strand
ATGTTAGAGCACGGTGTACCTGATTGGTATATTGGCTCTTGCGAGAAGATTAAGTACATGTTCCCTAAAGCCCATGCTGCTGCATACGTTATGATGGCATGGCGTGTTGCCTATTGTAAGATTTATTATCCTCTTGCTTATTATGCGGCCTTTTTCTCAATTAGAGCCGGAGGCTTCGACTACGAGAAGTGCTGTCAGGGTAAGGCTAGGTGTGAGCAGGAGATTAAGTATTACAAATCTCAGTCAGATTTATCTGCCACAGACAAGGATATTTTAATTGCACTTCGTCTTTGCCAGGAGATGTATGCCCGCGGATTTGAATTTTTACCTATGGACCTATACCAATCTGACGCAAGATACTTTAAAATAGTAGATGGGAAGCTACTTCCTCCTTTCAATGTTATTTCCGGAATGGGAGATAAGGCTGCAGAGCAATTACAGATTGCTGCAAGTCAGGGCAGATTCCTTTCGCAGGATGAGCTTAGAGATAGGGGTAAGGTTTCTCAGACTATATTAGATACTATGATTGAACTTGGTATAGTTAAGGATTTACCAAAGTCTAATCAGCTTTCTTTATCGGATTTCTTTGATCTATAAATGGGGAGGGGTGGTTATATGAAGGTATTAAGACGAATTATTATAATTGTTGCTGCTTTAGCTATTGTAGGGGGGCTTGGCTATTACAAGTACATTAACACCATTACTTACTTCAATGACACTATGGTTAATGGCAATACTATAGGTAATCTTTATGGCAATGGCCTCTTTTGTGAGACAGATGGGGTGGTGTACTTTGCCAATCCTAATGACTATAGTCGCCTATATAAGATGAATCCAGACGAGAGTGATATCCAGATAGTTGCTAATGACAGCGTATATTTTATTAATGCCGATGAGCATTATCTGTTCTACAGTCGTAATGGCAATAGAGATTATTCTCAGATGGGATTTCTTAATGTTAATACAGATAGCTTGTGTCGTATGACTAAGAAGAATGCGAAAGTTATGATTCTAGATGATGCCATATGCTCTAATGCTGCATTAGCAGGTAATAAGGTAGTATATCTACATTATGATTCTGAAGAAGCTACTACTTTATATTCTGTTAAGATAGACGGAACTGAGAGGGATCAACTCAGTAACTCATCTATAGATCCTAGATGCATGGTGGCAGACAAGCTCTACTACTCAGGCGTGGAGCATGATCATAATTTGCATAGTATGAATATTGATACTAAGGATTCAGCCTTTATTTCTCCAGTCAATCTATGGATGCCTACAGTTATAGGTAATGATTTATATTACATGGATTTAGATGATAATAATCGCGTATATAAGTCAGCCCTTTCGGGTGGTGAGCCTGTGGGACTTACTTCATATGGCACGTCAGGATATAATGTTTCTGGCAATTATTTGTATTATCAATCCATTAAGGGCAATCCTGATGGACTATATAGAGTTGATTTATCCACTGGAGCTGAGATATTACTGGCAGAAGGTGAATACAACAATATTAATATTACTAGTAAATACGTATATTTTGCTGATTTCTTTTCAGGAGCTACCTTCCATGTACCTATAGGTAGCACTAATATATCAGTATTTAATCCACCGATACTTACACTTGAAGAATAGGAGACACATGAGAGACTTAGCAGAGATTAGGGTAGAAATTGACGACGTAGATAAGCAGATACTAGAGCTTTTTACCAAACGAATGGAGCTGGCCTGCCAGGTGGCCGAGTACAAAATCGCCACTGGCAAAAAGGTATACGATAAAGTCAGGGAGGAAGAGAAGTTAGATAAGCTTGCATCCTATGTGGAGGATGATTTCAATGTTCAGGCTGTTAGAGAGCTATATTCTCAGATTATGTCCATTAGTCGCAAGAAGCAATTTGCAATTCTTAGAGATAATGGAGTTAGTTTTGACACTGGTTTTAATAGTGTGGATTCTTTTGATTTCTCTGATTCAGTAGTATGCTTTCAAGGAGTTCAGGGGGCATACTCACAGCTTGCTATGCTTGAGTTCTTCGGTGGTGATATGAAGTCCAGCTTTCATGTGGACTTGTGGCGTGATGCTATGGAGGCAATTAATACAGGAAAGGCTGATTATGCAGTCTTACCAATAGAGAATAGCTTAGCTGGATCTATTGAGGAGAATTTCGATCTGTTGTCCGAATACAATGTTGCTATTATAGGTGAGCAGATTCTCAAGGTTGATCATGCACTGTTGGGAGTTAAGGGTGCCACCATTAACGATATTAAGACAGTGTATTCTCATCCTAAGGCAATTGCTCAATGTGATGGATATATACGCAATGAGCATATGGACTGGGATGTTAATAATCTCAGGAATACAGCCGTGAGCGCCCAGAAGATTCGGGATGATGGCGATATTACTCAGGCAGCTATTGGAAGCGTATACAATGCTAAGCTATATGATCTTGAGATTTTGGAAGAGTCTATTCAGGATGATAAGAATAACGAGACCAGATTCGTGATAGTTTCGAAGGATAAGAAGTATCTTAAGTCAGCTAATAAGATTAGTCTATGTCTTGAGATAGCCCATGAGCCTGGTAGCCTTTATCGTATTCTTTCTAATCTCATTTTTAATGGTATTAATATGAATAGAATTGAGTCTAGACCTATTAAGGGAGTTAATTGGCAATATAGATTCTTTATTGATATAGATGGTAATCTGGAGGATGGATCAGTGAGGAACGCATTGATTGGTCTATCTGAAGAGTGCGTCAGTGTTAGGGTACTTGGTAATTACTAATATACATGGGGGTTTTATGAAATTATTTGCAAGTATTTACATTGGTTCTTATGAGACCACTATGAAGGTCTTCGAAATCAACAGGCAAAAGGGTATCAAGACAATTGATACTCTTAAGATTCGGTGCGATATAGTAAAGGATGTCCTTGAATATGGTCGCATTATGCCTGATACTGTGGTGAAGCTATGCAGGATTCTTAATGATATGCATAGGACTATTGATGGATACAGGGTGGATAATTATTCTGTTGTTGCAGGGCCTAATCTTAAGCAGGCAGATAATGCTCTTGTGGCGTTAGAACAGATTAAAGTAAATACTGGTTTTACTGTGGAGGTCTTATCTAACTCTGAGCAGAGATTCTTGGGATACCAGGCTGTGGCATCCTTAGACGACTTTGATGAGATCATTAATGAGTCTGCAGTATTAATTGATATAGGTGGTGTATCAGTTCAGATTACACTATTTTCTAAAGGCAAAATCCTCACTACACAGCATCTATCTATGGGTACTGTTTCTATTAGTGAGAACCTCAAAAAACTGGGTTCAATTTCAAGCAATTCTTTTGAGCAGACCTATGAGATGCTCAGCAAGGAACTGGATGTATTTAAGACTATGTTTCTTAGAGATATTGAGCCTAAGTATATGATTTTATTAGGTGTTCAGGTGAGTGCTATCGCTGAGCGCATATCTAATATTTCTTCTAAGAAAGTCAAAACAAAAGACTACCTTGATTTTTTAAATAAAATAGATAAGCAGTTTGTGCGCAATTTTGAATCGGAAAATGAGATTTATATCGACAATGAGAATCTTATTGATCCTATTGTTATGCTATATAAAGCCTTGGCCGAGACTCTTACACCAGAGTTTGTATATGCTCCAGGAGTATCAGTGAGTGAGGGCATAGCCTATAACCGTTGTTATCATAAGAAGTGGCTTACTGCTACCCATAATTTTGACAATGATATTATCTCAGCTGCCTGGTCCATTGCTAAGAGATATGGAAGCTATCAGCCTCATCTAAAGGCTCTGTTTAAGCTTTCTGGAGAGATATTCGATGCTATGAAGAAATATCATGGTATGGGTAAAAGAGAACGAGTGCTCATGGAGTGTATTGCTATCTTACATGATTGTGGTAAGTACATTTCTCTATCAGAGGCCTCCAGTTGTTCGTACACAATTATTATGTCTTCAGAGATATTGGGGCTGAGCCATAAGGAGAGGGAACTTATAGCAACTACTGTAGAATTTAATCGCAAGCCAGTGGAGCCATACGAGTCATTGTCGGACAGGTTCTCTACTGAGGAGTACTTGATTATTCTTAAGCTTCTTGCAATTTTAAAGGTAGCTAATGCTTTAGATCGTTCCCATAAGCAGAAGATTAAGAATGTCTCTATGAGAGTTAAGGATAAGGAACTTCTAATCAGTATTGAGGCAAACAGCTCTCTCGCCCTTGAGAAGGGGCTGTTTAAGAAGAATGCTGATTTCTTCGAGGATATTTTTTCCATTAAGCCAGTACTTAAGGAAAACACTAGACTTTAGGAGGAAGATATGGCACGTAAAATTAATTTATTCGATTCCAAATACTATGATAACCGCGAGCTTAGTTGGCTTAAGTTCGAACTTAGAGTTTTAAATGAAGCTATGGTTAAAGAGCTTCCTGTCTTAGAGAGAGTTAAGTTCGTAAGTATTACTTCATCTAATTTAGATGAGTTCTTCATGGTTAGAGTGGCTTCCCTTAAGGATATGGAACATGCTGGCTATACTAAGGTAGATATAGCTGGTATGACACCTACGGAACAGCTCATTGCCATCAATGAGAAGACCAGAGACCTGGTGGAGATGCAGTACAATATCTGGGGCAAGCATCTCAATCCTCTCCTCAAGAAGGAGGGGATTATAATATACGATAAGTATGAGGATCTTAATGAGGAGCAGCTTAAGTATATTGATTCATTCTTTATGATGCAGGTGTATCCAGTGCTTACACCTATGGCTTTTGATGCGTCTAGACCTTTTCCTCTTATTCGTAACAAATCCCTTAATATCGCAGCTTTAATAGAGAAGAAAAAGGGTACGACAGCCGCTACAACTGAAGGAGATGAGGCTGAGTTTGCAACGGTTCAGGTTCCTTCGGTTCTACCAAGGCTTGTTTCATTACCTGCTGATGGCAATAACAGAGATTGCTTCATCCTTCTTGAGCAGATTATTGAGCACAATATGGATAAGCTCTTCTTAAATTATGATGTGGTTTCGGCTGCACCATATAGAATTATGCGTAATGCTGACTTTTCTATAGATGAGGAGGGTGCTGAGGACTTATTAATAGAAATTGAGAAGCAGATTAAATCTCGTCAATGGGGTGAAGTAATCAGACTTGAGGTAGAAGGCACTGTTAACAAGAAACTTCTATCAATCCTTAAGAAGAATTTAGGTGTGAATGAGACTGATATATATAAGATAAAGGGACCTATCGATCTGACATTCCTTATGAAGCTATATGGTATAGATGGTCATGATGATCTTAGGACACCTAGCTTTAGACCTCAGGAGAATCCTAGACTTAAGGCTGGTGATAATATATTTGATGAGATTAAAAAGGGTGATATATTATTGCATCATCCATATGAATCATTTGATCCTGTAGTTGATTTCATAGCTCAAGCCGCCTTTGACCCACAGGTACTTGCTATTAAGCAGACGCTTTATAGAGTCAGCGGTAATTCTCCTATAATCGCAAGCCTTGCTCATGCCGCTGAGAATGGCAAGCAGGTTACAGTTCTAGTTGAGCTGAAGGCTAGATTCGATGAGGAGAACAATATCATATGGGCTAAGAAGCTTGAAAAGGCTGGATGTCATGTTATCTATGGATTAGTTGGCTTAAAGACTCATTGTAAGATTGCTCTTGTAGTGCGTAGAGAGGAAGAAGGTATCAGGCGCTATGTGCATTTAGGAACAGGAAATTATAATGATTCCACTGCTAAGCTCTACACTGATTGTGGTATGTTCACTTGTAATGAATCATATGGTGAGGATGCCACTGCTGTGTTTAACATGCTTTCGGGATACTCTGAGCCAGCTTCCTGGAATAAGCTGGTGGTTGCGCCACTATGGCTTAGAGATACTTTTATTAGCCTGATCAATAAGGAAATCAGCCATGCTAAGGAAGGTAAGGAAGCAGTTATCATTGCTAAAATGAATTCCTTATGCGACAAGGATATTATTGAGAAACTATACGAAGCAAGCTGTGCTGGTGTCAAGGTCAGTCTCATAGTACGAGGTATATGCTGTCTTCGTACTGGGATTGATTCAGTCAGTGAGAATATCCATGTTTCATCCATCGTTGGAACATACCTTGAGCACGCTCGTATCTTTTACTTCTTTAATAATGGAGCTGAGGATATATATATGGGTTCAGCCGATTGGATGCCTAGGAATCTAGACAGGAGAGTTGAGATTATCTTTCCTGTAGAGGATGACAAGCTCAAGGCTGGAGTGAAGCATATACTTGATGTTCAGCTTAATGATACCTTGAAGGCCTATGAGATGACAGATGATGGCTCTTATGTTAGAATTAAACCTCCTCGTGGAAAGAAGGGCGTGGGCGCTCAGGATACTTTCTGCAGAGAGGCTAAAAGAAACAATGGGCCAAAGGGGGACTACTTGAATAAGCGTACTTTTACCCCTATATTTGGCAGTGAGGTTATCGATGAGTAAGATACTTGCGGTTGATTTAGACGGGACATTATTTGATGATAATAAGAATATAACTAAGGACAATCTAGAGGCTCTAGTAGATTTTCTTGATAGAGGTAATGTGTTATGTGTTGACACTGGACGCCCTATTCATGTGCTTAGGAACATTCTTAAGGATATACCATTATTCTTTAGAGACAATGTATATCTATTAGGCTATCAGGGGACTATTGGTGTCAGAAGTATTGATAATGAGATGTTATTTGGCCAATATCTAGATAATGAGCCTGCTATTAAGCTTCTTAAGTACTCTAAGGATGCTGGTTATTCTACACTTGCATTTGAGTATGGCAAGATATATTCATTTAGACAGGATGAGTGTATTGATAGATATTCGGCAGTATCTAAGGAGCCTATTACTATAATTGATGAACCTGAGTATCTAATGGGTCATGACCTGACTAAGATAATTGTCATGGATTATGTTCATCCAGATTCATTATTTGACTTCCAAGCTAAGCATGAGGAGGAGATGTCTTCCCATTTTGCCAGCATGTTTTCTAATGTGGCCTTTCTCGAATATATTAATAAGGAATCTAGTAAGGGAGCTGGACTGAAGAAGCTAGCCGAGTTATTAGGTGTTTCCATGGCGGATACCATAGCCTGCGGAGATGAGCGCAATGATATTAGTATGGTGGAAGCTGCGGGTATTGGTGTAGCTGTGGCTAATGCCAGACCTGAACTTAAGGAAGTGGCAGATTATATTACTTCTGCAGATAATAATCATGATGCAGTTGCTGAAGTAATCAGGGAATTTGTTGCTAATTAATAGAAAAAGTTATTGACGAGCCTGCTTATATGTGTTAAATTATCACTGTTGTGAAAACAAAGTAGAGTATCCACTCTCACCTTAGCACATGTTTGTGACTCGGGTTTATACTTCACACAAACCTTGTTTGTGATGATTTATGGTGGATATTCTGTATCCACTATTTTTTTTATATATTTGGAGGTAGTACCATTAGCGAATTAATGATTAATGAGCAGATCCGCGATAAGGAAGTTCGTGTTATCGGCTCAGATGGGGAACAGCTTGGCATCATGTCAGCACGAGAGGCACAGAAGCTTGCCGATGACGAAGGTTTAGATCTTGTTAAGATTTCACCTAAGGCTAATCCACCAGTGTGCAAGATCGTAGATTACGGTAAGTACCGTTACGAGCAGGCACGTCGAGAGAAGGAAGCTAAGAAGAAGCAGCACGTTGTTGAAGTGAAAGAGATTCGTATGTCTCCAAACATCGATGCTAATGATATGAACACAAAGGTTAATGCAGCTAAGAAGTTCATCTCTAAGGGAGACAAGGTTAAAGTTACACTTCGTTTCCGCGGTCGTGAGATGGCTCACATGCAGTCCAGCAAGCATATCCTTGAGGATTTTGCTGAGGCACTTGCAGATGTTGCAGTAGTGGAAAAGGCACCTAAGGTAGAAGGCCGTAGTATGAGCTTGGTGCTTACAGAAAAGAAATCGTAATTAGGAGGAAAATTATCATGCCAAAGATGAAGACAAGAAGAGCAGCTGCAAAGCGCTTTAAGGTAACAGGAACAGGAAAGCTTAAGAGAAATAAGGCATATAAGAGCCATATCTTAACCAAGAAGACTACAAAGAGAAAGAGAAATCTTCGTCAGTCAGCAATCGTTGATTCAACAAACGTTAAG
>JAILNO010000239.1 GCA_024691465.1 Pseudobutyrivibrio sp. | reverse complement strand
GAGGCATTGAATAGTCGCTTGGCAAAAGAGGTGCTTGAACTAAAAGATAGAGGTATAGTTCCAACTTTGGCAATTCTTAGGGTAGGAGAGAGACCAGATGACCTCTCATATGAAAGAGGTGCACTTAAGCGATGTGAGACTATTGGAGTAGCTACCAAGGTAGTTGCTTTAGATGAAAATATATCAGAAGAATGGTTCTTTAGCACCCTCGGAGAATTAAATAACGATATAACTATACATGGAATTCTTATGTTTAGACCTCTTCCAAAGCACATAGATGGAGAGAGGGCACGCAAGACTTTACTTGCTTCTAAGGATGTGGATGGTTGCACAGATTTATCTTTAGCTGGTGTGTTTACTGGTACAGATTTAGGATTTGCGCCATGTACAGCTGAGGCGGCTATGGAGATACTTGATTATTATAATATTCCAATCGAGGGCAAGAAGGTAGCGGTGATAGGTCGCTCTCTAGTGATAGGCAGACCAGTCGCTATGATGCTTATGCATAAGAATGCCACAGTTACCATATGCCATACTAGAACTAAGGATGTGCCTTCGATTACAAGAGATGCTGATATAGTCGTGGTAGCTTCAGGACAGATGGAGAGTGTGGGTAGTGAATACCTTAGAGCTGGACAGACTGTTATCGATGTGGGTATCAGTTGGAACAATGATAAGAATAAGTTATGCGGTGATGTCAGATTCGATGAAGTAGTTGATTTAGTTGATGCTATTACTCCCGTGCCAGGAGGTGTGGGTGGTGTTACCACAAGTATTCTAGTAAAACATGTGGTTGAAGCTGCCAAGAAGGTGAATTTTTAATTTAAAATTACCGATTAATTATGTAGAATAATGTTAATAATGTTTCAGGGAGATTAATAATGACTATTGAGCAATTGGAGGCTGGTCAAGAGGTTACACTTGAGATTATAATTGGCGGCTCTTCTTTTGAATTTAAGACGGAAGTTATTGGTACTAATTCAGGTACTGGTGCTCTTGTTATGCCTTATGTGTACAATGGCCAGGTAGTTGATTTTGCCAATGGGTCACCTGCAGATATGAGTTTCGCATTACATTGTATTGATCCTAATACTGATGGCCGTGTGGTATGGAAGAATCTATATGTCAATGTAGTTAACTTCAAAGGAGTTGACTACTATGCTATTGATGCCAAAGCATTTGGTAAAATAGCAGCTTCCAGTGAGCGAAGAGAGGATGTTAGGGTATCTGTTAATAAGCCTGGTTCTGCATTAATAGACGATCATCGATTCTCTATTTCGGTTCTTAATATCAGTGACAGTGGTATCTCATTTATTGGAAATGGTCATCATATTACCATCGGTGATGTGGTTGATATAAATTTTGCTGATGTTGCACATAATTCAGACTTTAGTCTAGCTGTTAGATGCAGAATTGTTAGAGCGCAGGCTGAATCTGACGGTATATTTTATGCAGGTAAGATTTTAGAGAAAGATAACAAGCTTCTAGCGTATCTTTGCTTTAAGGGGATGGTTAGGAATAATTAGATTTATAAGGATTTAAGGTATGGCTGACGATAAGTTACGACAAGAATTGCTATATATGGTGAAGCTTACTTCCAAGTATGATTTTACTAAGATGGAAGTGGTGGAAGGTATATTGAGGCTAGAATCTGAACGACAGATTCTAGGCTCTGTTTTTGGTAAGAGATTTAAGACTAGGATATTTGATATTGCTGCTGAGCAGCATTTTGAGGATACCTGCGTAATATGCGGACAGAGAGCATCTAATCATGTAATATGCGACCACTGCATGGAGACTATAGGTGGAAGCGAGTATGCTAAGAGTAGAACTTCTAAGGTAGAAGCTAAGCCTGAGACTGAGGCAAAGCCTAAGAAGCTTAATTTCAGCCTTAAGCTTAAGCCTATTAAATTGAATATTAAGCCTAGGAAGCTGGATTCTGAAAGTAAGCCTAAGGAGATTCGCTTTAATATTAAGTCTAAGCTTCAGGTTCTGTTGGCAGTACTTCTTTCTATTATATTTGTATTACAATTAGGATTTCTGATTCTATTCATTACCACACCAGAGGCTAATCCTAGGGTGCCAGAGAGAGTTTCAGACTATCAGCTTGTTGCAGTATCCTCTGAAGAAGAAGGGCTTAAGGAGATTAAGAAGGATTTCCCAGAAGCTGAGGGTTATACAGTGTCCTTTGGCAGACTAGATGAGGACTATGTGGGTAGATTTCTCCTTGACAAGGGAGATTGTTGCGAGGATGTAGAGGAAGCCCTTGGTGAGGATGAATTATACGATTACTTTTTTGAAGAGGATGTCTACGTTTATTATATTTCTTACTACGATGCTAAGCTGCGCACATGTAAGATTGGTATGGCTGAGATTAATGAAGCTGGAGCAATTCTTGTGAAGGGTTCTTTTAATGATGGTAGGAAGACAGACTGTTTCTATAAGTTCAGATAGAATTATTAATATGTACATATTAAAGTCACACCATATTCATAATTCTTTGTTAATATTCCGTTGTTGTATTTAGTAAGGTTTAACTCGGAGGTAGTAATGAGACTTAGACCAGAGGAGGAAGAGAAGTTAAATCATATTTTAACTCCTATAAAGAATGACAGTAGAGTCCAGAGAATGAAGGACTTTATTCAGCACGGTAAGATAACAACCTTTGATCACGTAGAGAGTGTTACAAGACTTAGCTTTTGGATTAATAAGAGATTGCACTTAGGTGGAGACGATAGAGTACTTACAATTGGTGCTTTTCTCCATGATTATTACTTATATGATTGGCATAAGGGAGATGAAGGGCATGGCCTACATGGTTTTTCCCACTCATCTACGGCTAAGGACAATGCAGTTAATCATTTTGGGATAGGTAAGAGGACTCAGGCTGTTATAGAGAGTCATATGTGGCCTCTTAATATTACTAAGATTCCAAGGAGCAGAGAAGCTTGGATAGTTTGTTTAGCAGACAAGTTCGTATCCACCAGGGAGACACTCCTTTGCAGATAATTTAATATAGAATTAATTTTACAAGGGGCGATGCTTATGGTTGCATTGCCCCTTTATTAGTGTTATAACTGTATTATGATGAATAGGACAGTTGTGATGTCTATTTGAAAGGATGAATGTTATGAAAAAGAAGATTATAGCGATAGTCTTAATTCTTGCTCTGGCGGGAGCAGGTATCTTTGCCTTTAAGTCAGGCGTTTTCTCCAAGAAACAGGCAGGTGGTGATGATTCTTCGGAAGTTTATGTTATGTCATTATCTGAAATCATGGGAGCTAATAGTAGTTATACTACAGATACTTTTATGGGTGTAGTAGAGGGTCAGGAGACCAGCAGTGTTACTAAGAGCACCGATCGCGAATTAAATGAGATATTTGTTTCAGAGGGAGACACTGTAACGGTAGGTACTCCTTTATTCTCATATAAAACTGATACTCTTGAGGAAGAGAATACTCAGCATGGATATGAGATAGAGGGATATAACTTAGACATAGCTGATTACAATAATCAGATTACTAAGCTACAGTCTGAATTAGATAAGATTAAGACTGATACTGATGAGGATAAGACTAAGAAAGAAGATCTTAATAATCAGATTAATTCTTTAACAACTGATATTGCTATTGCCAATAATAATATTGAAAAGGTAAAAGCTCAGATTGAGGACAATAATAAAAAGATGGGCAATTCCACTGTTACTTCAACAGTAGATGGTGTGATTACTAAGATTGCAGATGATACTAATCCGTATACTACAGATGGTTCATTTATTACTATACTTGCATCTGCTGAGATGCGTGTTAAGGGACAGATTAATGAGCAGAATGTCTGGGCAATTAATGTCGATGAGCCTGTGACGTTGCGCTCTAGAGTGGATGATTCCCAGACCTGGAGTGGAACAATTACCAAGATTGATACAGAATCTAAACAGGAGACCAGCAACGACTCTTACTATGGCGGTGGTTCATCAGATGCCAATTCTACCAAGTATCCTTTCTATGTGACATTAGATAGCAGCGAGGGACTTATGATGGGGCAGCACCTATATATCGAGCTGGGACAGACTGATGCTCCAGAGATGGATTTCTCAGATGGTACTTATCTGTACGATTACTATATTGCATACGATGAAGAAGGCAATCCATTCGTATGGGCTGATGAGAAGGGTAAGCTTACTAAGTTACCTATCGAATTGGGAGACTATTATGAGGAACAGATGGTTTATAGTGTGAGCGGTATTGATAGTGACACTATGATTGCATATCCTATGGAGGATTATTCAGAGGGTATGAAGACTGTCAGCGGTTATGAGGGTGAGTAGTTATGATTGTTAAATTAGATAATATTTTTAAGGTCTATGGAGAGACAGGTACAGAGACATCGGTCCCTGCTCTTAATGATGTATCCCTTACTGTTAATGAAGGGGAATATGTTGCTATCATGGGCCCTTCAGGATCTGGTAAGAGTACTCTTATGAATGTAATTGGCTGTTTAGATAAGCCTACATCGGGTACGTATTTTTTTCAGGATAAGGATGTACTGAAGCTTAAGGATAAGCAGATGTCTGACTTAAGGCTTAATTCTATTGGCTTCGTTTTCCAGAGCTTCTATCTTATGAATGAGGAGAATGCCATCGAAAATGTAGCCTTACCTCTTAGCTATGCAGGTGTGCCTAAGAAGGAGAGAGAGCATAGAGCGGTAGAAGCTCTTACTAGAGTAGGCCTAGAGGATAGAGTCAAGTTCAGACCGGATCAGTTATCAGGTGGACAGAAGCAGCGTGTTGCCATAGCTAGAGCTATTGTTAACAATCCAAAGGTGCTTCTGGCTGATGAGCCTACTGGAGCTCTCGATCAGAAGTCGGGTGCTGCCATTATGGATCTCTTTCAGAAGCTTAATGATGAAGGCACTACTATTATTATGATTACTCATGATGCTAATATTGCCAGTCATGCTAAGAAGACCTATAGAATAGTAGACGGTAAGCTTTATGATGGATTAGAGGAGGGTAATTAATGAAAAAAGTACTTAAACCCATCCTCATAGTGATTGTAATAATCGCAATAATCATTGGCGGATTATATGCAGGATATACATACAGCAATAGTAAGAAGGTAGTCACAGTTGTACCTATGACCACATATGGAATGGAGGGTTATTGGGGAGACAGTATCCAAAGTTATGGAACAGTCACTGCTGATAAGTCACATACTATCTATGTGGATAAGGGAACGGAGATTACTGCCGTGAATTACAAGGCTGGGGATCACGTTAATGAGGGTGATGTGCTATTCACTGTCAAGAAGGATAGTCAGGATATTACAGGTAAGGAACTGGAGGTTCAGAAGGCTAAGCAGGCATACGATGCTGATGTGGCCACCCTTAATAGACTTGAGAATACTACTCCTATTCCTGAGTATATTTCTAGCTCACCAGATACTAGAACCAGGATTGATGAGGACGGCAATGAATACGAGGTAACTATTGGTACATTCTATTATAATGCTGAGACTGGAGAGTTGATCGGTCATGAAGCGGTAGACGGGGAAGGCAATGTAATAGAAAAGTACAACGAGCCTAAAGGCTATACGCCTACCCAGTTGAAGGAGAAGATAGAGGACGTAACTTCTTCTCTTAAGAAGACTGATCTACAGTATAGAATTGCTCAGAATGAGCTTAATGTTATGAAGAATACAGACAATACTGGTGCTATTAAGGCCGCTGTATCAGGTACCGTCTCTAAGGTTCAGAACAAGGACAATTATAACAATACACAGCCATTTATGATTGTGGCTGCCACTGATGATTATTATATTTCAGGTACTATTGGCGAGTTTTACTTAGATAGTGTCCATGTGGGGGATGTGGTTAGCATTTCATCCTGGGAATCAGGTCTTACAGCAGATGCTACTATCACATATATAAGTGATTCGGCTTCTACGGATACTAACAACTTCTACAGCGGCGCAGGTAATACCAATAGTAGCAATTATGAGTTCAGAGCCACACTGGCTCCTAATAGCGGTATCGAAATAGGCTCTGCCGTGGATATTACCATTACTCCTGCTGGTCAAGAGGAAGGGGGATTCTATATCTCTTCTTATTTCATACGAAAGGATGCTTCTGGCAGTTACGTTATGAAGATGAATGATGATGGCGTCCTCGAGAAAGTATACGTGCGAATCGGTAAGACCCTGTGGGGAGAGATGACCGAGATTAAAGAAGGGGTCACTATAGATGATTACCTGGCATTTCCTTATGGTAACGGAGCTATAGAGGGAATTAAATGCGAAGTAGGAGAGTCAATTGATGAAAGTAATGGAGGCTTAGGATAATATGTTTGAGAATCTAAGGCTTGCCTTTAGAGGAATATGGACACATAAGTTAAGATCGTTTCTGACTATGCTTGGAATCATTATTGGTATTGCAGCTATTATTGCTATTGTCTCTACTATTGAGGGTACTAATCAGCAGATTAAGGAGAACCTCATAGGTTCCGGTTCTAATACAGTAGATATTCAGTTGTACCAGAATGATTGGCCACTTGATTTAAGTTATAGTGAGGCTCCATATGGAGTGCCTCAGATTACAGATGATGAGCTTGAGGAGATTCGTAGTCTAAATGAGGTTAAGTCAGCCAGCAAATATACTTACAGGCAGATATATGATGGAGTGTATTATAAGAATGTAGGAATGAATGGTGGCTATGTTAGGGGTGTGGAGTCGGATTATTTTGAAACTGCTAATCTTACAGTTAAAAAGGGACGATTATTCACACCTGATGAGGCTAAAGCTTTTAAAAAGGTTTGCATAGTAGATGATGCTATTGTAGATACCTTGCTTCAGAATGAGGAACCAATAGGTGCTATTATTGAGATAGGAGCAGATTCTTATAGAGTAATAGGTGTTGTTTCTAGCAGATCCACTTTTGAACCAACTATTAAGACTATATCTGATTATCAGACTTATATGCAGGATGAATCTGGTGTAATATATATGCCGATCACTGATTGGCCTATCAGTTATAAGTATGATGAACCAGAGAATATACTTGTGAAGGCTAATTCTACAGATGATATGACTTCAGCTGGCAAGAAGGCTGCTGATATACTTAATGCCTATATCAGCCCTTCAGATGATTCAATTAAGTATCAGTCTAAGGATTTGTTAGAGCAGGCGCAGCAATTACAGCAGCTTTCATCATCTACCAACTCTATGCTTATTTGGATTGCAGCCATATCACTTCTAGTTGGTGGTATCGGTGTAATGAATATTATGTTAGTATCAGTTACAGAGAGAACAGCTGAGATAGGACTTAAGAAGGCCATCGGTGCCCGCAAGACTAAGATTATGTGGCAGTTTCTAACTGAAGCAGCCGTGCTTACATCTATGGGTGGAGTGTTAGGTGTTGCTTGCGGAATAGGACTTGCTCAGATAATATCTGTTATGAGTGGGACTCCTGTGGCTATATCATGGCCTGCAGCTATTATTGCAGTTGTATTTTCTATGGTTATAGGCATTGTATTTGGTATATTACCTAGCCATCAGGCTGCCAATCTTAATCCTATAGATGCATTGAGATCTAACTAATTATATTTTGGAGGTTGTATGAGTAAATTTATTTCTTGGAATGTTAATGGCCTTAGAGCTGTAGTGGGCAAGGGCTTTTGGGAGTTCTTTGATTCTATCGATGCCGATATATTTTGTCTGCAGGAGATTAAATTATCAGAGGGACAGTTCGATGATACCAGAGATGGTTATCATGTATATTGGAATTACGCTGAGAAAAAGGGTTACTCAGGAACCGCTATTTTTACTAAAAAGGAACCTATTTCAGTTAGTTATGGTATAGGTATAGAGGAGCATGACCATGAGGGAAGAGTAATCACTCTAGAGTTTGAGGATTATTACTTCATTACTTGCTATACTCCTAATTCTCAGAATGAGCTTAAGAGACTGGACTACCGCATGACCTGGGAGGATGATTTCAGAGCATATATGTTGAAGCTCAATGAGAAGAAAGGCGTTATTTTGTGTGGTGATCTTAATGTGGCTCATGAGGAGATTGACATTAAGAATCCTAAGACTAATCACAAGAATGCAGGCTTCACTGATGAAGAGAGAGCCAAGATGACTGAGCTGCTTAGCTCAGGATTTATAGATAGTTTTAGATATTTCTATCCTGATATGGAACAGATATATTCTTGGTGGTCTTATAGATTCCATGCCAGGGAGAAGAATGCTGGATGGCGTATCGACTACTTCATTGTTTCACAAGATATTAAGGATCGTATGAAGGATGCTAAGATTCATACAGATGTGATGGGATCGGACCATTGTCCAATTGAATTAGATTTTGATTAAAATATAACGGGTTTTATAACACTTAGTATGATATTATTAGTTCAATTGTAAGGACTATCCTAAGGAGGGAATAATATGGAGAAGCAGGAAGGTACATTTATAGTACACGTTAATAAGTGCCAGAATGACACATGGCAGGGGCAGGTTACCTGGGCTGATAAGGATGAGAAGCTTAGCTTCAGAAGCGCAATGGAACTTATGTCTATTATGGATGCTGCTCTTAACGAAGAGGAAAAATAATACATTTTAATCTCCGTACCAATTTGGTATGGAGATTTTTTTATACTTGCAAACAGAAAAAGATATGATACAATTGAATTGCACACAATGTTAATGAAAGGTTTATTATGAAAACAATTAGTGGAATTCAAAAGCTATCAACAATATTTTTAAAGATAGTAGTATCTTTGTCAGCTATTATTGGGACTTTCTTAAGTGCATATGCAGGTAGACACTCATTCATGGGTGGTTCTAGAGTGTTTATGTATTTTACAATTCAGTCTAATATTGCCATAGCAATTATATGTTTAGTTGGTCTGTATTATATTATTAGGGACTCTGAGATATCCCATGTATGGCAGATTGTTAAGTTTGTTGGAACAGTAGCTATTACACTTACTGGAGTAGTATTTTGTTTTGTACTTGCCCCTACTATGGGAAGCAGTGCATGGAATATTCAGAATATCCTCACTCATGTAATTGTTCCAATAGGAGCTGTAATTGATTTCTTTTTGATTAGCAATTGCATCGATCTTAAGAAGAGTGCAGTTTTATATGTGATTATACCTCCACTTCTATATGCTATATATGCAGGTGTGGGATATGTACTTGGTTGGCAGTTCGCTGACGGTATTAATTATCCTTACTTTTTCCTTAATTGGGGAAGTGAAGCTGGAGCAATTGGATTTTCTAGTGAGTTACCATTTATGGGCACACTCTGGTGGATATTAGCATTATTAATCTTTTTGATTCTTATAGGTTTGTTATATCTTAAGATATCTGAATTAGTTAATAATATTTTTAATAATAGGAGGTAAGTCATGAATACACTAGTAACTTATTTTAGCTTCGGAGGTAAGACAGCAGGCATTGCTAAGGAATTTGCACAGATGGTGGGTGCGGATCTATTTGAGATTGTACCAGTTGAACCTTATACCAGTGCAGATGTTAAGTACACTAATCCACTTGCCAGATGCAATAAGGAGCAGTTTGGTAAGAGAGATATTCCTGTAGCAGGTGAAGTTGAGAACTTTGCGAAGTATGACACAGTTTATATAGGTTTTCCTATTTGGTACGGTGGAGCACCTAAGGTAGTTACTTCGTTTTGTAAGAATTATGATTGGAGTGGTAAGAAAGTATACGCTTTTGCCACATCGGCCCTAAGCAAGATAGGTAAGACAGCTGAGAAGCTTACACCATTTGCGGATGGCGCAGCATCTGTAGATGCTAAGCTTGTTTCGAATGTAGATGAATTAAAGAATTGGTAAATAAAAAGCAGGCAATGCCTGCTTTTTATTGTTTATTTATTTCTTTTTCTGATTCTCCTGAATCTTCATGGCACGAACCTTAAGTGGAAGTCCCCATAGAGTAATGAATCCTTCTGCATCATGATGATCGTATAAATCTCCAGTAGTGAATGATGCGAGACTCTCTGAGTATAGAGAATATGGAGAAGTAGTGCCAGCCTTGATGATATTGCCCTTGTATAGCTTGAACTTAACTTCACCTGTAACATATTCCTGTGTAGACTTAACGAATGCCTGGATTGCATCGCAAAGTGGTGTGAACCATTTGCCTTCGTAGCATACCTGTGCGAGCTTAGCACCCATTTCTTTCTTCATTTCCATAGTCGCGCGGTCGAGACATAACTCCTCAAGCTGAGCGTGTGCCTCCATTAAAATAGTGCCGCCTGGTGTCTCATATACGCCACGAGACTTCATACCAACTACACGGTTCTCCACAATATCTACAATTCCGATTCCATGCTTACCACCGATAGCATTAAGCTCCTTGATGATATCTGAAACCTTCATCTTCTTGCCATTAACAGAAGTAGGAACACCCTTTTCAAAAGTCATGGTTACATACTCTGGAGTGTCTGGTGCCTTCTCTGGTGGAGTAGTAAGCATAAGAAGATGCTCATAGTTAGGCTCCTTAGATGGATCTTCAAGCTCTAGTCCCTCATGGCTGATGTGCCATAAGTTCCTATCACGGCTATATGACTGATCAGTTGAGAATGGTAAATCGATTCCGTGTGCCTTACAGTAATCAATCTCATCCTGACGAGACTCTAATTTCCATAAATCACTTCTCCATGGAGCAATGACCTTAATATCTGGAGCAAGTGCCTTGATTCCTAACTCGAAACGAATCTGATCGTTACCCTTACCAGTAGCACCGTGGCAGATAGCAACAGCACCTTCTTTTCTAGCAATCTCTACAAGTTTAGCAGCAATTCCTGGACGAGCCATTGCTGTTCCAAGTAGATATTTATTCTCATAGATAGCACCAGCCTGTACACAAGGTACAATATAGTTATCACAGAAATCATCAACAATATCTTCTATATATAATTTAGAAGCGCCTGATGCCTTAGCACGTTCTGATAATCCGTCTAATTCTTCCCCCTGTCCGCAATCGATACAGCAGCAGATTACTTCATAACCGTAATTTTCCTTTAACCATGGAATAATGGCAGTGGTATCGAGACCACCTGAGTAAGCAAGTACAACTTTTTCTTGAGCCATAGTAGTTCTCCTTTATTAAAATCTTGGTTTCAAATGAATCTGTTAAGAAGATACTACATAACTATTCATTTTTCAAGTGGGAAATTATGCATAAATTAGTTATAAAAATAAATTTTGTGCAAATTAGTATTGAAATAATGATTATAACGATGTATATTTATGCAAAAATAAGTTATAAAATTTTGCTGTAATACTTTACTTCGTAAAAGTATTGTACTAAAATTAACGAAGACAATTTTAGGAGGACTAACATTATGATTAAGGTGGGAATTATCGGTGCTACCGGATATGCAGGAGCAGAGATTGTACGTATATTATATAGCCATCCAGAGGCTGAGATAGTTTGGTACGGATCTCGATCATATGTTGATGAGAGATTTGCTTCTATATATAAGAATATGTTCACCCTAGTGGAGGATAAGTGCTTAGATGATAATATCCTTCAGCTGTCTAAGGAAGTCGACGTTATTTTTACAGCTACTCCGCAGGGATATTTAGCAGGGGTACTCACAGATGAGATTTTAAATAATTGCAAGGTTATTGATCTATCAGCTGACTATAGAATTAAGGATGTAGCTACTTATGAGAAGTGGTATGGAATTGAGCATAAGTCACCTCAGTTCATAGAGGAGGCAGTATATGGATTATGTGAGATTAATAGAGATAAGGAAGTGGGAGCTAGATTAATTGCTAATCCTGGTTGCTACACTACCTGTTCTATTCTTACAGCCTATCCACTTGTTAAGGCAGGACTTATCGATCCTTCTACCTTAATCGTAGATGCTAAGTCTGGTACATCAGGAGCTGGTCGTGGTGCCAAGCTTCCTAATCTATATTGCGAAGTTAATGAGAGCATCAAGGCATACGGAGTTACCAGTCACAGACACACTCCTGAGATTGAGGAGCAGTTAGGTTATGCATGTGGCCAGGAGATTATGATTAATTTCACACCTCATCTGGTGCCTATGAATAGAGGTATATTGGTTACTGAATATGCAACTCTTAATAAGATAGATGGCAAGCTTCCTTCTAGGGAAGAAGTTATGAAGGTCTATCACGATATGTATGATAAGGAGTTCTTCGTAAGAGTGCTTGATTATGGACAATGCCCAGAGACCAAGTGGGTCGAGGGAAGTAATTTCGTAGATGTAAGCTGCCAGATTGATGAGAGGACAGGAAGAATTGTTATGATGGGAGCCCTTGATAATTTAGTTAAGGGCGCTGCTGGACAGGCAGTACAGAATATGAATATTATCTTTGGCTTGCCAGAGAAGACTGGACTTGATTTTGCACCAATGTTCCCATAGAACATGGATTGGAGTTTTTATGATTACGAAGGAAGATATTAATTTAACTATAGATTTAGGAGTTCATATGGATTATCAGATTAGGACCATGGAAGAGGAAGATTACGATCAGGTATACGACTTATGGAAAACTATTCATGGTTTTGCTATGAGATCATTGGATGATTCTAGAGAGGGTGTCACTAGAGTGCTTAGAAGGAATCCAGGCCTATCTGTTGTAGCTGTATCTGATAATAAGATAGTTGGTTCTATACTAGTGGGACATGATGGTCGTAGAGCTTGTTTCTACCACGTATGTGTACACGAGGATTACCGTAATAAAGGTATTGGCAAGGCTATGGCTTCTGAGGCTATGGTTAAGCTTAAGGATGAGGGTATCAATAAGGTTCAGTTAGTTGCTTTTAGAGAGAACCAGTTAGGCAATAGCTTCTGGCAGGCAGAGCAATGGATTAAGAGAGATGATTTAAATGTATATGATTTCGTTTTAAACGACGAGAATATTACGGCATTTAATAAATAGGAGCGATATATGAAAGAGATTAAGGGCGGAATTACAGCTGCTAAAGGATTTAAGGCTGCAAGCACAGCGGCTAATATTAAGTATCAGGGACGCACAGATATGGCTTTGGTTTATTCTGAGGAGCCATGTGTATCAGCTGGCACTTTTACCACTAATGTAGTTAAGGCTGCATGTGTTCAGTGGGATATGAATATAGTTAAGTCTGAGGAGCCTATTCAGGCGGTAGTTATCAATTCGGGTATAGCTAATGCCTGTACAGGTCAGGAGGGATTCAATGCCTGCGAAGCCACCGCGAGAGGGGTACAGGATACACTTGGCATTAGTTATAAGTCTGTTGCCGTTGCATCTACTGGTGTAATTGGCATGCAGCTTCCAGTACCTAAGCTTATTGCAGGTGTTCAGGCTATGGCACCTAAGCTGGATGGAAGTATTGAAGCTGGTACCGAAGCTTCTAAGGCAATCATGACTACTGATACTGTCAATAAAGAGATTGCAGTTACTTTTGAAATAGGTGGTGTGGAAGTCACCATGGGAGGTATGAGCAAGGGATCTGGCATGATTCATCCCAATATGTGTACCATGTTAGCTTTCCTTGGAACAGATCTTTCGATTGAGAAGGGGCTATTGCAGGAGGCTGTCAGTGAAGTGGTATCAGATAGCTTCAATATGATTACCGTGGATGGTGATACTTCCACTAATGATACACTTATATGTATGGCCAATGGTTTATCTAATAATCCTAAGATCACATCTAAGGGACAGGATTATGAGACATTCAAGGAGGCTCTTAGTTATGTATGTACATACCTTGCTAAGAAGATGGCTGCGGACGGAGAGGGCGCAAGCAAGTTGTTCGAGGCACAGGTAGTTAATGCTAAGTCCAAGGCAGATGCTAAGACATTATCGAGAGCTATTGTGGGTTCTAACCTATCCAAGGCAGCCATATTTGGATGCGATGCAAATTTCGGAAGATTCCTATGTGCTATGGGCTATTCAGGTGCTGATTTTGATCAGAACCATGTTGAGTTATTTTTCAAGAGTGTTAATGGCACACTGAAGGTATTTGATAAGGGCACTCCTATTGTATTCGACGAGGATGAAGCTCTTAAGATTATGAAGGCAGAGGCTGTTACAGTATATGTAGATATGCATGAGGGAGATGCTTGTGCCACTGCTTGGGGTTGTGATTTAACATATGACTACGTCAAAATAAACGCAGATTATCGTTCCTAGGAGGCTAATTATGGACAAGAGTATGCAACAGGTAATGGATAAGGCTGAGGTGTTAATTGAAGCTTTGCCATATATTCAGAGATTTAATCGTAAGATAATTGTAGTTAAGTATGGTGGCAGTGCCATGATAGATGAAGAGCTTAAGAAGCAGGTTATTCAGGATGTAACACTTCTTAAGTTAGTAGGTTTTAAGCCTATCATTGTGCATGGTGGTGGTAAGGAGATCTCCAAATGGGTTGAGAAGACTGGCATGAAGCCAGAATTTATAAACGGCCTACGCAAGACTGACGAAGCCACTATGGAAATCGCTGAGATGGTACTTAATAAAGTCAATAAGTCACTCGTTCAGAACGTGCAATCCCTTGGGGTCAATGCAGTGGGAGTATCTGGTAAGGATGGCGGCTTGCTCAAGGTTCAGAAGAAGCTTTCTGATGGACAGGATATTGGCTTCGTTGGAGAGATTACCTCAGTTGATCCTAAGATTCTTATGGACTTAATTGATAATGATTTCCTCCCAATTGTATGCCCTATTGGAATGGATGAGAATTATGTCACCTACAATATCAATGCTGATGATGCCGCATGCGCAATCGCTAAGTCTATGAGTGCAGAGAAGCTTGCATTCCTTACTGATATTGAGGGAGTATATAAGGACAAGGATGATCCTAGCTCACTTATCTCAGAGCTTACTGTAGATGAGGCTAGGGATTTAATAGGGGATGGTTATATAGGAGGCGGTATGCTACCTAAGCTTAACAACTGCATTGATGCTATTGAGCAGGGTGTTAATAGGGTGCATATATTAGACGGACGTATAGCTCACTGCTTACTCCTTGAGATATTTACTAACAAGGGAATCGGAACTGCAATTATAGGGGACAAAGATACGAGGTATTACAATGAATAAGAAACAACTGATAGATAAGGCTGAAGAGAGTTTATTTCATGTATATAACAGATTTCCAGTAGTGTTTGACTATGGCAAGGGTGTGCATCTATATGATGAATCCGATGAGGAATATCTTGATTTTGCATCTGGAATCGGAGTCATGGCTTTTGGCTATGGCAATGAGGATTATGAGAATGCCCTTATTACTCAGCTGAAGAGAATCACTCACACCTCTAATCTGTACTATCATCAGCCTATGATTGAGGCAGCAGACAAATTATGTAAATTCTCTGGTATGGATAAGGTGTTCTTCACTAACTCAGGAGCTGAGGCTATTGAGGGTGCCCTTAAGACTGCTAAGAAATATGCTTACAATAAGCGTGGGGCAGGCAATTACGAGATCATCGCCATGGATAATTCATTCCATGGACGTACAGTAGGTTCTCTATCTGTCACAGGTACAGAGCATTATCGCGAGCCTTTCTATCCACTTATGGATGGAGTCAAGTTTGCCACATTCAATGATTACGGTAGCGTGCTTGCTAACCTTTCTGATGATACCTGCGCTATTATTTTTGAGACTGTTCAGGGAGAGGGTGGTCTATATCCTGTAGAGGAGGAGTTCCTTAAAAAGGTACGAGAGCTCTGTGATGAGAATGATATCCTTCTCATACTTGATGAGGTTCAGTGCGGAATGGGCCGAACAGGTAGCATGTATGCTTTCCAAAAGTACGGAATTAAGCCTGATATCCTTACTACAGCTAAGGCTCTAGGTAATGGTGTACCTATAGGAGCCTTTGCAGTTACTGATAAGGTGGCAGCTAATTCACTGGTTCCTGGTGATCATGGTACCACTTATGGAGGCAATCCACTTTGTACAGCTGCAGTTTCTCAGGTGTTTGATATGTTTGAGGATTACAAGCTCCTTGACCATGTTAATGAGGTTACCCCTTACTTTGAGCAGACACTTGATAGACTTGTGGATAAATATGACTTTATTACAGGAAGGAGAGGATTGGGCCTTATGCAAGGGCTGGTTCTTACTATCCCTGTTAAGGATGTGGTTACCAAGGCGTTACTTGATGAGAAGCTTGTAGTATTATCGGCAGGAGCTGATGTGCTGAGGCTATTACCACCTCTTGTCATTACGGAAAATGATGTGGATGAATTCAAAGAAAAGATAGAAAGAGTATTTGACACATTTTTGTAAGACTCTTGTAATATATGCAAAAATTAGCTACAATAAGCAAGACAATACTGGAATCTCCTAAGTATATTTTTAAGGAGATTACATGAAGAAATTTTTAATTGTTGCTTGTTGTAGCCTTTTTTTATTTACAGGTTGCGGCAACACATCATATTTTCAATCCACAGAGATGGTTGATCCTGAGGGAGAAGCTGAGTCTAAGGAACAGGTCATTGAGGATCTTATGCCTGAGTCTATTTACGTTCAGGTAGCTGGAGCCGTTACCTCCCCTGATGTATATGAATTACCTGTGGGTTCTAGAGTCTATGCAGCACTTGATGCGGCAGGAGGTCTACTTGATTCAGCTGATGATAGTGAGCTTAATCTAGCGTCACCTTTGGAAGATGGGCAGAAGATATATGTCTACACTGTTGAGGAGATGGAGGCTAGGGCTGAGGAGCTTAAGCTTATAGAGGAAGCAGCTGTTGATGATGGACTTATCAATATTAATACAGCCAGCGCCCTTCAGCTTCAGGCTTTGCCAGGTATCGGAGAGTCTAAGGCTAACCAGATAGTATCTTATAGAGAGGCTAATGGAGAGTTTTCTTCGTTAGAAGATATTAAGAAGGTTTCAGGAATTGGCGATGGTATTTTCAATCAGATTAATTCACTTATTAAACTATAGAGAATAATATTAATTAGAGGATTGTTATGGCTAAGAAAGTTTTAGTAGTTGACGATGAGAAGCTTATTGTCAAGGGAATCAGATTTTCACTTGAACAGGATGGTATGGAGGTAGACTGTGCTTATGATGGACAGGAGGCACTTGATCTAGCTACTGCTAATACCTATGATATGATTCTTCTAGATGTAATGCTTCCTAAGCTGGATGGATTCGAGGTATGTCAGAATATTAGAGAGTTCTCTAATGTTCCTATCGTCATGCTTACAGCTAAGGGTGATGATATGGATAAGATCTTAGGCCTTGAGTATGGCGCTGATGACTACATTACTAAGCCTTTCAATATCCTTGAGGTAAAAGCCAGAATTAAAGCCATTATGAGACGAGCTTCTCTAGGACAGCCAGTGGCTTCAGACCACAGAGCTGAGGAGAATATTGTTGAGAATGGCGACTTAGTCCTTGATAAGAGTAATCGTAGACTAACGATTCTTGGTACTGAATACAACCTTACATCTAAGGAATTCGATATGCTTCTACTCTTAGTTACGAATCCTAAGAAGGTCTTCTCTAGAGAGGATTTGCTCCATACTATATGGGGTGCTGATTATCCAGGTGATGAGAGGACAGTTGATGTACATGTGAGACGTCTGAGAGAGAAAATCGAGCCTAATCCTAAGGAGCCTAAGTACGTGCGTACTAAGTGGGGCGTAGGATACTATTATATGTAGAGAGTGTTGTAATGAAGAAGAAATTTGGTCAGAATTTATTACATGGTATGGGCGTCAAAATCGCCCTCATTATTCTATGTGTAGGCATCATTCCCTTTGGGGTTTGTGTGCCTATTTCTTTGCGAGCATACGAGAATACCTCTATTCATACTGACGCCACTAATCTAATGGCGCAGGCAGTATCTTATAACAATCAGATAGTTACCAGTGGATATCTTACTGGAGAGGACAATTCCCTATTAGATAATGAACTTAAGTCAGTGGCAGATAGCTATAATGGACGTATCCTTATAGTTAATTCTGCTCTTAATATAGTTAGAGATTCTTTTTCGGCAGATATAGGCAAGACTATCATCTGGGAGAATATCATATATTCTATGCAGGGGCAGTCTCTTTACTATTATGACAAAATAACTAAATATCTTATTGTTACAGTTCCCCTTACCAACTCATCAGGAGATACTGTAGGTGTACTTGTTATTAACAAGTCCATGGATTACCTTGCTGTCAATGAGGATACTTTTGCATCCTACATGCTTATAGGAACAGTTATAGTATTTCTTGTTACACTTTTAGTATCTGTATTTTCTTATATACATTTTTCTAGTCCACTTAAGCGTGTCTCTAAGTCATTGGATGACATTATTAAGGACTATACCAGTGAGCTTCCTGAGGAAGATTCATTTATGGAATTGCAGGATATCACAGGCAAGTTTAATGAGGTAATAGGCAAGCTTCACTCTATTGACGAGTCTAGACAGGAGTTTGTTTCTAACGTGTCGCATGAGCTTAAGACACCACTTACCTCCATGAAGGTACTTGCTGATTCTTTAAATGGCTCTGAGGATGTACCTATTGAGATGTATAAGGAATTCATGCTTGATATTGGAGATGAGATTGACAGAGAGACTAAGATAATCAACGATCTACTTAGTTTAGTTAGAATGGATAAGAGCGGCGCTCAGATTAATGTATCTGCAGTTAATATAAACGAATTAATCGAACATATTCTTAAGCGACTTAAGCCTATCGCTGAGAAGGCAGATATAGAGGTGGTATATGAGTCTTTCAGACCAGTGGTTGCTGAGGTGGATGAGGTTAAGTTTACTCTTGTAATTACTAACTTAGTTGAGAATGCAATTAAGTATAATAATGAGGGCGGTTTCGTTCATATCTCACTCAACTCGGATCATCAGTTCTTCTATATTAAGGTAGAGGATAATGGACTGGGTATTCCAGAGGATTCTGTGGAGCATATTTTCGATAGATTCTACAGAGCTGACAAGTCTCATTCTAGAGAGATAGGCGGTACAGGACTAGGTCTTGCTATCACCAAGAGTGCCATCACTATGCATAACGGTGAGATTAAGGTTAGATCTAAGCTAGGGGAAGGCTCAACCTTCGATGTGCGCATTCCTCTTAACTACATTGAGAAGGAGGTGCACTAATGAAGAAGATACTCAGTATTATGCTTATTCTAGTGCTGTCCTTTGTAATGTTAGGTTGCCAGAAGGAAGTTAGCAAGTCAGATGGCAAGATATATTACTTAGATTCAGACAAGGCAGGTCTGGTTCCGGTTGATTATAAGTTTAAAAATGACGATGCATCGGATATGGTTAAGGAAGCTCTAGAGCAGCTTACAGAATCATCGGATGATATTGATTATATTAATACCATTCCATCGGGTGTTTCAGTGAAGAGCTGGGAGCTTACTGACGGCAGTCTCACATTATATTTAGTGGGAGATTATGAGGCCTTAGATATCTACACTGAGATTCTTGTCAGAGCAGCTATTGTTAAGACTTTAGCTCAGATTAAGGGAGTGGATTCAGTATCTATATACGTCAATGATTCACCGCTTTTAGATGCTAATGGTGAGAATGTAGGTGCTATGACTTCGGATACTTTTATAGAGGATTTCGGTCAGGAGACAGATTCGCTTCTTTCTTACAATCTTACTCTATATTTTGCCAGTGCAGATGGTATGTCCACTGTTGCTGAGACAAGAGAAGTGTACTACTCACGTAATGTATCAATAGAGAAGGTGGTTATTGATCAGCTTCTGAAGGGACCTAAGTCTGCTGAATTATTAGCTGCATTACCTAGTGGTACCAAGCTTAATTCTATCAGTGTATCCGATAATGGCGTATGTATAGTTAATTTTGATTCTGCAATTGAGAGCACTGTTACAGGTGTCACTGAGAATGTTACAGTATATTCTATAGTCAATTCTCTCACAGAGCTTGATAATATTAAGAAGGTTCAGATTCTTGTGGATGGTGAGACTCCACATATTTCTAATGTGGATGTGGATCTTTCTTCAGCCATCTCTCGCAATGAAGATATTATCAATGCCATTACAGATGATGACGAAGTTGAGGATGAATACTTAGATGACAATGATGTAGAGTCAGAGAGCGAGATAATTGACGATACTGATGTGGAAATCACTATCGAAACAGAGGCTGGTGACACCACAGAGGATACTACTACAGAGTAGTTTATTAATGCTATATACAAGGAGGATATATGTTTCAAGGTCGCAGACTTTGTAAGATTTCCTTGTTAGTTATTTTTGCTATTGTTTTAAGTGCATATAGCCCCTGGGATATCCTAGGGGTGTATGCGGAAGCAGAGGCGGTAGAGCATAATCTTTCTATAGGGGAGATGGTGTACGCTTCGGGCGAGATATATCATAAGGAAATCAAAAATGACAAGACAATTTATTTTGTCAAGAATAGTAAGGTGAGCCTATCTACAGGTACCTTAACTAATACTTCTTTTATTTTCAAATACGATTCAGATTCGATTCCCAACCATAGTAAATTAAATATTAAAGGAACGGCGTCACTTTTTACAGAAGCTAGAAATGAGGGCGGTTTTAATGAGAAAGAGTATTACTATTCATTAGGACTGTTTTTTAAATTAGAGAGCCCATCTGTGCTAAGCTGTGAGACTAGATTTCCATATACTTCTGATATGCTTTATAGAATCAACAAGGGGATATCTAGGGTGTATCAAGAGGTGTTACCTAATGAGGAGGCGGGCTTCCTCTCAAGTGTGGCTATCGGCAACAAGAGTGAGCTTCTAGGAGATCTTAAGGAACTGTTTCAATTAGTTGGTGTGGCCCATGTGCTGGCAGTGTCTGGATTGCACGTATCAATTATTTGCATGGCTTTCTATAAGATACTTAGAAGAAGAGGAGTAAGCTTTGCTATCAGTGGTACCTTGGCTGGACTAATTGCTATATTCTATGGAATGCTCACAGGAGGTAGTGTGTCTTCTACCAGGGCAATAGGTATGTTCTTAGTGCTTATGCTGGCAGATATTACAGGAGAGACTTATGATTTCCTTACGTCACTGTGTTTGCTTGCTGATATATTGCTTATATTTAACTCACTATATATTAAGAACGTAAGCTTTTTATTTTCATTTGGAGCGATGCTTGGCATATATTATGTGGCTATTCCTTTTAATAAGAAGTACGGGGACTACTGTAGGATTAGATTGAGCCTACAGAAATCAGATGACGGCTTCAAGCAAGTTAATAAGAAATCACTGCCTAGGAAGGGTGTAGAACATCTTGTTTCTAGTGTTATTTTTTCTATAGGAATTAATATTGCCATGATTCCTATTGTGACTGCATTTTATCGTGAGCTGCCACTATATTCTGTAGTTATTAATATATTTATACTGCCGCTTATGCCAGTGATTCTAGTACTTGGATTGATAGGCGGAGTGGTGGGGTTGTTCTACCTGATGGCAGCTAGGGTATTCCTATTACCCTGTCATTTCATTATTTATTTCTTTGAAATGATAGCCAGTATGTTTGCAAGATTACCTAAATCTAGGATTATAGTCGGGCATAAGGGTATCGTATATACGTTTATTTATTTCGCAATTGTACTTGCCTTGATTCATGGTAGGGATGTTCTTAATAAGAATAGTAGAAAGGATACGAATCCTAGAAAGGACTTGATGTCCATTAGGAAGGAGATTGTCTTAACTTTAGTAGGTTTTGTTATTATAGAAGCTCTTTGGCTTGCTCCTGTAGGCCATAGGTTTGAAGTGAATATAATAGACGTGGGCCAGGGTGATGGAATATATGTAAGCTCGGGGGATGGAGTTAACTTTTTCATAGATGGAGGAAGTACATCCTCAGATGCGGTTGGCAAGTATACTATATTGCCATTTCTTAAGTATAAGGGCGTAGCATCTATTGATTATTGGTTCGTCAGTCATATGGATATGGACCACGTATCAGGTTTAATGGAACTGCTTGAGGAGGGATATAGAGTGAAGTATATAGTTCTCTCATCTGAGATTATGCCTCAGGAATCACTTAGTGAACTGCTTAATCTGGCTGATATTAACGGAACAGATATTATTTATATGAAAAAGGGAGATGAATGTGGCACCAAGCATTTGACTTTCAAGTGCATCTTCCCAGGGCCTGGATATTCATCTGATGATATCAATGCTTTGTCACTTTCTCTTCTAATGGAATATGATAAGAATCTGGACGGATGTGTAGATTATAGTGGTTTCTTCGGAGGAGATTTAGGACAAGAGCAGGAGAGGATTATAGCAGAATCAGGTCTCGTAGGCCATGTAGACTTACTTAAGGTTAGTCATCATGGTAGCAGATATTCTTCTGATGAAGTGTTCTTAAGTACTCTTAAGCCTGATGTGGCAGTAATTAGCTGTGCCAAGAAGAACAATTATGGTCATCCATCTAAGGAAGCTATAGATAGACTGGAGGCTTCCGCAGGTAGTATTTATTACACTATGTATTCTGGAAGAATTAGGGCGCAGATGGATGAGGTGGACCTTTTTATCAATTAAGCAATTATTAGCTTGCCATTCAGCTTAAATCAATGTATGATTGACAAAGCTGAATAATAATCAAAATCTAAAAATAGAGTATTATTTTAGCTGGTTGTTTATCAATGGATTAAAAAGGAGAAAATATGCTAGAGATCACTTATTGGCAGATGCTAACATTCATCACTATTGTTTGGATTATCATAAGAGTAGTCCTTGGAATAAAGAGGCAAGAGTTTAGGCCTTTACAAGAGCTTAAGTTACTCATGGTCTATATATGTATCATTGTAATATCTAGGATTGTATATTTCCCTTGGCACCATGTGAATGGACATATTGATACTTTACAGTTCGATGTTTCTAAGATTATTCCACCTAAGGTTAATCTGATTCCTATTGTACGTTTGTTTGAAGTATATGATGGTTGGCAGATGAATATTATAGGCAATATCACCATGTTCATACCTGTTGGAATCGTATGGCCTATATGTTTTAAGAAGCTTGATAGTTTAGGTAAAACAATATTAGCTGGAGGATTATTCTCTCTTTGTATAGAAATAACTCAGCTATTATTTTATAGTAGATGTAGTGATGTGGACGATTTGATTTTGAATACATCTGGAGTTGTTATTGGCGCTATTATTTATTTCGGAATCAGGTGGATTGCATCAACTATTAAATCAAGTAATAGAGGATAGACATGACATATACAACTCTTTGCTATTTAATTAGAGATGGCAAATACCTCATGCTTCACAGAGTTAAGAAGCATGAGGATATTAATGCGGGCAAATATATAGGAGTAGGCGGTCATATTGAAGAGGGGGAATCTCCTCTAGATTGTGTTAAGCGTGAGGTATATGAAGAGACTGGGCTTACACTTGTATCTGCTAGGCTTAGAGGCTATATTACCTTTGTTATGGGAAAAGAGACGGAGCATGCTATACTTTTTACCAGTGATGATTTCACAGGAGAAATGATTGAAGAATGTAATGAAGGCGTGCTTACATGGGTTGATATAGAGCAGGTTATGGAGCTCAATCTATGGGAGGGAGACAGGTCATTTCTTAATCTCCTTAATACTAGAGAGGATTTCTTCTCCCTTAAGCTAATATACGACGAGGAAGATAATCTCATAGATACTATATTTGAAGGATGATTATAATGGATACTTTACAGGATTTACTTAACAAGGTGGCTCAGATACATAGTAAGGCTGAGATTATATATAAAGAGGATATGGTTCCATCATCACTGAAGAATGAATACAGGAATAAGGTATCTCAGTATGAGAGCATGTATGATTCTGTGGAAACTATGAAGCAGATGACTGATAGTGATGACACCATGAATAATCTTATCAATCAGCAGATTGAGATTCTGAGAGTTAGAATCAAATGGGAATTAGAATGGGCAAATAGAGCTGCAGGCTATTTAATTTAGCTTGTAGAATGAGGTTTTTTGTGGTAGGATAAGACACGAAAAGCGATGACAGAAACAGTAGTATGTACTGAAGCTAAGAGAGAGGGCGCCTAGGCTGGAAGCGTCTAGTGGAGATACATATGAACACCATTCTTGAGCTGAGCGATGAAATCCATTCAATTTGGACAAAGCGCCTCCGGGTAGTTCCGTTAAAGACAAAAATGAGTGAAACACTAAGGTGGAACCGTGTAAATATGAGATTTATACCCTTAGGATTAGTCCAGATGACTATTCCTGAGGGTTTTTTATTTTGCACCCTTAGTAGTAACAAATCATTTTTATGTTAAAAGGAGAAAATCATGGTTAATTTCAAAGAAGATGAGTCATTAAACACTCTCAACCATTCATGTGCACACATGATGGCACAGGCAGTTAAGCACCTATATCCAGATGCTAAGTTCTGGGTTGGACCAGTTGTAGAAGAGGGATTCTACTACGATATGGATCTGGGCGATGTTATGCTTACTGATGAGGACATTGCTAAGATCGAGAAGGAAATGAAGAAGGTTGCTAAGACTGGAGCTAAGATCTATCGTAGAGAGATTTCTAAGTCTGAGGCTCTTGAGATGTTCAAGGATGACCCATATAAGATTGATCTTATTAATAATATGGATGAGAATACTCAGACCATTTCATGCTACGATCAGGGTGATTTTACTGATCTTTGCCGTGGACCACACGTAGATAATGTTAAGATGTGTCGCTACTTCAAGCTTATTAAGCATTCAGGTGCTTACTGGAAGGGTGATGCCGAGAATCAGGTACTCAACCGTGTATACGGTGTATGCTTCCCTACACAGGAGCAGCTTGATGAGCACCTTGCACTTCTTGAGGAGGCTAAGGAGCGTGATCACCGTAAGATTGGTAAGGACATGAGACTTTTCATGGCTGACGATTTAGTAGGCCGTGGTCTTCCTATGT
>JAILNO010000224.1 GCA_024691465.1 Pseudobutyrivibrio sp. | reverse complement strand
TAAGGTGCTGTAATCATAGGCACATCACTATTCATAGCATTAGTGTAGTACTCCTGATTGAAGTAATCATATGTATCGTTACTGTACTCCCAGGTGGTTACTGTATCGCTGCCATCCTTATATACATATGGTCCATAGTATTGCTGCTCTGGATCATAGGCATATGGCTCGAACCATAATCCTGAACCTAGTACTATGTCATTAGTTGCTATCATATCCTCAAGCATCTTCTCATAATCTTCCCATTCGGTGTAAGTATATGATGATGCTACTGCAATAGATATAGCATTAGCTAAGGTCTCTACACCCTGTAGATAACCACTTACCTCAGAAATATTTGCTCTTAATTCCGCCTCCATAGACTCCTGTGTTTTCTCATCCACAAGTGCCTCACTGGAAGTGGCAGAAATAATTGTTAATACTATCTGCGCTATTACAAGTACAGGTAATATTAACACCATCATTTTAGTTCCGATTTTCTTGAAATTCATACCCCACTCCTCCGTTCAGTCTGACATTTAATTCATTTTAATCTACAATTGTGTATAATCCTTGAAAAACATATGGATAAACTAGAAAAAGCCCCTTCCCATAAAACCTAGGGAAGAGGCTTAATAGAATCCTATTTATAATTGCTTGTCAAAGATACCCTCAATAGCATTGATAATCTTAGTCTGCATAGGCGGCTTAACGAAATATCCAGCTGGCTTGAGGTCTAGTACGGCATCCACATGCTCCTTGTCTGCTATACCTGTCAGGAAGATTACAGGTACATCCTTGTAATCATCCTCTGAGCGAATCATCTCAAGAGTCTGTTTACCATCCACAACTGGCATCTCATAATCAAGGATGATTAGATCTGGTCTATCCTGTCCCATAGCCTTCATGCACTGGGCTGCAGATGTGGCCAGAGTCACTCTGTATTTATCCTGTAGCATGTTGCGCATGTTCCTGAGAAGTACTGGATTATCATCCACCACAATTATATGCTTCTTCTCAGTCTCAACCACTGCATTAAGAATAGCATCTGCATTCATGCTGAATTCCTTGCAGATTTCCTTAATGATAATCTCACGGCTAGGCTGAGGAATATGCTTGCACTGTCCAGTGTAGTAGTAGGAGATGAAATTCTGCTTCTTAACCTCTCTGCCAAAGGTAATGACAGGAAGCTCGCTGTTGAATTCCTGAATAGTCTCAAATACATCCTCCTGAGACAAATCGAAATCATCTATATCCATTAAAACTAAATCTGGAGAATATAGTTTGAGCATACTCTTAACAATCTTGCCGCTGCTAGTGCATAACTGCGTATGAAAATGCTGTGTAAGGAATGAATTTACATCTGAAGGTGAGTCATTACTGAAATCACCAACTATAAGTATTTTGCGCATATTAGTATCTCCTTGATTAGCTCTGTAGCTCCTCTATATCTGCAATCGCATCCTCTTCTTCAAAGTTAATAATGTGAAGATTCAAATGATCGATTCTCTCTTGAATATCTCCCTCATAGGAGTATGAAGTAATCTGCTTCATGATATTGTCCGCCTGCTCCGAATCTCTGGTCATGAGTGCCATCTTAAGCATCTCCAGCAATCCGAATAGGTCATCCATATCATCCATCTTAGGACGCTTGACATCCTCAGCCAGTACTGTGAGTCTGTCCTTCATATTGTCCAGCTCTTCTAACAGTATAGGTGTGAGTACCTTTATCCTGTCTATCTGTCCATCACGAGCTGCATACTCGCACATCTTAGCCAGTCCCCCTAGGGATGTAGCTCCTATCGTATTAGACATGCTCTTGACCCCGTGGACCTTGATCCTGTACTCCTCCAGCACTGCCTCATCATCTATACTATTATAATATCTGAGTATCTCGTCTCTTTCAAATCCAATGGACTCATAGAAATCCACCGCAGTCTGAAATACCATATTGGTATCAGGGAAGTGCAACAGTGCATAATCCCAATCAACACCCTCTATATCTGGAAGTTCCACCGGCTTAGAGCGGTTCTTCCTAGCCTCATCCTTAGCATCTGGCTCGTGATACTCAAGCAGATCCTCAGATAAAAAGTCACGAATAATTTTCTCTAATTGGGCAGGTACTACTGGTTTAGATAAGAATCCATGGAATCCCATGGTCATGTATCTCTCCTTAGCTCCCGCTATGGCATTAGCTGTAAGTGCCACCACTGGTGTGCCCAGGCACTTGTTACCCTCTAAAGCACCCATAGCTCTGAAGGTCTCCACACCATCCATGCCAGGCATCATATGGTCTAGGAAAATCATATCATAATGGTTCTTCTTAATGAGTTGCAAGCACTCATATCCACTGGCTGCCTCAGATATCTGCACCTTGGATTCCTTGAGGAGTGACACGAACACCTTACGGTTCATGGCATTGTCGTCCACTATTAGGAAATGAGCATTAGGCGCTTCGAAGCTGGTACTGTACTCATAATTGGAGGTGAGCTGCCTAAGCTTCTGCTCGAAATCTCCAATAGGCTCTGAATCCACCACTTCCTGTGTGATTGTGAAGTAGAAATTAGAGCCCTCGCCGTAGACGCTGTCTACATTGAGCTGACTGCCCATCATCTTAAGAAGATTCTGAGTGATTGTCATACCAAGACCTGCGCCCTCAATATTCCTATTGCGGTTCACCTCAAGTCTCTCGAAGGATTCAAACATACGCTTGAGATCCTCCTGCTTAATTCCGATACCCGTATCTTTTACGTAGAAAGTAATCTCCACGAAATTACCAATGCTCTTAGCACAGCTGGCACCTATCTCAATGTAGCCCTCCTGTGTGTACTTAACAGCATTAGTAATTACATTAGTAAGAACCTGCTTGATTCTGATATCATCACCTAACATGAAGCTAGGAATATCACTTGCTATCCTAAGCTTAATATCTAAGCCCTTCTCCTTAGCCCTGAGAACCACATTGTTGAGGACATCATGCATGAGGCTCATGAAATCGTACTCGCCCTTAACTATGCCCATCTTACCTGACTCAATCTTAGTAATATCTAAGATATCATTGATAAGGGACAACAGGTTCTGAGATGCCGTCTTGATGTCCAAGGCATACTCCTCAACCACCTTCTCTGTAGTCTCTCTAAGGATCATCTCATCCATACCCATAATGGTATTGATAGGAGTCCTGATTTCATGGGACATATTGGCGAGAAAGTTACTCTTAGCCTCAGTTGCTGTCTGGGCCTGGCGCTCTGCTTTCTTAGCCTGAAGGGTCTTCTCCAACAGGTCGTCATTATTAATAGAAGCCTGCCTGTATAGTCTAGAGTATATGGACCTCTGAAACTTAACAATGGCACCCATGGCAAAGGCACTAATCAGCAATGATTGCACCGCATCGAAAAAGATACTAAACCTGCTACCTAAATCGATGACATACTCAGGATGAAAGTAGGAAATCACATAACATCCCACTATAATAGCCACATCCGTAAGTAGCATAAACAGGAAATCCATGCCATCTAACAGCATGAATATGAACACTATTCCCATGGAAAACCAGCAGATCATACCACTGTTAATTCCACCTGTTACGAAGAACATAACAGGAAACAGGGCAATCCCCACCACGAAGCATACTGCAATGGTGGCATTCTTCAACCTGTTCTTGAAGTTAGCCATATATATGCAGACACCATCAATAATAATACACACGACAATAACGGCTGTCAGAACTGCTGACATGCCGTTAACAATATTGAATGGAATTGTCAAAGTTCCAACCACAAATCCTACGATAGTTATAATATTGAATAATACTAAATCTATAGGAAGGTCTGAACTAAAAAATCTTTTATTGAATGCTTTTAGCTTTTTCAAGTTTATACTCCAAGCTCCGCCTTTGTGATAATAAAACTCGGGTAATCCTGAAATTATCCTAAGAATAATATAATTGAATAGGAATATTTCCACAAGATACAGGGATTGAACAATTCGTGAAATATCTGTGAATAGAGCTAAAAACCGGACTTTTCTATAACTACTTACACAGTGATGTTGTCAATCTGCCAATCAATAGGCTCAAGTCCATGTTCCTGTAGGAAATTATTAGTCTGTGAGAAATGCTTGCATCCGAAGAAACCTCTATAGGCTGACAGAGGTGATGGATGTGGTGACTTAAGAATCAGATGATTAGGATTGTTAAGCTTAGCGCACTTCTTAGCAGCTGGTGAGCCCCACAGCAAGAACACTATAGGTCTGTCCTGCTTGTTAAGGATATCGATGACTGCATCAGTAAATAATTCCCAGCCCATGCCAGAATGACTGGCAGCCTGATGAGCTCTAACAGTGAGTACATTATTAAGCATAAGTACGCCCTGTCTAGCCCACTTCTCTAAGTATCCATTATTAGGAATATAACATCCCAAATCACTCTCTAATTCCTTGTAAATATTAACCAGTGATGGTGGAGTCTTAACCCCAGGCTTCACTGAGAAGCACAGACCATGGGCCTGTCCTGGCTCATGATAAGGATCCTGTCCGATGATTACCACCTTCACTTCAGACAGTGGGGTGAAATCAAAGGCATTAAATATATCGTCTGCTGGTGGGAATACCACATGACTATGGTATTCCTCCTTAACCTGCTCATATAATTTCTTATAATATGGCTTCTTGAACTCTGGTGACAGAGGCTCCAGCCAATCGTTAGATATTGCTGACATTATTTCTCCTTCTACTGAAGAATCCAATCATCTAAAGGTAACCAGTAGCCTTTCTCCTTAAGCTCTTCCTCTATGATATCCAAGGTGCTCTCACTATCTGCACTGATGATGTGATAATGGTACCCACTGGTAGCCGAACTGAGAGACTTAGACTTGCCAGTCTTGATAGCCTCCATGAATTCCTTAGCCTCCCTGCGAGAGCTTACATTAAGAGGAGCCTCAAGCCTATTGTAATACCTGTGGTTGATAATAATATTCTCAGCGCAACCGCCATTATCTACTATGGTAAACAGCTCATCCAATATCTCATCATCTGTATGATGACTCTTAATGATGCGCTTGCATTTGTCCTCGGCTGTAATAACGTAACCGCGATTGGTTGATATCACATCCAAACCATTAGCTCTGATAAGTGCAATATCAGTAACCACCACCTGACGGCTCACATCGAGCTGCTCAGCCAGTGCTGTGCCAGATACAGGCTTATCAGATCTGCGAATAATCTCTATTAACTTTTTCCTTCTAGCCTGTCCGTCCATTCTATACCTCAGTAAGATTCTTCATTGATATGTCTAATATTGGTGCTGAGTGAGTAAGTGCTCCACTTGAAACATAATCAACACCGCTTTCTATAATACCCGAAATGTTCTCCTTTGTCACATTTCCTGAGCACTCTGTCTTAGCTCTACCAGCGATGATTTCCACCGCCTTCTTCATGGTAGCTACATCCATATTATCAAGCATGATAATGTCTGCTCCAGCGTCTGCAGCTTCCTTAACCTGCTCAAGTGTCTCAGTCTCAATCTCAATCTTTCTAACGAATGGAGCATAGCTCTTAGCCATCTCAACAGCCTTGGTTACTGAACCTGCTGCTCCTATATGATTATCCTTGAGAAGGATTCCATCTGACAGATTGTATCTGTGGTTCTGACCGCCACCACACTTAACAGCATACTTTTCAAAGATACGCATATTAGGTGTAGTCTTCCTAGTATCGAGAAGTACTGTCTTGCTGCCCTCTAAGAGCTTAGCTGTCTCATGAGTATAAGTAGCGATGCCACTCATCCTCTGCAGATAATTAAGAGCTACTCGCTCACCAGACAGAAGCACTCTAATATCTCCCTTTACCTTAGCCATGAGCTGTCCCTTCTTAACCTGTTCGCCATCCTTGACGTATTTCTCAACTACTGTATCCTCATCAAGAATCTTAAATACTCTCTCATACACATCCATACCGCAGATGATTCCATCCTGCTTACAGATCAAGTCTACCTGACCCATCTTAGCCTCAGGCATAACAGCATTAGTGCTGACATCCTCGCTGGAAATATCTTCTCTTAGAGCCATCTTAATAAGCTCGTCTGCATTCAAAGTCATAGTAATATCGTTCATTATATTGCCTCCTTACTGGCTCTTAGTTGTTCTTCCTTCTTAATCTCCCCCACTACCATAGCATGATAGTTCTCCATGATGGATGGCAAATCCTCATATCCATCTATATTAACTAGATTATCAAAATCATCTGCCACTTTAAAACTATTTCTTGCTGAAATATCACTGGCTGCTCTCTTGGCAAAGACCAAACTCTCTAAAAGTGAATTGCTAGCCAATCTATTCCTGCCATGTACTCCATTACAGCTGGTCTCCCCCACGGCATACAGCTGATCCATAGTGGTCTTAGAATCCTTATCCACATAGATACCACCCATGAAGTAATGCTGTGCTGGCACCACTGGCACCCAGGTCTCAAGGGGATCGAAGCCAGCCTCCACGCAATGCTTATAGATATTAGGGAAATGTGTGAGTATTTCATCCTTAGGAATAGGCGAGAAATCCAGCCACACATGCTCTGTGCCCTGCTCCGCCATCTTAGCAAGTATAGCGTTACTTACCACATCTCTAGGCTGAAGCTCATCGGTGAATCTCTCACCATTCTTATCCCTGAGTACTGCACCCTCTCCTCTGACAGATTCAGAGATTAGGAAGCTTCGTCCATTTTGCCTGGTAAAAAGTGTAGTAGGATGAATCTGCACATAATCGCAATTCTCAAGCTTAACGTTATGATACATAGCAAGAGCCAGGGCATCCCCCGATATATGTCTATAATTAGTAGAGTGGTTATACACTCCTCCCAATCCACCGCATGCCAGTACTGTCACATCAGCTTCCACCGCAGTGGTCCTGCCATCCATATCTGCCACCACGATTCCGTAGCACACATTCTCATGGCACACCCAATCCACCATAGTAGTATGGGCCATAAGTGTGATATTACTCCTCTCCTGTGCACGAGCCAGCAGTTTGCTGGTAATCTCCCTGCCAGT
Source organism: Pseudobutyrivibrio sp. (assembly GCA_024691465.1). Next base: position 1,265 of record JAILNO010000224.1, on the reverse strand, counting down.
CACATCCGAATGAAAAAGGATACGATTATTGGAGTGTGCTCCCTCCTTTGTAAAAAGGAACTCACCATCCTTCTGATCAAACTCCACCCCATATCCTACCAAATCCTTAATGATACTCTGAGAACTCCTAATCATTATCTCCACCGACTCCTTACGGTTCTCATAATGACCAGCTCTCATAGTATCCTCAAAGTAAGAATCATAATCTGCATCATCCCTAAGCATGCATATGCCACCCTGAGCTAAGAAGCTATCGCTTCCATCCAGCGCATCCTTAGAAATACAAAGTATCTTCTTATCCTGTGGCAAACTGAGAGCACAGAACAATCCTGCCGCACCTGTACCAACTATTACCACATCATATCTTCTATCCATTTCTATCACCTCTATTAATTAGCCAGCTCAAGCATCCTCTTAAGTGGCACCAGTGACTTAATCCTCTTCTCGTCACTCACTTCAACTACCCCAGTATTATCCCTCAGACAATCCCTAACTTTCTCTAAGGTAACCTTCTTCATATTAGGACATATCTGCACTGCCCCAGCCGAATAGAACTTCTTATCAGGATTATTCTTCTTAAGCTCATAGAGCACTCCTAGCTCCGTACTAATAATGAATTCCTTACTATCTGACTTAGTAGCATAATCAATAATCCCCGAAGTACTACCAATATAATCCGCCAGCTCAAGCACATCCAAGGTACACTCAGGATGTATAAGCACCTCAGCCTCAGGATGAGCCTCCTTAGCTCTCTTGACATCCTCTGCCCTCATTCCCTTATGCACATGGCAGAATCCATCATTAAATATAAAATGCTTCTCTGGAACCTTAGTAGCAATATATCTACCCAGATTCTCATCAGGAATAAAGAATATATTCTTATTAGGCAATGCCTTAACAATCTTCATAGCATTAGCGGAAGTCACGCACACATCAGAATGCATCTTAAGCTCCGCAGTAGAATTGATATAGCAAACCACTGCCACATCCTCATACTCCCTACGAACCTCTTCAATCCTCTCAATCTCCGCCATGTGAGCCATAGGACAATCCGCATTAGCATCAGGCATAAGCACCGTCTTATCAGGATTAAGAATCTTAGCCGACTCACCCATGAACTTAACCCCTGCAAATACAATAGTACTCTCCTCAAGTCCCACAGCTACCTTCGCCAGATAGTAACTATCCCCCACATAGTCCGCAATAGCCTGCACCTCATCATTCACATAATAGTGTGCCAGCACCACCGCATTCTTCTCTCTCTT
>JAILNO010000222.1 GCA_024691465.1 Pseudobutyrivibrio sp. | reverse complement strand
AAGAATCTAGCATAAGCTAGATTCTAATTATTACTTAGTAGTAATTGGTGTGTAATTAAGTGAGACGCGAATATCCTGTCCGTAGTTACCGAAGCTCTTACCAAATAATGTAACACCTCCGATATGCTCTGCATCGTCCTCGACAGCAATTCTGAAATCAAGAGGCATGCCCTGCTTAAGTGCTAAATCACTAATTGTAACTTCTGAAATCTTAAGTCCATCGATGTATGTTCCGTATCGGTTAACTACTAGTAACTTAAGCAATCCATACTGATTCCAGTTAGGTGGCCACCAATCTGGTGTAAGCATTCCAAGGATATCTCCACCGAAATCCCCAGGGCTAGTCCACATACCTACCTTAATACCGTTGATTGAAAAAGCGATGTCGCTAGGCCAATTGTTGTCAATACCAGGTGCTTCAGATGAAATCTCAAATGAGATAGAAATCTGATCTATTTTATTATTGACAGGAATAAGATTAGGTAATGAATATTCTACATAGCCTTTGGTAAACCAAATGATATCTGCATTGAAGTGATCTGGATGACTAAAGTATCTAGTGTCGTCAATCTCTCCAATAACAGAAGTGCTATTTGCAATGCCGCAAGTAGGACAAACGTCGTATTTGGAGAATTGTCCGACTTTGATATCAGTGGTATATACATTAGTTAAGTCAAGTGGTTTCTCTATTTCAACTACGATCTTATCTTGAATTACGGAACAAATCTTAGAATTGCCATGACTAGCAGATTCATTAGATGTAGAAATCAGGCCACATTCCTCAAGCTTCTTAATATGACCTGTAAGGGCACCGTTGCTTAGATTAAGCTGAGTCGCTAATTGGTTCATGCTCATGTGATCATTCTCAAGTAGTATGTTGAGAATCTGTACACGTACATCAGAACCAAGTGCTTTGAACAGTTCTAATCCATCGTCAAGTGATGTGATGTGTATCATAACACTGCTCCTTCTTATAAAAAAATAAAATACTATAGAATATTATAAATTTAAGCAAATAGACTGTCAATAGGATGAAAATTACGAAGTTGAATATTTTACAAAAAATTAAATCTATTAGCAGTTAAATACGAAAATCATGGATTTAAATGACGGTATTAGTCAAATTCCACAAAAAGATCTAACCTTTTTTGTGGACTATAAAAGAATATCCAAAATACTTTAGGAAAAACTAAAATAATCATTGACTTGCTGTATCAAGGATATATAATAAATACATAATCGTTAATGAATTGATGACAGGGTCTAATCAACTAACAAGCCTCAGTTGATTTTACAATAACAATCAATCCATTACAATTAGAAACAATTCTTTCAAAAATAAGGAGGAGAAGAATGAAGAAGAAGTTGATCAGTGCACTTCTTTGCACATCAATGGCAGCTAGCTTAATGGTTGGCTGTGGCGGAGCTTCAGAAGGTGGGGTTGATCCGGATGCAGCTGCTGAAGAGACAGCTGAGGAGTCAGCAGAGTCTGAGGTCGTAACTAATACATTTGGTGATCCAAATGGTACACATCTTGAGATGTGGACATTCGTTGAGCTTCACGGCCAGCACTATGGTGTAATGGCTGAGCAGTGGAACAAGGAACATCCAGATCAGACAATCGAGATTACATGTACAACATATCCATACAGTGATATGCACACTAAGCTTCTCACAGCTCTTGAGGCTGGCACAGGTGCTCCAGACATCTGTGATGTAGAAGTAGGTCAGTTCCCTAACGTAGTTGAGGGTCTTGATCAGTGGCTTGTACCTTTAAATGATTACGCTGCAGATTACCTTGACACAATGGTTACAGCTCGTATGGAGACATACCAGGGTGAGGATGGTAACTACTACGGTGCACCATACCACGTAGGTGCAACAGTTATGTATTACAATGTAGCAGCTATGTCTGAGGCAATGGGTCTTTCACAGGAAGATGTAATTGCTAAGATTGATGCAGTTACAACATGGGATGATTACACAGCACTTGGTGAGGAGTACCTCGCAGCTATGTCTGAGGAAGGTAAGTATTTCACATGTGTAGATACAGGCGGAGTTGATTGGCTCTGGATCGCAATGGCTGAGTATGGCGATGATTGGACAGGTGGATTCACAGATCCAGCAAATGTTCAGCTTGATTCAGTTAAGAAGATGCTTACAATGCAGCAGGATTGGTTAAATTCAGGTTTTGCTCAGGTATCACCTGATGGACACATTGATCTTGAGGCTGGTTTCCAGAACATCATGGATCACAACGTAGTTTCATTCCCTAAGGCTATGTGGTATATGTCACGTTTCACAAACTACATGCCAGAGGAAGCAGGTAACTGGTATATTGCTAAGTGTCCTGTATTCGAGGCTGGTCAGAAGTGTTCAGTAGGTATCGGTGGTACAGGTACAGTTGTAACACAGCAGTCACAGAACATTGACCTTGCAGCAGAGTTCCTTTGCTGGGCTAAGATGTCAGAAGAGGGTGAGCAGCATATCTGGGATACACTTGGATTCGATGTATGTAACGCAGCTCTTTGGACAGAGGATTCATTCGCACATGATGATGAGAATCAGTACAATGCGTACTTCATCAACTACCCATATGATGTGCTTTCAGAAATCGGAATGGACAACATTGGCAAGATTTCAGTCGTATCAATCAGCCCAACAATCAACGAGTACTTCTGCACAACTACTTTAAATGAGGTACTTGAGGATCCTACATACTCTATCGATGATGCTTTACAGGAAGCTCAGGATAACATCGATATGGAGCAGTAATTACTAAGTAACAATCTTTTCATTTTCATTACATTATATATTGAGATGCCCTGGCCCTGGGCCGGGCATCTCATTTTTATTGCAGTTTAATCGCACGTTAAATTGCCGCGGATTTCTTCTATTTATTAAGAAGGAAGATATTAATTACCATCAGTGGAGAAAGGTGCATTATGAAAATTAAGAACTTTTTTTATTCTCAGAAGGTAGCACCATACGTATTCGTTTTACCTTTTATCCTTAGTTTTGCGTTTTTCTGGGTATATCCTTTAATAACTGCATTCACAATGAGTTTTCAGGATATTGGAGCTATTAAATCAGAATGGATTGGCTTAGCCAATTATACTAAGCTTTTGAAAGATAGTGTTTTTCACATTGCAGTATGGAATAGTGTGAAGTATATGTTCTTTACATTAGTTCTTCTTATTCCATTCCCAATGCTTTTCGCAGTACTTATGGACAGCAATTTAGTTAAGGCAAAGGGCGTATGGAAAGCAGTTTTATACATGCCAGCATTAACTTCAGTAGTTATTTCTGGCACATTATTCCGCCTGATGTTTACAGAGTACACAACAGGTCAGATGAACATGATTACAGCGGCTTTAGGCCTTGGAACATATAAATGGCTGAAGATGGGCTGGTCTGGTATGCTCGCTCTTTTAATTGTTGCTTGCTGGAGATGGACAGGTGTTAATATGCTTTATTTCCTATCAGGACTTAAGTCAATTGACACATCTTTATATGAAGCAGCAGATATCGATGGAGCTACAGGTTGGCAGAAGTTTAGATTTGTAACACTTCCACTTCTTAAGCCTACTACAGTTTACGTGCTTACAATTTCAGTATACGCTGGTCTTGCAATGTTCCTTGAATCATACATGTTATGGGCAGGAAATTCATCACCAAACAATATAGGTCTTACAATTGTAGGATACTTATATAAGCGTGGTATTGAGAAAAATGATATGGGTTATGCATGTGCAGTCGGTGTTGTACTCCTTGTAGTAGCACTTATTATCAACTTCGCACAGCTTATCTTTAACGGCACATTCAAGAAGGGAGAGGATTAGTATGTCAAAGCAAAAGACAATGGCTGGCACTCCTAAGAGAATGGTGGGCACAGTACTAGCAACAGGATTCTTCGTAATCTTATGTTTAATAATTATTTTCCCTGTATTTGCAGGTCTACTTGCATCATTCAGACCTGGTACAGAGCTTATTCGTAGGGGTCTATCTATTAACTTAGATCTATCTACTATGAATCTTGACAATTATATTTATTTGTTTGGTGGTAACGCAGACAGCCAGAAGTACTTCATGTGGTATGGCAACTCACTTATCATCACACTTGTTTCAGTAGTTTTAACACTTTTAGTTTGCTACTTCGTTGCTTATGGTCTTACCATGTACGATTTCAGATTCAAGAGAATTCTCTTTACAATCGTACTTGCAACTATGATGGTACCTTTTGAGATCCTTATGCTTCCACTTTATAAGGAAATCATTGCACTTAAGCTGGTTGATACATACGCAGGTGTAATTATTATTGGTATTTGTAGTGCGTCAACTATCTTCTTCTTTAAGCAGTACTTATCTGGTCTTCCTAAGGACTTACTTGATGCTGCTAGAATCGATGGTTGTTCAGAGTATGGTATCTCAGTGAAGATTATCCTTCCTCTTACAAAGCCGGCATTTGCTTCTATGGGTATTTTATGTGCCATGGGTACATGGAACGCAATCCTTTGGCCATTACTTGTTCTTAAGGGAGCAGAGAAGTTTACACTTCCAATTGGTCTTAACACATTGCTTACACCTTATGGAAATAACTATGATGTACTTATTGCAGGTTCAATGTTTGGTATTTTACCAATCTTTGTAATCTTCCTTATTTTCCAGAAGTACATTATTGATGGTATGACGGCAGGAGCAGTTAAAGGTTAACAGAGTTAACCTTTAACTGCTACCACAACACAGCCCATCCCCGAAGGGGATATACAATGGCTGTGTTTTCCCGCTAGCCCGAGAAAAGCAAAAGGCTAGCCAACAAAAACTAAGGGGGACAAAATGGCTAAATTAGTAATTAACAACGAGAACAAGAAGAGCACAATTGCTCCTGAGATCTATGGTCACTTTTCAGAGCACCTGGGTCGTTGTATCTACGAGGGACTCTATGTAGGAGAAAATAGCGACATTCCTAATGTTAACGGAATGCGTACAGATGTAGTAGAGGCTCTTAAGGAGATGAAAGTACCTGTACTTCGTTGGCCAGGTGGATGCTTCGCAGATGAGTATCATTGGATGGATGGAATCGGTCCAAAAGAGACTCGTAAGAAGATGATTAACACACACTGGGGTGGCGTTGTAGAGGACAACAGTTTCGGAACACACGAGTTTTTCGAGCTGTGTGATCAGTTAGGATGTAAGACTTATGTGAATGCTAACCTGGGCTCTGGCACTGTTCGTGAGATGAGCGAGTGGGTAGAGTATATGACATTCAATGGAGTATCCCCAATGGCTGATCTTCGTAAGAAGAATGGTCATGAGGAGCCATGGGTTGTAGATTATCTAGGTGTTGGTAATGAGAACTGGGGTTGTGGCGGTAATATGAGACCTCAGCACTATGCAGATGAGTACAGACGTTATCAGACTTATGTTAGAAATTACAATGGCAATAAGCCTATTTCGAAGATTTGCTGTGGTCCTAATGTAGATGATTATCATTGGACAAAGGGTGTTCTTGAGACATGCTTCGACCACACCCCAGAGCAGTTCCATGGATTCATGGATGGTCTCTCTCTTCATTATTATACTCTTCCAGAGACAGAGGATGATTGGAATATCAAGGGAAGTGCTACAGACTTTACTGAGGAGATTTTCTATCAGACTCTTAAGAGAAGTTACTTCATGGAAGAGCTTATCAACAATCACGGTGCAATTATGGATCAGTATGACCCAGACAAGAAGATTGGCCTTATGATTGATGAATGGGGTATCTGGACAGACGTTGAGCCAGGTACTAACCCAGGATTCTTATATCAGCAGAACACCATGCGTGATGCACTTGTTGCAGGTATGAACCTCAACATCTTCAACAAGCATGCAGATAGAGTAAAGATGGCTTGTATCGCACAGATGATCAATGTGCTTCAGGCTGTTATGCTTACTGATGGTGCTAAGATGATTAAGACTCCTACTTACTATGTATTCAAGATGTTCCGTCATCACCAGGGCGCTACTCTCCTGGGAAGTGATCTCATTAATAATGGAACAGTTGGATCAGGTAAGAATGAATTACCTAAGTTGTTCGAGTCTGTTTCTGAGGACGCTGATGGTGTAATCACTATTACACTTACCAACAACTCACTTGAGTCAGCAGAGGATGTTGAGATTCAGGTGACAAAGGATGGCGGCGCTTATAATGTATGCGAGGCTACTTACGTATCAGGTAAGATGGCAGATCACAATACATTTGAGGCTCCAGAGACAGTTGTAGAGCAAGAGTTTACTGCATTTGCTAAGACTTCTGAGGGAGTTAAGGTTACACTTCCAGCTTGTTCAGTAGTTAGTCTTAGAATTAAGAAATAATTTCTTAAAATTTAAATCCTTCCATAAAACTATCGGCGGAATTATCCGCCGATTTTTTTATGTATATTTTTGTATAGATTTTGCCAACGGAACTGTAATAAGTTATACTATTATCACGACAATAGGGAGGAAGGGTACTAACCCATGAGATACATTAATATGTCGAAAATTGAGCCTGGTATGAAGCTTGGCTCAGAGGTTTTTGATTCGTATGGAAGAGTCTTGCTCGGTGGTAAGGCTGAGCTTACACGTGAATATATAGATAGACTTAAGTACTTAGGATTTGATGGATTATACATATCAGATGAATTATCCAAGGACATCAGTGTTGAGCCGATTATTTCACCTTTTTTAAGAGGTAAGGGAATAGATTGTGTTAGAAGACAGGATATTGATGGTTGTAAGATAGTTGCTAAGGAAATGGTAGATGAGATTCTAAATAAGGGATCTATCTCTATCGATATGACAGATCTTAGAGAGTGTGACGATTATACATATGCCCACTCTGTCAATGTAGCTTTGTATTGTGCAATTATTGGTCTTTCTATGGGGCTTGATGAGAAGTCTCTTGAGGAGCTGGCTCTGGCGGGATTGCTTCATGACTTAGGCAAGATGTCTATTCCAGGAGAGATTCTTAATAAGGAGGGCCGTCTTACACAAGAAGAGTATCAGATTATGAAGAGTCATGCTCAGCTTAGCTATGAGATTCTCAAGGAGAGATGGGATGTTACACCTAATGTCAAGGTGGCTGTATTATTCCATCATGAGAATGTAGATGGCAGTGGCTATCCTAAGGGTATCACTGCAGATGAGATGACCGTATTCACTAAGATTATTCATGTGGCCGATGTCTTCGACGCGTTGCTTTCTAAGCGACCATACAAGAATCCATATTCAGCTTATGAAGTATCTGAATATATGATGGGTGCCTGTGGCATTATGTTTGATACTAATGTGGTTTTGGCACTTCTCAAGCATGTCCCACTATACCCTAAGGGAACAGAGATGATTATGTCAGACGGTAGACATTGCATCATTGTTGAGAATAGTGGCTTTCATAACTTGCGTCCTATCATAAGATTGATGGATGGACAGACTCTTGATTTGACCCACAAGGATAATCTCAATATTACACTTGTGGCAGCTACCAGTGCAGATTCTATTTCTACAGAGTCTGAGCAGGAGCGCAAGGAGATGATACAGACCTTTGAGCGCTACAGAATTATGGTTGTTGACGATATGATGACCAATCTGCAGATGATTAGAGGTATTTTAGAGTATTTTTACGATATTACACTACTTAAGAACGGCAATCAGGCTCTTAAGTATTTGGAGAAGAACAAAGAGGTGGACGCCATTGTCATGGATGTAGATATGCCTGGCATGGATGGGGTAGAGACTGTTCGTCGTATCCGAGAGCAGCTTCATTTAGAGACACCGGTATTATTCGTTACAGCACTGAATGACGCTGAGACAGTCAGAAGGTGCAAGGAAGTGGGGGCAGACGGTTATATAGTAAGACCGTACCAGCCTACATACATTAAGTCTGAGTTAAAGAGGATTATTACAGGACGAGGAGATGCTGAGTAATGGAACAGATTTTCACCTTACAGTATTGCTTGGATGTGCTTTGTGTAGCTGCAGCTTTTTTTACATTCATTCAACTGATTTCGAATGATGTTTACCTTAGTAGACATAGGATATTACCTACTATTGCAGGTATTATCACAATTTTTAATTTCTATATATGCATTACTCCTTTCGTAAGGAGTCAGGACACAGTAGATTTCCTTTATTTACTGTGCGATATGTGCGCTATGGTAATCATGTACATGATGTTCTTTTATTTCTTGTTTATTAAGAGACCTAGATATGTACCTGTTATTATTACCGTGGCTGTTACAGTTATGATTTCTTTGTGTGTCTATGACTTTATTGCTTTTAGTGTTAAGAACCCTAAGTCAGTAGATGCGGATCTTATGGCGGTTATCTTCGTCTTTGTTTCTAGTGTTATCGTTGAGCTTAGATCATCATCTGTAAATTATTTTGATAGAACTGACAGAATAATTGGCAGATATATGATGCTGGCTTTTGTAATAGCCATGATTGGCTATATTTCTCATGATTTCATTCCAGGATTCGAGAGGACTCGTTCTATTGCATTCTTGCTGGATTGCATTATCTTCTTCTGGCTTGCTAAGTCTAATAGGATAGAGGATACAGGTACCATTCTTAAGAGCACTATATTTGATAGGATGGAGTACCCTATAGCACTTGTTAATGCTGATTTCTATGTAATTGATGCTAACCAGAAGGCTATTGAACTCTTCGCAGATGGCCGTTCGATTGAGTTCGCTTTCGAAGCTGGGGATACTAATGCTAAGTTCCTACTGGGAGAGCGAGTAGTTAATAATGATCGCAATGATAGCGAGTATTATGCTGGCGAGAACTGGTATAGATTACACTATAACCCTGTATATGATGGAGATGAGGTTAAGGGATACATATTCTCTGCAATCGATATTACAGAGCAGCATACAGTGGCAATCAATGCCAGGAGAGAGACTGCTCAGAAGAGTCAGTTCCTGGCTCATATGTCTCACGAGCTCAGGAGTCCGCTGCATGCTATTATGGGTGTCAGCGATATCCTTGTTACTAAGAAGGATATATCAGAGAAGAATAAGAACCTTATTACTCATATTAAGAGGGCTTCCGAGAATCTGTTAGAGCTTGTCAATGCAATCCTTGATTACAGCAAGTTAGAGGCAGGCAAGTTCGAGTTCTCTGAGAGAGAGTTTGAGACTAATACATTCTTAGAGGATCTGGCATACTCTACCATACTTAATATTCAGTCTAAGCCAATTGATTTCAATCTGGCTGTTACTAGCAGCTATCCTACCACTATGTATGGTGATGAGGTGAGAGTTAGGGAGATATTCCAGAATATCCTTTCCAATGCAGTCAAGTTTACTGACAAGGGTAGTATTCATATGGAGATATCCTTCGAGAAACAGGATGGTAGAATTAAGATTAGGTTCTCCATTGCAGATACAGGTCAGGGCATGTCCCCAGGACAGCTTCAGGAGATTTTCAAAGAATACGTATCTTCTGCAGGTACTGCACAGATAGAGGGGGCAGGATTGGGTCTTGCCATTACCAAACAGCTTATTGAGAAGCTTGGTGGTGAGATTACAGCAGAGAGTGACGGCCTTACAGGATCTATATTTAAGGGTTACTTTTACCAGCATTGCGCTAATTGCTATCAGCAGAAGGAGCGCGTTATCAATAGAAGGACTCTTATGACACAGGGACAGAGCTTCCATGGTCTTCCTGAGGATATAGAGTATCTTTATCCTAACGCCAGGGTACTTGTGGCTGATGATATGCGTATCAATCTTGAGATTATGCAGCAATTGCTTGCGGCATGGGAGTGTGATGTAACTACTGTTCCAGATGGTGCCTCAGCAGTGGAAGCTGTTAGGGATAACAGATTCGATTTAGTACTGTTAGATCAGATGATGACACCTGTCAATGGTGCCGAGGCATGCAAGCTTATCAAGAAAGAATCTAATGTTCCAGTTGTGCTTGTTACAGCCAATACAGAGGACAATGTAAAGGGAATTATCAGTGAGTGTCAGTTCGATGGATTCCTAAGCAAGCCTATCTCAGGCGTTAAGCTTCAGGAAATCATTACCAAGTTACTGCCTAAGGACTTAGCTGTTGAGAACAATTCAGAGGGAGTCATCTCAATTGTTAAGCAGAACCGCAGGAACAATAATGTATATAAGAAGACACTTGATACCTTCGTTAAGGAGATGCAGCCACTTCTACTTAAGCTGCCTAACTACAGGAATAATGATAAAGAGATGTTCACGGTGAAGGTTCATGGTATAGCAGGCGTCAGCAGGCAGATAGGTCGTGATACTTTTGCTGATCAGGCTCAGATTATCGAGATGGCTGCCAAGTCCAATACATGGAGCTATGTGGATGACCATCTAGATGAGTTCCTTAATTCCCTATGTGAGGTAGTTGATGATGCTACCAAGGAGCTTACTCAACTAGCACCAGAGGTGGAGATAGGAAGCTTCGTGGAGGATATTGTCAATAATAAGGATGTAGGTACTTTACTTGCTGAATTAAGAGATGCCTTTGATGGCTACGATATTAATGCTATCGAGGAGTCCCTTGAGGTATTTAAGAATCTGGACAAAAACGACGAGCTCACGGAATTATATGAGAGACTTAAGGAATCCTACGAGGAGCTTGAGTATGAGGAGGGGCTTAGGATTTTAGACGAATATCTGTCTAATAAATAGTTCATATATTGCAATTATATTTGCGGTTGAGTTATACTCAAACAGGTTGAAAATATATACACAGAATAGGAAGTACAATGGGAAATTACATTATTAGTTGCTGTTCTACAGCAGACGTGACAGAAGAATTCCTTAAGGAGAAGAATATCGAGCATATATGCTTCCATTATTATCTAGATGATAAGGCATATGTAGATGATTTATATAAGTCTATGTCTCCGCAGGATTTCTATGGCGCCATGGTTGACGGCGCTATGACTAAGACTTCTCAGGTTAATGCTGATGAGTTTACTGAGTATTTTAGAGGATTCTTAGAGAAGGGATTAGATGTTATTCATTTAACACTTGCAAGTGGTATTTCGGGCGTTATTAATTCAGCTAGGATTGCTGCAGCAGAGTTAAGCGAGGAGTTTCCAGATAGGAAGCTTGTCGTATTCGATAGTCTTACAGCATCAGCAGGATACGGATTATTTATGGATAAGCTAGCTAGCTTACGTGACGAGGGTATGAGCTTTGACGATTTAGTTAAGTGGACTGAGTCACATATCCAGAATCAGAATACTTGGTTCTTTACAACTGACCTTACCTTCTTAATAAGGGGTGGTCGTGTATCTAAGCTATCAGGATGGTTTGGTACAGCACTTAATATCTGTCCTCTTATGAATGTTAATGATGAGGGTAAGCTTGTTCCTAGACAGAAGTGCAGAGGTAAGAAGCTTGTTAAGAAGGCAGCTATCGAGGCTATCAAGGCCCGTATCAATGATGGAGCCGATTACAGTGAGAATATCTTCATTACACATTCTGTTTGTTATGAGGATGCCAGGGAAGTGGCTGATATGCTTGAGGCTGAGTTCCCTAAGATGAAAGAGAAGATTAGAATATTCGATATTGGACCTACTATTGGTTCACACACTGGCCCAGGCACAGTAGCTATTGGATTCTGGGGAAACAAAAAAGAGAGATAATATGAAAGAGAAAATTAAAAGTCTAAGATTAAACATCACCGTATCCGCAGTGATTAGTATAGTGATAGGTATTTTGCTTTTAGTATTTCCGGAGAAGAGTCTGATTACCTTAAGCAGAGTGATTGCTTGCATTATTATACTTTCAGGCGTAGGCATAGTTATCAGTCAGGTATATGAATTCGGTATGAATGCTCTAGGCATGGTTGTAGGTGGAGTAGTTGCTCTTATAGGTATTTGGATTTTTAATTCGCCTGAATCTATTATTTCTATTATTCCTATTGCTATAGGAGTGATACTGGTAGTGCATGGCGTGCAAGACTTGGCTATGGCTATTGAGGCTCTTAGAGCTAGGGCTGAGCAACCATGGCTGGCATTTATCTTCGCAGCACTTAATTTACTATTAGGTATTGTCTGTATTGCAGCAGCTTTCAGATTAGTTGCTATCACTGTTCAGATTATTGGTATTATGCTTATCTACGATGGACTTACAGATTTCGGTATAGTTCATAAGGTTAGGAAAGCTACTGGCAATATAGTAGACAGTACAATTACCCACGAGGAAGATATTTAATATGGGACAAATGGAATTTAAGATGGAACGCACAGGGCTCCTTGAGATAGGAGATGTGCTTTCCATTACTGAATATGAGCTGCCTAATTCATACTACTATGTGTTAGGCAGGTCTTTTGCTATGTCAGCAAATTACACCACACTAGAGCGAATCAAAGCAAAGGAAGGCAAAGTGGTGGATGTTAAGGAGACCCCTAAGGGGTTCTACGTAACAGTAGAATATCCTGATTCTTAAGGAGATTTATGAATAATCAATCACAGAACGCAATTGACATTGTTCTGGCTGAGAGCCTTAAAGAGCTGGCGGCCACCAAGCCAATTGAGAAGATTACAATTAAAGAGATAACGGATAAGGCGGGAGTTATCAGACCTACATTCTACAATCATTTTCAAGATAAGTATGAGCTGCTAGAATGGATTACGGTTAATGAACTATTTGCTCCTGTGGATCCTTTATTGTCCAATGGTATGCTCAAGGAGGGCGTAACTTTTATCCTGACTACCATGGAGAAGGAGAAGGAGTTTTATAAACGAGCTACTCAGTTAGAGGGACAGAATTCATTCAATGAGATATACACACGCTGTGTTGCCAATGCAGTGCTTAAGTATATCGATGTGGAGAGCCTGGCTGCTATGGCTGATTATAAGTGGCTTAAGAAGGAGCTTGTGGCTGAATTCTTAGCCCACTCTATTAGCTGGGTTACCATTCAGTGGATTAAGAGGGGCATGACAGTCCCAGTTGATGAACTGACCGAGATATATGTTAGGATTTTCCACAGTCCTATCATAGAAGTTATTACCAATGATAAATAGGCTGAGGGCTAGTATATAGTGAACTACAATTGAGGGAGATTGTAGCTTGTGCTAGGACACAGGTAGATGATTGAATATTATTGATTTTAACAAGGTGTTTTATTATTAAAATGAAATTAAGAATTGGAGTTATAAATATATGAGCTGGTTAGAGAACCTGCTGATGATTGCAGGTATTTTATTAGATATATTTGCAGCTATGGAGATACAGGGTGCTATGATTGTTAACCTTAAGAAGAGGACTATCATCATAGCTTGTGCAATAGTAGCTGGTACAGAGTTGATTTTCTACTTCTGTGGATACTTAATATGTAGATTGCTGGCAGTTAATGGATATATCGCAGATCCTATGAATTATGGTGAGATAGTCGCAGCAATTATATTATCATTACTTGGTTTTAGACTCATTATTAAGGCTATCAAGCGCGAGTTCGTTCAGGAGCGCAGGAAGGATGCCCTTAAGGTATGGGATTATATTAGGATTATAGTAGTATCTAGTATATATACAGCCGCTGCAGGTTGTGCTTGCGGATTGGTTGGTACTACAGTATGGCAGATTATAGCTATATTCGTAATTATATCTGTAGTTGTTGTGCTGGGAGGTTTGTACACAGGAATCCATTTTGGATTCGAGATGAAGACAGTAGCATATTTGATTGGAGCACTGATGCTTTGGGGTGTAGGTGCTGAGATCTTATTACATAGAGTATTAGGCCTATTATAAAAGAATCCAGTTTTGGTGATACCAAAACTGGATTTTTTATGCTTCTATTTTGTTTAAAATATAGTCCTTTAAAAGTAGATCGCTGTTGGATATCTTTTCCTTGAGGAAGAATAGTTTATCATTCTGGTGAGTTGTCTTATAACAATCAGCTAGCATGGTGTAGGACTCGCTGATATCAGTTCCTGCACCTACTATGAATTCAAGCACCGCTTGGGCATCATCGCTTCGGCCTGCCTCTATGAGGAGCTTAGCGTAAGAGTTAATCAACATGCAGGTGCGATCGAAATCCTCGCCTATCTGAACCATGGTATCGTAATTAGGTACACCGTATTCCAACTTAAGATCTGTATTGGACTTACCTATGAGGTTCAGAAGCTTATGTGTAGATAGTTCTTTTAATTGGTCTTCTATTTCGACAACTTTTTCGTCATCACTAAAATTTAATGGAAATTTCTCTATTGGAATGGTAATATATCTTAGATTAGATATATCCTTTGCAGGGGTAGCGTTGGCAGCTTTCTCTTTTGCCCAGAAGTCAGCCTCCTGCTGTTCTTGCTTGGAATCCAGGCTCTTTAGCCTAAATGTTAACCATACTAGAAATATTATGAAAAATGGTAAAATCGGGAAGCCCATGGTTTCTCCTTTGCTATACGAGGTGTTATTATGAAACGAAGTAAGAAACAACAGTTAATTGCTACTGTAGTATTATGTGTCGTAGTTGTATGTATGCTATTTACTATGTTCGCTTCTTTTTTAGTTTAAGTTTACTTTTTGACTATTCCTATGTCAATTAGAAGGATATTATAACAGGTTGATTTCATTATGAAAAATAAAAATCTTTTAGCTTTGCTTTTGGCGGTGACTTTTACTGCGGGAGTAGTAGGTGATTACACAATTACATATGCCACAGAGGGGGATGAGGAAGCCTCCGAGGAAGTGGTAAGTGAGGATGTCGATGAGGTGGCAGCTGAGGATTCAGTAGCTACTGATGATAGAGTTATTCCACAGGGTATTACTATAGGTGGAATAGATGTAGGCAACATGACAGTAACCGAGGCGGATGAGGCGATTGCTTCTTATTTTTCTCAATATGATGACGTAACTTTTACCCTATCTGCCAATGATCAGAGTTTCACAGCCACTGGTGCTGATCTATGCATAGGTGCTAAGAATAGCGATGTGACAGATAAGGCAGCTTCCTATGGTTCTGTAGGTAACTTGGGAGAGTGCTATAAGTATTCTGAGGATCTCAAGGCTGGTAGAGGGAAGGATTTCGCTCTTTCTCTAGGAGTTGATAGAGATGCACTTTCTCTATATCTTAATCAGGCTTCATCCCAGGTTAATGATGAGGCCAGCGATGATTATCTCACCAGAGAGAATGGCCAGTTCGTATTCCATGAGGGTACATCTGGTGTAGTTGTGCAGATAGAAGAGTCAGTGGCTATTATTGCTGATTTCATAGAGAATGATTGGGATGGAAGTGCTGCTACCATCGCTCTTGCAACTGAGGTGAAGGAGCCTAGAGGTAGTAAGGAGGAGCTTGCATCCATCACAGATTTGCTAGGTAGTTTCGACACTGATTACAGTTCTTCATCATCGGCGCGTAAGAATAACGTAGCTAATGGTGTAAGCTTTATTAATGGAACTATTCTCTATCCTGGAGATGAGTTCTCAGTACTTAACACCATCACTCCATTCACAGCTGAGAATGGATATATGCTGGCAGGTTCCTATGAGAATGGAACTACCGTTGAGACATATGGTGGAGGCATCTGTCAGGTATCCACCACACTCTATGGTGCGGTGAGAGCGGCAGAGCTTGAGATAGTTACACGTTCTAGTCATTCTATGATTGTTTCTTATGTACAGCCTTCAGAGGATGCAGCTATCTCAGAGTCAGGTGGTAAGGATTTCCAGATTAGGAATAACAAGAATTATCCTATATATATAGAAGGATATTGTGACGGTAACAAGGCTTACTTCAGCATATATGGCAAGGAAGAAGATGACCCAGGTCATACTGTTGAGTACGAGCCAGAGATTACAGCAGTAACAGTGCAGAATACCACATGGGTGGCTGATCCTAATGTGCCACTTGGCAAGCTTACTACTACAGTCAGCGGCCATACTGGATATAATGCCAGACTATGGAAGATAGTATATGAGAATGGTGAGGAAGTTAGCCGTGACGTATACAACAATAGCAAGTACAATCCATCTAATAGAACAGTAACAGTAGGTTTGGCTTCGGTTGATCCTAACCTATCCTATGCTATGCTTCAGGCGGTTAATACACAGGATGCAGCTACTATTGCAGCGGCGATAGCGGCTTACGCTCCAGGGGTGGCCAATACTACACCTATTGTTATTACACCTAAGTATTCAGTTACTAATGCTGAGGAGACCACAGAGGATACTACTGCAGCACCTCCAGCGGCGGCACCAGCAGAGGGAACTACAGACACACAGACAGATACTAATATAGCGAATACAGATATTTAATTATGGAAATAGGAAAGTTACCAGAGAACGTTCTTAAGCGTTCTGTCATTAAACAATTACATGTAAAGAGACCTGAAGTAGGAAGTGGCCCTGGTATCGGTGAGGACTGTTCTACAGTGAGCGTGGGACCTGATGAGGAGATAGTTCTTTCTACAGATCCTATCACAGGTACTGCTTCAGATATCGGCGAGCTGGCGGTTACTATCTCAGTTAATGACCTGGCTAGTGCAGGTGCTGAGCCAATAGGCATACTACTTACAGTTCTTCTTACTCCACGTATGCGAGAGGCTAAGCTTAAGGCCATTATGGAGCAGGTGGATAGCGCTTGTAAGAGATATAATATCCAGGTAATAGGTGGTCATACTGAGGTGACAGATGTAGTTAATCAGCCATTGATTTCCGTTACAGCTGTCGGCAAGGTTAAGAAGGGCCAGATGGTATCCACAGCTGGTGCCAAGCCTGGCATGGATATAGTGCTTACCAAGTGGATTGGGCTAGAGGGCACATCTATTATTGCCAAGGACCATGAGAAGGAATTATTAGAGAGATTACCACAATCCCTTATCGATACTGCTAAGGGATTTGATAAATATTTAAGCGTATTACCAGAGAGCCGCGTGGCAGTGGAGCATGGGGTTGCGGCCATGCACGATGTCACAGAGGGCGGCATCTTTGGAGCTTTGTGGGAGATGGGTGAAGCATCAGGCGTAGGTATTGATGTGGATCTTAAGTCTATTCCTGTGAAGCAGGAGACTATTGAGGTGTGCGAGTTCTTTGGAATCAATCCATATGAGCTCATTTCTTCAGGCGCTATGCTTATAGCTACTGAGGATGGCAATGGTCTCGTTAGGAAATTGCGTGATGCGGGGGTAGCATCCGCCATTATCGGAAAGTCCAACTCTTCGAATGATAAGCGTGTTCTTAGTGGTGATGAGGTTCGCTTCCTAGAGCCACCTAAGACAGACGCGTTGTACAATGTTAACAAAAGCAAATAGGGGTGATTATAATGAGAGAGAAAATACTTAATTATATTGAACATAACAGCAGGATTGATTTAGAGGATTTGGCAATGATGCTTGGCAGCGACCAGGCTACCATTATGAATGAGTTAGAGGCTATGGAAAGTGAGCATATTATCTGTGGCTATCCTACTCTTATTAATTGGGATAAGGCTAGCGTGGAGAAGGTTTCAGCTCTGATTGAGGTTAGAGTTACACCACAGCGCGGCATGGGATTCGACAAGGTTGCTGAGCGCATCTATAATTATCCTGAAGTCAACGCAGTTTACTTAATCTCAGGAAGCTATGACTTTATGGTTTCCATTGAGGGACATACTTTAAGGGAGGTTGCAGATTTTGTTTCTGCTAAGCTTTCTCCACTTGACTCAGTGCTTTCTACACAGACTAATTTCGTCCTTAAGAAATATAAGGACCACGGCATCATTATGGCAGAACAGCATGTTGATGAGAGGGAGAAGGTGAGCCTATGAGAAACCCTCTAAACAAAACTATCACAGAGATTAAACCATCAGGCATTCGTAAGTTCTTTGATATAGTGGCAGAGATGCCAGAGGCTATATCTCTGGGTGTGGGCGAGCCTGACTTTGATACACCATGGAAAGTAAGAGATGAGGCTATCTATTCACTAGAGAGAGGTCGTACCTTTTACACCTCTAACTCAGGTCTCAAGGAGCTTAGAATAGAGATTGCTGATTTCCTTAAGCGTCATTATGAGTTAGATTACAATCCACTTACAGAGATGCTTATGACAGTAGGTGGTTCAGAGGGTATTGATATAGCACTACGAGCTATGTTAGATATAGGAGATGAGGTACTTATTCCTCAGCCTTGCTACGTATCCTACGAGCCATGTACTATACTCGCAGGTGGCGTGCCAGTTCCTATCAACCTTAAGGAAGAGAATGAATTCAGACTTAAGCCAGAGGAGCTTGAGGCAGCTATCACAGATAAGACTAAGATTTTAATTATGCCTTTCCCTAACAACCCTACAGGTGCTGTTATGGAGAGGGCAGATCTTGAGCCTATAGTAGAGATTGTTAAAAAGTACGATCTGTTCGTACTTACTGATGAGATTTACTCAGAGCTTAGTTACACTGGGCAGAAGCATGTGTCTATTGCAAGCTTCCCTGGCATGAAGGAGCGTACTATCTACATCAATGGTTTCTCTAAGAGCCATGCCATGACAGGATGGAGATTAGGATATGTATGTGCTCCTGAGGTGATTATTAAGCAGATGACTAAGATTCATCAGTTCGCAATTATGTGCGCACCTACCACCAGTCAGTATGCAGCCATTACTGCAATTCGTGATTGTGATGAGGATGTTGCTAATATGCGTGAGGAGTATAATGATCGTCGCCGTTATCTTCTCAATAGATTTAAGAAGATGAATATTAAGTGCTTCGAGCCATACGGTGCTTTCTATATCTTCCCTTCTATTGCAGAGTTCGGCATGTCTTCTGAGGAGTTTTGTACCAAGCTTCTTCGCGAGAAAGAAGTGGCAGTGGTTCCAGGAACAGCTTTTGGAGATAGCGGTGAGGGCAATGTGCGTATCTCTTATGCATACTCCCTTGAGAATCTTAAGCGCGCCATGGATAGGATTGAAGAATTCGTGGAAGAATTAAGAGCATAATAATTTATACAACTAGAGGTTATTACATGTTAAATATAGTTTTACATGAGCCTGAGATTCCTGCTAATACAGGTAATATTGGGCGTACATGCTGTGCCACAGGCACCAGGCTTCATCTGATTGAGCCTTTGGGCTTCGTCTTAACTGATAAGACAGTTAAGAGGGCTGGCATGGATTATTGGGATAGACTTGAGGTGTTCCGTTATGATGATTGGGATGATTTCAAGGCTAAGAATCCCGATGCTAAGATATATATGGCCACAACCAAGGCCAAGAGGACACATACTGAGGTTAATTACGAACCAGACTGCTACATAATGTTTGGCAAGGAGAGTGCAGGCATTCCTGAGGAGATACTTGTCGAGAATGAGGAGAATTGTGTTCGTATTCCAATGGGACATGATATACGTTCCCTTAATTTATCTAATTCTGTTGCAGTAGTTTTATATGAGGCATTGCGCCAGAATGATTTCCTCGGACTCGAGACCGAGGGTAATTTGCATAGACTCAACTGGAAGGAATAGTGGGTACCATGGCAATTATTAGATCTAAAGATTTAGTACATGAATATATTAGACGTGACGAGGAAGGCAATGTGGAGTCAATCCAGGTTGCCCTCGATCATGTTAATCTTAATGTGGAACCAGGGCAGTTCATTTCTATCTTAGGACATAACGGCTCAGGTAAGTCCACCTTCGCTAAGCACATTAATGCGCTTCTTACTCCTTCGGGTGGAACTCTCTGGGTAGATGAAATGAATACATCAGATGATGAGTATACTTTTGCGGTGCGTCAGACTGCGGGTATGGTATTTCAGAATCCTGACAACCAGATCATCGCCAGTGTGGTAGATGAGGATGTTGCATTCGGACCTGAGAATATAGGTGTTCCTACTGAAGAGATAGTTGAGCGAGTGAATCGCTCTCTTAAGATGGTGGGTATGACCAAGTACAAGAGTCATTCTCCTAACAAGCTCTCAGGAGGACAGAAGCAGAGGGTTGCTATAGCAGGCGTTATGGCTATGGAACCTAAGTGCATTATCTTAGATGAGCCTACAGCTATGCTTGATCCAGACGGTAGAGCTGATGTGCTTAGAGCAGTCCATGAGCTTAATAGAGAGAAGGGCATTACTGTAATACTTATCACTCACTACATGGAGGAGGTAGTTGATTCAGATTACGTCTTCGTCATGGAGAAGGGTAAGGTATTTATGGAAGGCGAGCCTAGGGATATATTTAAGGATGTGGAGCTTCTCAAGGAGCACAGCTTAGATGTACCTCAGGTCACACTATTAGCTCACGAGCTTAAAAAGGCAGGATTGCCTCTTCCAGAATGCATTCTTACCAGGAAGGAACTGGTAGCAGAATTAAGTAAGCTAGGTCTTAAGAAAGCTGCTGCGGCAGGCGTAACTTTTACAGAGGAGAGGGTAGCTGATAGTGCCCCTAGTGACAGGAAGAATGTGCTTATAATGGATCACGTATCCTATAAGTACTCGCCTAACACATCCTATGAGGTCACTGCCTTAGATGATGTCAATATCGCCATCAAAGAGGGTGAGTTCATAGGAGTAATTGGACATACTGGAAGTGGTAAGTCCACCTTCGTACAGCATCTCAATGGACTAATCAAGGCCACTGAGGGTAGCATCTATTACAATGGTCAGGATATCTATGATAAGGATTATGATATCAGGGACTTGCGCACTCAGGTGGGTATGGTGTTCCAGTATCCTGAGCATCAGCTATTTGAGACTACTGTATTTAAGGATGTTCAGTTCGGACCTAAGAATCAGGGACTGGATGAGAAGGAGCAGATTAAGCGAGCATATGAGGCTCTAGGTCTCGTTAAGCTCCCAGAAGAGTTCTATCTTGCGTCACCTTTTGAATTATCAGGTGGACAAAAGAGACGAGCAGCCATAGCTGGTGTCATAGCCATGAAGCCAGCGGTACTTATCTTAGATGAGCCTACAGCAGGCCTAGATCCTAAGGGTAGGGATGATATCTTAGGACTTATTTCAGATATGCACAATAAGCGCAATGATACAGTTATATTGGTTTCACACTCTATGGAGGATGTGGCTAATTATGTAGATAGAATCATCGTTATGGACAAGGGCAGACCTGTATATGATGGTACTCCTAAGGAGGTATTTGCTCACTATAAGGAGCTTGAGGAGATGGGATTAGCTGCTCCACAGGTTACTTATGTTATGAACGATTTGCGAGAGGCTGGATTCGATGTGGATGCCACCGCTACTACAGTGGAAGAGGCTACCCAATCAATAATGAAGGCTTATAATTAATTTATTGCCGAGACCTATTGGCTTGGACAAGAAAAGGATTAACAGTTTATGTTACGTGAAATTACGTTAGGACAATATTATCCAGCAGAATCCGTGCTTCATTCCCTTGATCCTAGAGTGAAGCTGTTTTCTACATTGGTATTTATAATTACATTATTTGCAGCAGATAATATTATTCTGTTTGCAATGGTGGTTGCGGCACTTATTGGAGTGATATTCCTTAGCAAGGTTCCCTTTTCCTTTATGGTAAAGGGACTTAGGTCTATCATTATTCTCTTAGTCATTGCAGGACTATTTAATCTGTTTTTGACACCAGGTAGACCATTGGTTACTTTTGGAATCTTTACTATTTCAGATGTGGGACTTAAGAATGCAGTGCTCATGACCAGCAGGATGATTCTGCTTATCATTGGCACATCTGTTATGACTCTTACTACCACACCTAATCAGTTGACAGATGGGTTAGAGAAGTCCCTTGGAATATTCAAGAGATGGTTGCCAGTCCATGAGATATCTATGATGATGTCAATTGCACTTCGATTCATTCCAATCCTCATTGAGGAGACGGATAAGATTATGAAGGCACAGATGGCCAGAGGTGCTGA
This sequence comes from Pseudobutyrivibrio sp., assembly GCA_024691465.1. Next base: position 1,314 of record JAILNO010000222.1, on the reverse strand, counting down.
TTTCGAGTCGGGTGGTTTGATTAAGAAGGCCAAGAATATGGTTCCACTTCTAGTGCCATTATTCGTATCAGCCTTCAGAAGAGCTAATGATCTATCACTTGCCATGGAAGCTAGATGCTACAATGGTGGTGAGGGACGTACCAAGATGCGCCCTCTTAAATATAGTTCTCTTGATCAGAAGGCATATATTTGTATATTTATGTTTATAGTGATTTTTATTGCAGTAAAGGTTGTTTTATAATATGCGTGTTATGATAGTAGTTGCTTATGATGGCAGCGGTTACAGCGGCTGGCAGATTCAGCCCAACGGAATAACAATAGAACAGAAGCTTAATGAGGCTCTTACAGATCTTTTGCAAGAGCCTATTTCTATCATAGGAGCCAGCCGTACAGATGCAGGTGTACACTCACTGGGCAATGTGGCTGTGTTTGATACCAATTCCAGGATGCCTGCGGATAAGATTAGCTTCGCACTTAATCAGAGGTTGCCAGACGATATAGTGGTTCAGTATTCATGTCAGGTGGATGATGATTTTCATCCTAGGTATGCTCAGTGTCGTAAGACATACGAGTACAAGATACTCAATCGCAAGATGCCAGATCCAACCAAGCGTAAGGATACCTTCCACTACTACTATAATTTAGATGTGGACAAAATGAACGAGGCCGCCGCATACTTAATAGGGCAGCATGACTTCACCTCACTTTCATCAGTGAAGGCTCAGGTTAAGTCTAGAGTTCGTACCATATATACAGCTAAGGTTTATAAAGAAGATGATGTAATCCATATCCGTCTTACAGGTGATGGATTCTTATATAACATGGTTCGTATCATTGCCGGCACTCTTATTAAAGTAGGTGCAGGAGAGATGGAGCCTATGTATATGCTAGAGATACTCAGGGGCCGAGATAGAGAGCTGGCTGGGCCTACAGCACCTGCTCACGGACTCACCATGATAGGCATAGAATATGAGTAGATTTAGTGTTGACTTCGTTGCATTCCTATTGTAAAATGTAACGGTTGATGTAGTGAGAAGACTTGCGTCCATTAGCCCGGAAGCGAGTTTTTACTATAACATTCTAAGAAGTGCCCGGACATCACATTCTTAGATCTTTCAGATTTATTTAAGGAGGAATTCTCAATGAATACTTATATGCCAAACCCATCTCAGCTTGAGAGAAAATGGTATGTAGTTGATGCTGAGGGTCAGACACTTGGACGCCTTTCAGCAGAAGTTGCAAAGGTTTTAAGAGGTAAGAATAAGCCAGTCTTCACTCCACACGCTGATTGTGGTGACTATGTTATCGTAGTTA
>JAILNO010000219.1 GCA_024691465.1 Pseudobutyrivibrio sp. | reverse complement strand
CTCAGTTATCTTAGCGCACCATACATACAACTGAATATAAAGCGACGCAGCAAGCTCTGCTAATACAAAGGCGTGGGTGGTAATGACGCCGCAGTCCCTAGGCTTAATATCAAGCACGATATACAGATGCATATACATGAGTCCCACTGCAACAATCATAGATGGAATCCAGAATCCTATAGGCAGCAAACCTGCTATATACTGAAATGCCACCTGAATGACAGCGGAGCTGATACACTGAATCACATATACCTTAGTGTCATTGCGCCTGCGCTTATAAATATTGAAATATACAAAAACCGCTAGCCACTCGGCCAAAGCGGTAAATAATCTAGGTGTCTCCTGTAATTTAACAGGATCAATAAATGCATTAAGTCCCATAATAAACATCCTTATAAAATATCCTCAGTAAGAGCCGCCATGAATTCCTTCTTCCTGGCTCTACTGATAGGAAGTATCTCACCATTAGTGAGGATTACTTCTTCCTTCTGCACTGCCTCCACAAAGGACAGGTTGATAAGATAGGCATTATGACACTTGCTAAAGCCGTGAGTCACGAGCATCTCATCGAATCTCTTAAGTGGTCCTGCAGTAATATAGTCATCCTCCTTACAATGGATAATTACATTATTACGCTGACTCTCTATGAAGAAGATATTGTCACAGTCTAGCTTAATCTGCTTATCATCCACCGATACCTTCACATAGACATGCTGCTGCTTAGCCTGCACTCTTGCAATAGCCTTGTCAAACAGCTGAGAGAACTGAGTATAAGGCACAGGCTTAAGAACATATCCTAGGGCATCCACAGCGTAACCCTGCACAGCATACTGCACAGTTGAGGTGATAAAAATAATGATAACCTCCGAGTCCATCTGCCTAATCTTCTCAGCTGCTGCCATGCCATCCATATGCTTCATCTGAATATCCAGAAGAATAATATCGAACTGGCTCTTGTACTCATCCACCAGGTCTATTCCATCTGGCAGATAGGTGATATTAAACTGCTGACCGCTATCCTCGCCATACTTAGTTATATAATTCTTAAGCAAGCTAGCCTGCTCTATTTCATCTTCAACAATACATACATTTACCATGTCTATACATTAATACAAAAGTAAATTGTGCGCAAGGGATAATAAAAAAGGCTTTTGCTAATGCAAAAGCCTAAAATTACCAATTATTTATCATTCATCTTAGCAAGCTTGGCTGCCTGGTCAGCTGCAATAAGTGCATCTAAGATCTCCTGGATATCTCCATTCATAATCTTATCAAGCTTGTAAAGTGTTAGGTTGATTCTGTGGTCAGTAACACGCCCCTGTGGGAAGTTGTATGTACGAATCTTCTCTGCACGATCACCAGTACCAATCTGAGAACGACGCTCAGCCGCCTCAGCATCCTGCTGCTTCTGTAACTCTAAGTCATATAACTTAGCACGAAGTAAGGCAAAAGCCTTGTCCTTATTCTGAAGCTGTGACTTCTCAGTCTGGCTATAGATAACGATACCTGTTGGGTAGTGAGTAAGACGTACAGCTGAATCGGTAGTATTGACACACTGACCACCGTTACCAGAAGCACGCATTACGTCGATACGGATATCCTTCTCATCAATCTGTACATCAACTTCTTCAGCCTCAGGCATAACTGCTACTGAGCAAGTAGATGTCTGGATACGGCCCTGTGACTCTGTCTCAGGGACACGCTGTACACGATGTACACCCGACTCATACTTAAGGATTGAGTATGCTCCAGTACCCTTAACCATGAACTCGATATTCTTCATACCGCCGATACCTGTCTCATCAGCCTCAAGAAGCTCTACCTTCCAACCACGTGACTCAACATAGTGTACATACATACGGTATATCTCAGCTGCAAAGAGGGCTGCCTCCTCACCGCCGGCACCTGCACGGATTTCTACGATAACGTTCTTATCATCATTAGGGTCCTTAGGAAGAAGTAGAATCTTAAGCTCTTGCTCAAGTCTCTCCACCTCAGCCTGAGACTCCTTCATCTCTTCCTTGGCAAGCTCCTTCATCTCCTCATCTGACTCGATCTCCAGAAGCTCAAGTGAATCCTGAATATTCTGCTTGTGAGCGCTGTACTGCTTATATGCCTCAACGATAGGTGCCAGGTCTGACTGCTCCTTCATGAGTGCTCTAAAACGAGCATTATCATTAGCCACATCAGGCTCAGAAAGAAGGTTCATAACCTCCTCATATCTCAAAACTAAATCTTCTAATCTATCAAACATAATAACCTCCTGCGAATTGTCCGGATTATAAAAACTACCTAATAAATCAGCGTAGCTACAAATGTCCCTTTACGACCCTGTCATTGCCAGCTAAGTCCTTAACCACAGCTACATCCTTAAAACCTGCAGCTGTAAAAAGCTCGGCCACATCATCACCCTGGTCATAACCAATCTCAACTAAAAGCCATCCCTGTTCCTTCAAAAACTCAGGCGCCTTACTTGTAATCTCTCTATAGAAGAGTAATCCGTCCTCAGTGCCATCTAATGCAATGCGAGGCTCGTGATCCCTGACCTCAGGCTCCAGCTCTTCTATAACACTGGATCTGATATATGGTGGATTAGATACTATCATATGAAATCTACCAGATACCTCATCCCATAAATCGCTCTTAGCAAATTCCACTCGAGAATCAACTAATCGCTCACCATTATCCTTAGCCACTTCAAGGGCTTCATCAGAGATATCAATTCCCATCCCTGTAAGCTCATCTCCTAAAGCGACAAGAGAAATAATAACACATCCACTACCAGTGCACAAATCTAAAATATGGCCACCCTTAGGTGCCACCTTAAGTGCCTCCTCCACAAGTGTCTCAGTGTCCTGTCTAGGTACTAGCACATGCTCATTGACTCTGAAGGTAAGGCCCATGAAATCCTGCTCACCTGTCAGATGCTGAAGTGGTGTATGGCTCGCTCTCTTCTGAAGCAAGTCACAATATCTATTATATGAAGACTCATCCATCTCCTCAGTCTGCTTGAGGAAATACATGGCCTTAGACATATCACTGACAAAGGAAAGCAGATACCAAGCATCTAATCTCGCATCTGCAATCTGACTGTCTTCAAGCAAACGTATTCCATTATCTAAAGCTTGCTTATATGTCATCTAAAAGCACTCCTTGTTCTTCTCCTGGAAATCCTTCCAATCGAATACTGCCTCAACAGAAGCAATGCCTACTTCAATCATGTCATCATCAGGTTCCATAACTGTAAGCTTCTGTAACCATAATCCTGGCTGAGAAATAGCATTGACAAAGGCATTGTCATAACGGCCTGCCAGTCTGATAAACTCAAAAGATATACCTGCAATAAGCGGTATAAGCAATAGTCTGGCAATAAGCTTAATCCATGTGTTATCAAAACTGATAAACATAAATACAAATACAGAAATAATAAATACTATAAAAATAAAACTGGTGCCACATCTCTTGTGAAAGCGTGTAGACACTCTTACATTATCAACTGTAAGTGGTAATCCTGACTCTACACAGTTAATGCACTTGTGCTCAGCACCGTGATACATAAAGGTACGCTTAATATCCTCCATTCGAGAAATGAGTACCACGTATCCGATGAAGATACCTATTCTGATAACTCCCTCTATAAAGGCAATAAGTGCTGAAGAAGAAATAACATTAACTAAAGCCAAGGAAATAAAATATGGTAAAGCAAAGAATATTCCTAAGGCCATAATGAAAGACACAAAGAGAGTACCTCCCATTTCTACCTTTTCCTTCTTCTCAAGCTTCTTAAGCTCCTCTTCAGAGAGCTTAGACTTATCAACTGTCTCCTCTTCGTCCTCGAAGAAGCTGGCTGAATACATAAGGGTGCCAAGACCAATTACAAGAGAATCAATAAAAGATATCACACCTCTGATAATTGGAATCTTATGCCATATGTCATTAATGTCTCTGGTGTTCTTCACGTCCACAGCGATTTCTTTATCAGGCTTCCTGACTGCAACGGCATACTTGTTACCATTGCGCATCATAACCCCTTCCATAACCGCCTGTCCGCCTATTCCTGAATACTTCATACGCTTTACCTATACACGAGAAAAGGGCTGAGAAAAAATCTCAACCCTTAATGATTTCTTATCAAATAGACTACTTTGCGTCGATGCCATACTTCTTATTGAACTTATCAATACGTCCACGAGCCTGTGTAGCTTTCTGCTGGCCTGTGTAGAATGGGTGGCACTTAGAACAAATTTCCACGTGGATGCTCTCCTTAGTAGAACCTGTTACGAATGTGTTACCGCAGTTGCAAGTAACTGTAGCCTGATAATAATCTGGATGGATACCCTGTCTCATTTAATTCACCTCTCATTTAATAAATTTACAATTTCCAACTGTAATAAGTGAGATAGAAATCTCAAAACACTGTCCAAATGCGACAAAATCGCACTTCATCCCGATTAACAGCTTCACAAGTATAACATGTGCAGGCATTAATTTCAAGTCTGTTTGTTATTTTCTTTAGTGAAGAAATCCTCCAGCTTATCCATAAGGCTGCGCTTATCAATAGACTTAAGAATATAATCCACAGGCTTCAAATCAATAGCCTTCATTACTATAGACTTATCATCCTTTCCTGTCAAAAACATTACAGGAATATCTTTAATAGTAGGATCTGACTTCATCATGGAAAATACCTGCATGCCATCCATGTAAGGCATCTCATAATCAAGGAGAATCAGATCGGCCTCATTGCCTTCCATAAGCCAGTGTATGGCTGTACTGCCTGCATCTAACATAGTTATCTGGTATCTCTCCTTCATCCACTCATGCATCATACGCATATATGTAGGATCATCATCTACTATCAATATGTGATGCTTCTTGGCTGGAGATATCTCACCATTCACAGCGCTCTTGACCGTATCAAGGAGTGCATCCATATCGACTGGACGTGAGAACCATCCCACTATAGCTGATTTGGGAACTATCTCAATAGCCTTGTCATACTCTTCGCTGGCCCCTACTAGTATAACCAGTCTATTCTGCTCTATGCATAAGTCCTTTAGATCAGTTAAGAACGCCTCTCCATGAGGAGTATAAATATCATCATCCATATAATAGATGATTGGATCATTGTCCTCTATAGCCTCCTCGATCTGAAACACACTGGGCTTGACAGCTATTCCATCGTACCCTTCCTCCAATAGCTTCTTGCGAATTCCCATTACAGAAAAGCTATGCCTTGCACTGACAATAGCAACTTTTCTTCTCTCTTCTTCCTTGTTGAAATTATAAAAATCCATATGTACTCCCCAATCTTACAACAGTTTCTTAGCTTCTTCCGCCACAGCTTTATAATCAAGCTTCTCCAGAAGTCCTCTCAGGCGCTTCATCTCTTTTTCCACATCCTCAGCTAGCTCATACTCAGCCAGTGAATCTAGTACCATCTCTGTGGAAGTGTAATCACATACATTAGCCATCTCGATAATGGATAATAAGGCATCCTTTAGATCTCCCTCCTCGAGAGTCTTCTTAGACGGTTTGATTTCTTTTACCCCGTCACCGATACTTCTATACTCCTCCATGAGTGACTCATGATTGGCTTTAATATAATCCCAATCTCCAGCCTTGCCAGCCTTCTCAAGCTGCTCCGCCTTGTTGGAGACTGACATCTCACCTATGAGTCTGGCGGTACTCTTAAGGCCATGCACCTTGATGGTATAGTTCTTAATATCCTCAGCATAATATAGCTCATCCAAGCTCTTGGCCGTATCCTCGATGCTGGAGATGAATATCTTAACCAGGGCCTTGCGCTCCTCATCGCTATCTATAATATTCTTGCTATTCTTAATGTCCGCAATAGACTTCTTAACTATCTTGTCCTGTGGCACATACTTAAGCAGCATATCTTCAAGAGCTTCAGCATCAATAGGCTTGGTAAGATAGTCATTGAATCCCTTTGAAATATAGTACTCCTTAGCTCCCGCTATGGCATTGGCTGTGAGGGCCACCACCGCGGTACTATCATCTATTAGATTGCTTTTCTTAATCTGCTCAAGAGTCTCTACACCATCCATACCTGGCATCATGTGATCCATAAAAATCACATCGTATGCTTTCTCCTCAATCATGGTAATAGCCTCACGGCCTGAACTAACCAGATCCGGAACAAAATCGTATATCTTCATGAGGTTCCTTGCAACCATAAGGTTCATCTCATAATCATCCACCAACAGGACTGAGGCCTGTGGCATGGAAGGATAAGTGTATGTGTTCCTCTTGCGATTGCTCTTCTTGACTCTGGACCTATAATCTCCTAGTGGCTCAGCATCCACAATCCCCTGTGGCAACAGGAAGGAGAACTTGGAGCCCTTTCCGTATACGCTCTCCACCTGAAGCTCGCTGCCCATCAGGCTTAATATCTTCATTACGATAGGTATACCCAGGCCAGTTCCTTCGATATTCCTATTCTTCTCCTCATCCACTCTCTTAAAGGATATTCCCAGCTTATCGATATCCTCTTCCTTGATACCGATTCCCGTATCTTCCACGCTGACCGCCAGTAGTATATTGTCATCCTTCCTGCCGCCATCAGATACTGTCAGATGTACGCTACCTTCCTCAGTGTACTTAATGGCATTAGTCAGTAGATTCATAATAACCTGCTCCAGTCGCACATCATCGCCCAGTAGCTTGACCGGAAGTTTTGGATCCACCTGCAATTCGAAGTCTAGCCCCTTAGCCTTAGCTCTGGAATTGATACTTGTAACCGATGCATTAATTACTGTCGCTATATCATATTCCACTGGAAAGATATCCATCTTGCCATCCTCTAGCTTAGAGTAGTCAAGGATTCCATTGACCTGAGCAAGCAGTGATCTGCCTGCCTGCTTGATATTGGCCGCGTACTCTACTATCTCACTCTCCTTGGACTCCCTAATAATCATCTCATTCATTCCAAGTATGGCATTGATAGGAGTCCTTACCTCATGAGACATGTTCGCAAGGAATTCACCCTTAGCCTCATTGGCAATTGATGCGGCCTTAGCTTTATTGAGCATGGATGACGAAATATGCTGCAGTACACTAGAAAGAGCTGCCAGTAGTAATACTATTATAAATATCTTAATCAGCTGATTAATGAGTCTGCTCTGTGGAGCCTCTATCTCCTCAAGGGGCGCATATACCCCTAGGATCATTCCATTAATCAGTTCTTTAAGAACCACTTTGCATTCCACACCATCAGTACTGACAATTAAGAAGCTCTCCCCTAACTTGTGCTCTAACAAATTCTCCAAGTATTCTTTGTCTTCGTCTAGCAGAGAAAATGACGCAACCCCTTTAGGATAAGAATCGCTATAGATAATATTTCCATTGGTATCAATGATAAATGCCTTACCTGTCTCGTACACTTTTACAGCTGATGCTGCTGTGCGTATCAAGTCCAGATTCACATCCATACCGATGACACCTACTATATTCTCTTCATAATAGAATGGGATAACATAAGAAATAAGATTGACGCCTAGATTGGCGTTATAATATGGTTCCATCCACATAGCTTTACCATAGGCTACGGGCAGATAGTACCAACCGACATGGCCTAAATCATCTCGGTCGTACCTGTTGAAATTAATAGGAGTGGTCTCAAGCCAGTGCTCCTCCCTGGCATTGTAGGTATACCAGAAACCTTCAGTAGGGCCGAAGTTCTCAGGATCGAAGCGCATATATAAACTAAGGGCGCCTGACGAGGACCTGGCTATACTCTTACCCAGCTGAGCCACATCATCCGTAAAGCTCTCTCGCTGACTCTCATCCGTAGTAAACTCTGGGTACTTCTCAGTCTCAGCAAGGGCATAATTGTAAATCGTCCCAACAGATTGCTCTGCGGAACGGAAATTATAGTCGATTGATTTCTCATAGTAATCAGCAGCAGTGTCAAGAATCTCTTCAGAATCGCTATCTAATATATTCTTGGTACGCCTGGCCACTGAAAAAAGTAACGAAACAACCACTAGCATTATGATAATTGATATCATCAAAATGACTTTTGAGTTGATAGATTTCATAGCTCCCCCCGAATGCTAGTTGCATCTATATTACGACATCAAAATATCCATTATTGCCATATATACTTCGTCGCTTCTGACCTTCCAATTGTTACACAAGGTCTCAGCCTGTTCTTTGTTGCCCACATGGAAGCTTAAGTCCATAGTTGGGACATCGTTCTCTGTAATTCTAAGCTGTACTACATATCCACCACGGTCAGCCTTGAAATAAGTAGCCTTGTAGGAATTCTCTTCCTTCATGGAGATGGAATTGACCTTGAGGTACTTATTAATATCCTTAGATAATGCTGGACTAATCTTCTCTTTAAATAGCTCTAAAGTCTTCTGTCCATCATCCGTAATGGAATAAGTTGTATTGTTATGTGTTGTCTTGGAAACAATAAAACCAGCTTCCTCATCATCGCTAATAGCTTGCTGTGCTGTGAAATAGTCTGTAAGATCTCCATCTAGGAAGAAATCTGTAATCTGGCTATTGCTAAGAGGGAACCCACTTCTGTGTAGTAATTCTAGTATCGTAATCTTATATATTAAATTAGGTTCTGCCATGATGTTTCCTCGCTTTAAAACTAAAAATAATAATACTCCAAAAAGATGAAGCTAATGTGTTCCTGAAGTAATTAAGTAGCATCAATTAGCAAGTCTTATTAACATTCGCCTTGATTGCATTAGCCACTGCTACTGCCACACGTGGATCAAATGCTTCTGGAAGAATGAAGTCATCTGAAAGAGACTCTTCATCCACAAGGTCTGCTATAGCATTAGCTGCAGCAAGCTTCATCTCCTCTGTAATAGCTGTAGCTCTGGCCTCCAGCGCACCTCTGAAGATACCTGGGAAAGCTACCACATTATTAACCTGGTTAGGGAAATCAGAACGACCAGTACCGATGATACGAGCACCAGCCTCCTTGGCCTCATCTGGCATAATCTCTGGAGTAGGATTAGCCATTGCAAATAGGATAGAATCCTTTGCCATAGATGCAACCATCTCCTTAGATACGATTCCAGGAGCTGAAACACCTACGAATATATCGGCGCCCACAAGAGCATCTGCAAGAGTTCCCTTAGCACCCTTGAGATTAGTAACCTTAGTCATCTCCTGTTGCATCCAGTTAAGATTAGGATAGTCCGGACCTATGATACCCTCACGGTCACACATAGTCACATCCTTGAATCCATATGTCAAAAGTAACTTGGTAATTGCAACTCCTGCTGAACCAGCACCGTTGACAACCACCTTGCAGTCTTCCTTCTTCTTACCAACCACCTTAAGGCCATTGATAATGCCTGCAAGCACTACGATTGCAGTACCATGCTGGTCATCATGGAAAACTGGAATATCTAGTTCCTTTTTAAGTCGCTCCTCTATCTCAAAACAACGAGGAGCTGAGATATCCTCAAGATTGATTCCACCAAATGTAGGAGCGATAGCCTTGACCGCTGCCACTATCTCATCTGGGTCTTGAGTTGATAAAACTATAGGGAAAGCATTGACGCCACCAAACTCTTTGAAAAGCACACACTTACCTTCCATAACTGGCATGGCTGCCAGAGGTCCGATATTACCAAGACCAAGCACTGCCGAGCCATCTGAAACAACTGCTACTGTGTTAGCCTTGAGAGTGTAATTGTATGCTTCTTCACTGTCCTCAGCAATGATGCGGCATGGTGCTGCCACACCAGGTGTGTAAGCAATTGATAAGTCCTCTCTATTCTTGACAGGTGCCTTAGCGCAAGTCTCTATCTTGCCATTCCACTGCTTGTGTAAAAATACTGCTGTTTCGTCTACTGATGCCATGTTGCCCTCCTGAAATAACTGTTAAATAACACGCTTTCTAATAATCATATCTATATACTCATCGTTGCTCTTAGTGTGAGCGAACATATTGAGTATGGTCTCAACGGCATCCTCTTTACGAGCACCGTTAATAGCTTTCCTCATGATTTCCATTGCGTCAAGCTCCTTACGAGAAAGTAGAAGATCCTCTCGACGTGTACCGGAACCAGTGATATCAATAGCTGGGAATATTCTCTTTTCTGAGAGCTTACGATCAAGAATAAGCTCCATGTTACCTGTACCCTTGAATTCCTCGAATACTACATCATCCATCTTGGATCCAGTATCTACAAGTGCTGTAGCAAGAATGGTAAGGGATCCGCCCTCACGCATATTTCTGGCTGCACCGAAGAACTTCTTAGGCATATGAAGAGCCGCAGGATCAAGACCACCTGAGAGTGTTCTACCTGAAGGCTGTACTGTTAAGTTATATGCACGTGCAAGTCTTGTGATGGAATCCAGAAGAATCATAACATCCTGTCCATGCTCCACAAGTCTCTTGGCACGCTCGATTACCATCTCTGATACGCGCTTATGATGCTCTGGGCTCTCATCGAAGGTCGAATATATAACCTCAACGTTCTTGCTGTTGCGCATAGTGTCCTTCATATCTGTAACTTCCTCAGGACGCTCATCAATAAGCAAGATAATAAGGTGCATATCTGGATGAGAATAATTAACCGAAGTAGCTACTTCCTTAAGAAGTGTGGTCTTACCAGCCTTAGGCTGTGATACGATCATACCACGCTGTCCCTTACCAATAGGGCTAACCAGATCCACGATACGCATAGCAACAGAACTGCGCTGACGCTCTAATCTGATTCTTTCATTAGGGAAAATAGGTGTTAAGTCCTCGAAATTAGGACGCTTATTAGCAGCCTCTGGAGAATAATTATTAATTGAATCAATAATCATAAGTGCTGCGAATTTATCAGTTGGATTATTAAAACGCTTCTTTCCAATGATGATATCTCCAGTCTTAAGATTGAATTTCTTAATCTGTGACTGGCTCACATACACATCATCAGAACCTGGCATATAATTGTCACATCTAATAAAACCGAAGCCATCTCCCATTACCTCTAAGATACCACTAGCCGGAATGAGATTATCCATAGGGATATCTGCAGGGACCTCGGTCTTGTCTGTCTTATCTGTCTTGTCCATGCGCTCTGGTCTCTCAACACGCTCTGGACGCTTATGATGCTCCGGCCTCTCTGGGCGCTCAGGTCTAGGAGCCTTCTCTACTGGTGCAGCTTCAGGTGCTGCAGCAGCCTCACTCTGCTTATCAATCTCATCCTGCGCAAGCATAGCTTCTACCAGGTCGGCTTTCTTCATAGATGAAGCGCCCTTAATACCTCTGGCTTTTGCTAAATCTCGCAAAATTGTTACTGATAAACTTTCATATTTTTCTCTCATCTAACTCTCCTTAATAAAAAATAAATGTAGTGGAAAATAAAAGCCGAACTGACTATGAAATATAATTTGATACTAAGTGAATTATATACTCAAAAAACTTTTATGTCCATAACTTTATTTCACATATTTAAGCTAATCGATCTATCTTCTTCTCGAAGAAATCCTCCATCTTGCTAATTGGAACAGGTGCAGAATAATTGAATCCTTGGATGTATTCGAAGCCTAGTCCAATGGAAAGCTCAGCCTGTCGATTGTTCTCAACGCCCTCCACTAGCACTACTAAACCATGACTCTTGAATACATCTACCATGTTCTGAATAAGTTGCATTAGGATTGGATCATCCATAGATTTATATAGTAAGCTCTTGTCGAACTTAATAGTCTTAAATGGCAGGCTAACAATTCTCTCTAAATTAGAGTAGCCTGTACCGAAATCATCCAGATAGAAATGTATACCAGCTGCATTGAATTCAAGCATATTGTGGCTGATAGCATCTATCTCATCACTAGTCATAGACTCAGTCATCTCTAGGCGAATCCTGTTGCATGGTATTCCATTGCTCCTAATAATCTCAATCAATTCATCATGCAGACAATAGTCCATGAATTCCGACAAAGATACGTTAACCGATACTGCATCGAAATTGTAATAGTCCTGGATCTCGTATATTTTACGGCAGACCTTATTAAGAATAATTCTTGTAAGTGTATGTATACATCCCACTCTCTCTGCAAGAGGAATAAATATATCAGGCGATACAATCTGGCCATTCACATCCAGTCTCATGAGGGCCTCTGCATTATGATAGTTCTTCTGAAGTACATCATAGATAGGCTGCACATACACAACCACTCTGGAGTCATTCAGATCATCCTGGTTGCGGATATCTACGATCACGCGCTCAATCTCTCTGCGCTCCATGCAGATACTGTAGTCAGCCTGGTTGGCCTCGTAGCTAACAACCTTCTTCTCAGCAGCTCTCTCAAAGAGGAATCCACTGAATGCATCTACTGTAGCCATATCAAACTTCTCTGTAAAATTCTTAATAACAACCATGCGATATAGAGGGTTGTTAGAATACGCCCACTCACCCATGGCTACATCTAGACTCTTCTTAAC
>JAILNO010000202.1 GCA_024691465.1 Pseudobutyrivibrio sp. | reverse complement strand
TGAGATAGTAGATGTAAGCGTATCTGAGGTAGAAGTTACGAATACAAACAATCCTGATATGAAGACAGGAGCTACCTATTACTACGTATATATTAATGGTCAGATGCTGGTAGATACCTATGAGTACAACACACTATCAGTGGTATCTAGAGAGACAGATGAGACTCACAATCAGTCTGATGTAGAGGGATTATACGATATCGTATGGACTAAGGATGGAGATACCTTTAATGCCACTCCTAACACTAGTGGTGGTAACCTTAAGGCTATGTTTGATATCAGAGACGGTAACAATAATGAGAATCTACATGCGACTGTATCTGAAGCTACTAGCACATCTATTACAGTCACAGGCGTTAGCATCGAAGATATTAATGAATTGAACATGCCACTTAAGGGCCAGATTAACACTAACAATATGTTATTCAGCTATGATAGCTTCAGCTTCAACACGGATGAAAAAGGCAAAATTACTTCTATTACATTTAACTTAGTAGATTCTATTTCCCTAGATAAGGCCAGCGGACTTGTTGGTAAGCCTTTCCAGGTGGGAGATGATGTGGCTTACATGGGTATTCCATACTATCAGAATCAGATGGATATGTTTGTTAGAAGCTTCTGTGAGAAGTTTAATTAGATAGAAGAAAGTGGAGTAGATTTAGACGGTAATGCAATGGGCGCTTTCTTTATTTCCAAGGATCCGATTGATTCAAAGGAGGAGCATGAGATGAGAGCTGATACGGCCTCAACTACTCTTTCAAGTACTGATGAGACATACTTCCTACTTACTGCAGGCAATGTATCAATTGCCAAAGCATCTGATGAGGATTCTAGGAAGTTTGCAACAACCACTGCTGAGAATTATACATCAGGAGTAGATGCAGCCGATTTAATAGAAAAGCTGCAGAAGCTTCAGAGTGAAACTACCATATTCAGAGGTGGTGGCGGTGACGCCTTCCTACAGTGTATTTATTCAGACGTTACTGTAGATACACAGGAGTGCGATATATTCACAACTAACTTCACCAATATACAGAAGACTATTTCAGAGCAGAGATTATCTATTGCTGGTGTTGATGAGGATGAAGAAGCTCTTGGCTTAATTAAATTCCAAAATGCATACAATCTATCCTCTAAATGTATTTCAGTTTTTTCCGAAATATATGATAGGTTGATACTTGAAACAGGAGTATAGCCCCTTAATTGATAGAGTTTCCTGAAAGATATACGAGGTAAAAGATATGAGAGTTACTAATAAGATGATAATGAACAACGCAGCTTCTAACATTAATACTACTAAAGAAGTTGTTAATAAGAGAAATAAGCAGATGACATCTCAGAAGCAGATAGATAAGCCTTCTGATGATCCAGTAATCGCTGTACGTTCTCTGAGATTATCTACCACATTATCTCAGGTGACTCAGTATTACTCAAAGAATATTCCTGATGCTAGTCAGTGGCTTGATGTAACTGAGACAGCTCTTATCAATATGCGCGATATTGTTAAGGATTGCCGTGAGGCTACAGTTTCAGGCTCTACAGATACTAACAACAGCCAGGATGATAGGAACACTATCCTTACACAGCTTCAGGCACTTCAGAAGCAGTTATACGCCGAGGGTAATTCAGATTATGCTAACCGTACTGTGTTCACAGGCTATAGAACAGATAGCACTCTTACTTTTACAGAGGATGAGGGTAAAACTAAGTACAGAATTGACCAGTCCTTTTCTATAGTTGAGTCTATGGAAGAGAGGAGATACTACTCAGGTTCAGTGGACGTACCTACTACAGAGGCTGAGGTACTTGCACCATCTCTTGAGACTACTGATCCAAGCTATGAGGAAATCTCGGATATCATCCAGACTAATTATTACAGAGTGCGCTTCGGATATGACAATATAGGAACAATCAATAGCATCAATATTCCTGGTGTTTGTGAGGACTATACCTTCAACTCCACAGATGATGTATACAATGACAATGTAGTTATTACTTCAGTTGTGGGTGCACAGACATATACTATTAAGGTATATGATAATGCTACTAGCTGGGCTAATGATACAGATACTACAGTAAAAGGAGACGTACCAACCGAGAGTACAGCTACATCTGTAGCTGGTCTAAAGACCGTTGCAGATAATTCAGTAGTTATTATTAAAGAGACAGGCGAGATTATATTTGGTAATACAGTTGCAGCTGACCTTAAGACAGCTGATGCAACTATTGATATTCAGTATGACAAGACTGGATTTAATAATGGTGAGCTTAAGCCAGAATATTATTATAACTGCACTAAGCTTATCGATAAGGATGGTGCAGAATTAAGCAAGAATAACGTATATACCAAGTTCGATGACAATGGTGATGTTATTAATTTCGATATTCAGTATACCATCTCTGCTAATCAGACTATTACTATTAACACAGAGGCTTCAGAGGTGTTTGATAGCTCATTATATCGCGATCTCACAGAGATGATTGATGCAGTTAAGAATGCAATGAACGCTTATGATAAGGTTAGCACAATTGAGAATATGATGAGTGAGACTCAGTACGCATCTACAGAAGATCAGGAGATGTTGGCTCTGTGGAAAGATGCTGCACAGAAGGAGTTTGACTACTATAGCGACAATATGCAGAAACTTTTTAACACAGAATTAGGCAAAATGGATGAGTATTATGCTACAATAAGTTTAGCTATTACTGATTTGGGTTGTAAGCAGGACTCACTTTCTCTTACTAAGACAAGAGTAGGTGATCAGCAGGAGACAGTTCAGGAACTTCAATCAAAGAATGATGATATAGATTTATCCCAGATTATCATTGAATACACAGCTGCCTACACCGCATATCAGGCTTCGCTCACAGCTGCAGGTAAGCTAGGCGAATCGACACTACTTAATTACATTTAGAAGGAGAAAGGGATAATGCAGGTAAAAACAAGACTATTCGGCGAAATTGAAATTTCCGATGAAAAAGTCATCAATCTTATTCATGGTCTTATCGGTTTCCCAGACATGAAGAGATACACTCTCATTTTCGACGAGGAAAAAAAGAATAAGGGCAATATCATGTGGCTTCAGTCCCTTGATGAGACAGATTTTGCTATGCCAGTTATGTTGCCACATAAGGTAAAGCCAGACTATGCACCAGCCTTTAACTTAGACGCTTTAGAGCAGTTAGGAGAGCTTAATGAGGACAATACATTCGTACTTGTCACAGTTAGAGTTCCTAAGGATCCTAAAGAGGCGTCTATTAACCTTAAGGCACCTATAATCATCAATACAGAAACTAATATTGGTGATCAGATTATCATTGATGGATCTGAGCCAGTCCGTTTTCTGATTTATGATGCATTACATGGAAAGGACGGTGAGTAGCGATGTTGGCATTAACAAGAAAAACAGGTGATGCAATAATGATCAACAACAACATCGAGATTACAGTCCTTGAGGTTCGCGGAGATCAGGTTAAGATAGGTATATCAGCTCCTAAGGAAGTATCTATCTACAGAAAAGAAGTATACTTAGAGATTCAAAAAGAAAACGAGGAAGCCCAGACAATCAGCATGGACGATCTCGAAGCAATCAAAAATCTTTTATAATAGAAATGTTAGAGCTCCAGAATTTATTTCTGGAGCTTTTTTATTTCTCCCTTTGGCAAAATTGTCTCGGATTTGGCAGAATCTCCCTACTCAGATTATTGTTTTTGTTACTTTATGAATATAAAATAGTAACAAGTGAGAATAAGTTTATTGAAAGATTTTAATTGTTCGTGCAGTTAAAATTTGGGAGGTAATGGCAGATGAAAAAAGGTGTGAAGTACGCACTGTGTAGTGCGGCATCTGTCTGTATTTCACTAGCGATTGTGATTACTCCGTTAACTGTCATTGGGGAAGGGTCGGATAACGAGATAACTGCGTCAGAGGAAGTGCAGACGACAGAAGTATCAAAAGACGAGACCGAAGAAGCTGATCTGGAAGCAACAGATACAGCCCTAACTGAAGATGAGACTACTACAGAGGATGAGATAAAGACCATAGAGGATGAGGAAGCACCCCTTGCTGGAGAGAGGCGTCATAGGACGCCATTTATCTGGGCCTGGTGTGCCATCGTTGCAATCTTTATATCAGCCATGACTACTTATAAACTAGATGTATCTAGTCGAATCAACAAGAAAAAATAAGGAGCCGCACTAGCCGGTGTGCATTTATCAAGTGAATGCATACAGGCTAGGGGCTCCTTCTTTTTATAGTTTAAAGAAACTAATTTCTTTATCTAATTCTATTGCAAGATGCTTGAGATCCTCAGCACTCTGGTTAATAACTTCAAAGGTTGCGTTGAGTTCTTCCATGGAAGCATTAGTCTCCTCAGTGGAAGCGGCGTTCTCCTGAGATATAGCAGATAGATCTCCAATTAAATCCATGAGATTATTCTTAGCAGTCTGAAGCTCATCGATCTTAGCTGAAATATGAGCGGCGCTTTCAGTAACAGAATTAACACCACGCTCCATGTGTTTCATCTCCTGCTGGGTATCATCCAGCTGCTTAGATTGCTCAGCTAATTCATCATTAAGGCGAGCTATAGTAGCCACTGATTTCTCTGATTCCTGAGTAAGTTTAGCTACTATATCATTAATCTCACTGGCGGTTTCACCACTCTGGTCAGCCAGCTTACCAATCTCCTCAGCAACTACAGCGAATCCCTTGCCCGCTTCACCAGCTCTAGCAGCCTCTATGGATGCATTGAGAGCTAGTAGGTTAGTCTGAGAGGCGATATCTGTAATGAGCTGTGTGGAAGTGGATATGTTGTTAACAGCCTCATTGGTATTTCTAATATCGGAATCAATTTCAGCCATGGAATCCACTACGCCCTGATTCTGCTGGAGCAATTGGTCGAGTGTCTTCATGGAAGTAACACAGGCTTCATTCATCTCCTTAGCATAGTCCATGAGAGTGACTACATTAGAAGAGATATTCTCTATATCTACGCCGATATCACTTACATTGTTAACGGAGTCCTGAACGGATTCAGCCTGAGATACAGCGCCCTTTGAGATATCATCTACAGCATCAGTAACCTGGCTAGAGGCACTAGATGCGTTTTGAGCGTTAAGGGATAACTCTTCACCTGAATCGCTTACATTGCCAGAGAGGCCTCTAGCTGTACCTAAGACTTCTCGTAACTTTTCTCCTAAGTTCTGTATTGCATCAGAGATAATACCTATCTCATCCTTCCTTACAATCAGTTCATCAGGCATATGGTATGTAAGATCTCCGCTAGCAAGGATGGATACACCATCGGCTACTCTCTTCATGGTTTTGCCTGCAGCAGAAGCTCCTAACATACCTAAGATAATTAGGAGAACAACTCCTATTAAGAGAACAGTAACCATGGTCATAATAACTCTATTGATGGACCTAAGGATATCTGAACTCTCTCGTCCTACGAACATCATACCGACTGTGGAACCATCTGTATTATAAATAGGTGTGTAATAGCCGTAGTATTTGCCACCCTCTATGTTGAGGTTGGTGCTGTACATATCCTGACTCTTGCCTATTACCTGATCAACTACAGCAGCAGAAGCTGTGGTTCCTACCACATATTCGCCGGTGTCTTGAGACTTAATGGAGGTAACTGCGCGGGTGTCACCGTAGAATATTGTGTATTCTAAGTTGGTCTCGGATTTAAGCTTTTCAATTGTTTCAATATACTCATCGTATACTGGTTCGCCACCTTTGGTGAGGACTGCGTCATCGTACGCCCAATCGCCGTCCCACATCATTGAGAATTCGCTCTCGGCTTGAGTGGCAGATACGTGTAGTTCTTCTTCGGTCATGCCCATATAAGTAGTTCGCAATTCGTATATACCAATTATGGCAACACAGGAAGCTACTATAGCGGCACAGATGACAGAGATGAGAACCACTTTTCCAACTAACTTTCCCTTTCGTTCAATCATAGACTTTCCTCCTGGAATGTGTTATATATTATAAATTTTAACGTCTAATACACACTTAAAATTGCTTTTCACAAAAGTTTCACAAATAAAAGTGTGAATCTTTTTATGATAATGGTATAAAGTTTCAATAAGAACGTCCGATAAATCAATTAGAAGACTAGAAATTTCCCATACGTACAAGGATGTATTGTGTCCGATGCCATGAAGAATGGGACTTCATTGGATAGGATGTTAGGAGGAAAAGATGAATATAGGCGAAGTAAGTAGCGCAGCAAGCAGCTACCAGGGACAAGGAAGTTCAGTTAAGACGGCGCCAGCTAGTAATGTAAAAAGCGAGAGTGCAACAGTTGATTTCGCAACAGCGGCTAAGGAAATCCGCTCGAGCGATTCTAATAATAGAGCCCTCAATGCAGACGCGGCAGTGGATGGTGCTGAGAAGAGTACTTCCTCACAGACTACATCTTCACTTAGAGAAGCTGTAGAGAAGATTAATTCTGCAAAAGGAAATGCAGAAGCAGTGTTTGGAATTCATGAGGGGACCAACCGTGTAATGATTAAGATGGTGGACAAGGACACCAAGGAAGTCATAAAAGAATTCCCAGCAGAAGAGACACTAGATCTCATTGCTAAGGCATGGGAGCTAGCGGGAATTATGGTTGACGAGAAGCGATAGGAGGTAATGCTATGCCTATTAGACTTTCGGGTTTGGCATCAGGCCTTGATACAGAGGCGATTGTAGAGTCGTTAGTATCAGCCTACAGCTATAAGAAAGACAAGTACGTCAAGGCGCAGACTAAGCTTTCATGGAAGCAGGATGCGTGGAAGACGCTGAATAGCAAAGTTTATAGTCTCTATACCAGTGTGGGTAACATGCGTTACTCTTCGAATTATGCCTTGAAGAAGGTTACTGTTTCAGATAGTACTAAGGCTAATGTTACAGCCAGTGGTACTGCAGTTAATGGAACACAGACACTTAAGATTAGCAACTTAGCTAAGACAGGATATCTTACAGGTGGAGAATTATCAGAGTCAATTACAGCTGATAGTTCTTTAACTAACGCAGGATATTCTTTCAAAGACGAAAAAGGAACTATTGACGTAACAGCTAACGGTAAGACTACTAGCTTTACAGTTAATAAGGATATGACCATTAGTGAGTTCGTTGACGAACTTAATAATGCAGGAGTATCTGCTTCATTTGATGAGAATAATCACAGAATATTTATCAGTGCCACATCCTCTGGTGCGGATGGAGACTTCACACTTTCTGCAGGTGATGCAGGAGGATTCGAAGCACTGTCAGCATTGGGCCTTGTGACATCAACTGATGCATCATCATACACAGCTATGGCATCACTTGCTAAGTATGATTCTAGTAACAAGTATGATGCTACATCTACTAAGGAGTATATTACAGAGGGCGTCAATGCAATTTATCAAGCGTATCTTTCTAATAAGGAAGGCACCATGACAAATGATGCATTAAGTTCTGTACTTAGTACATATTCTGATATTGCATCTTATGCTAAATCGTATTATAGTGTTGAGTCTGCCAGTGATTGGTTGGCAATTACAGATATTGCTTCATTTGCTGATAAGATGTACAAGAAAGTAGACGGAGCAGCTAGATTAGATATCAGCTCTGATGCTAGAGCCAATCGAGTTAATGGTGAAGATGCTACTTTCATATTAAATGGCGCGACTTTTACATCAGATAGCAATTCACTTACAGTTAATGGTCTTACGATTCAGGCCCTTGCTACAACCACTAGTGAGATGACCATTACTACTAGTACAGATACTTCTGGTATCTATGATAAGATTAAGGATTTCCTTTCTAGCTATAATAGCTTGATTAACGAGATGCAGTCTCTTTACAATGCTGATTCAGCTAAGGATTATGAGCCACTTACAGATGATGAGAAGGCAGAGATGTCTGAGACTGAGATTGAGAAGTGGGAACAGAAGATTAAGGATTCCTTACTTCGTAGAGATACTACTTTAAGTGGTCTTATTTCTACTATGACTAATTCAATGATGGCTACTTATGAGATAAATGGTAAGACATACTCTTGGTCATCATTTGGTGTACATACTCTCGGAACACTCAATGCGGAAGCTAATGAGAACTATGCTTATCACATCGACGGAGATTCTGAGGATTCATACACTTCAGGTAATGAAGATGAGTTGCTTGCAGCTCTTGCTGAAGATCCAGATAGTGTCATCGAGTTTATGAAGCAGATGACTAGCGGATTATACAATGAGCTGGATACTAAGATGAAGTCTAGTGCGGTTAAGTCTGTATATACCGTATACAATGATAAGGAAATGGCTTCAGAGTATTCTGACTACACATCACTTATTAAGACCTGGACTACTAGAATAGAAGATATGGAAGATGCTTACTATAAGAAATTCGCTGCAATGGAGTCAGCCCTGGCTCAGTTGCAGAGCAATTCATCATCACTTTCATCAATGCTAGGAGGCTGATAAGTAAGTGTTTACTCAAATAAAAGGATTTAAGGGGGCGGTACTATGACACCAATGAACGGATACGATGCTTATGCTAAGAACAGGATACTTACAGCTAGCCCAGCGGAGCTAACTCTTATGCTTTATGAAGGAGCTATCAAGTTCTGTAATATAGCGATTGTAGCATGTGAGAATAATGATATTGAGAAAGCCCATATTAATATCCGAAAGACGGATAGAATCATCGAGGAGTTTGAACTTACTCTTGATGAGAAATATCCAGTGGCAAAGGATTTTCAGGCAGTGTATACTTATCTTAGGAGCTGCTTGAGACAAGCCATGATTACCAAGGAGGCATCACAGCTGGAGGAAGTGCTTAAGCACTTGAGAACCATGCGTGACACTTGGAAGGATGTAATGAAGCTCACTGCTAATGGCAAGAAGGTCAACGGTGAGTCCAATATAGCAGGTTAATCTAAGAGCTCCTCAATTAGAGGAGCTCTTCTTATATTATAATAGTAGAGATTGCATGAGATTGATGGAGGGAATATATGCAGAATATGGATTACATAATAATGCTTAGGGAATCACTTGAGAAAAAGGTGGATGTACTAAGAGTTCTTCTTATTAGAAATAAGGAACAGGCTGCCATACTACAGGATCCTAATTCTACTCCAGATGATTTAGAGAAGAATATCAACCTCAAGTCAGAGCTCATAGATAGGATAGTCATGTTGGATGAGGGATTCGAGCAGCTATTTAACAGAGTGAAGGCTATACTTGATGAAGATAGAGCTACATATGCAGATGAGATTAAGCTTATGCAGGATTTAATTAAGCGTATCTCAGATCTCACAGCTGATGTGGAGGCAAGCGAGTATAGGAACAAAGAATACGCTAAGACTAGATTCTCTAATATTAGGAAAGAGGCACGTGAGATTAAGAAAAGTAACGATGTAATCAGCTCATATTATAAGAGCATGATGGCGCCTAGAACCACTGCAGATCCAGCATTTTTAGACAAGAAGAAATAGAGATTTGACAGTTAATTTGCCTATTTAACAGAAATATTTAGAAAAAATTGTTACATTTTTTAATGAAAAAGTAAAGTCGCTTAAACCCAGTAAAATCAAGGGTTTAGCGACTTTTTTATATTGTGCAAATTATATACAAAATGAAATAAAATAAAAATTTTTTTCAAAAAGGGGTAAAGTTTTTCCTCACACACTCGATAAATAAGGTGTAAGGAACAAACCCCCTTACAAATCGAATTCGAATTTCAAATTATAAAATTAAATAACCAGGCCAGACACGGATGTTGGGCTATCACAAAAACGGATTTAAATGCTAAATGGATTTGGCAGAATCTCATGGAGGAATTAATTATGGTAGTACAACACAACATGCAGGCAGCTAATGCTTCGAGAACATTGAACATTACATCAAGCGGACAGTCAAAGAGCACAGAGAAGCTTTCATCTGGTTACAGAATTAATAGAGCAGCTGATGACGCAGCAGGACTTTCTATTTCTGAGAAGATGAGAAAGCAGATCCGTGGTTTAGGCCAGGCTTCTACAAACGCTTCTGACGGCGTTTCTTCAGTACAGACAGCTGAAGGTGCCCTCACAGAAGTTCATGACATGCTTCAGAGAATGAACGAGTTAGCAGTACAGGCAGCTAACGGAACTAACTCTGAATCAGATCGTGGTGATATCCAAAACGAAATTGATCAGCTTACACAGGAAATCGATCGTATCGCTTCTACAACAAAGTTCAACGAGACATACCTTCTTAAGGGTGATGTAGGACTTAGAAGAATGTATATCAACGCTCATGATGCAGGTTTGGATGGTACATTAATCCAGAATACTACCAAGGCAACCTTCACCATGGAGTCACTTGAAGCAGGTGAGAGATATACAATCGGTGGTACACAGTACACAATCGGTGCAGATAGCAATAAGGAAGTAGCAGAGGCTCTTCATCTTACAGCATATTACACAGAGTCAACTGGTTCATGGTCACTTATCGCTGGTGATACAATCTCTATCGATGGCAAGACATATACAATCAATGACAAAGATATCGGTACAGATATCGCTAATGCAAAGATTACTAACGGATACCTTTCAAAGCTTATCACAAAGGGATCTACTGTTAAGTACAATGGTAATGAAGTAACTAGATTCTCTACTTCATACAATTCTACAACTGGTATCGATGATGCTAATGTTACACTTATTAAGGCTACAGCAGCTTATAATATGGTAGCAATCGAGCTCAAGGCAGCTTCATCAATCGGTGCAACAGATGGACCTGCTAATATGGCAGTTAACGCAGCTGGTAAGTATACATGGTCAAGCGCTTCTGTTACTAAAACAGTTGAAGGCAAGAAGTATACAACAGTTAACTATAGCTTCACTCTTGATAAGGGTTATGTAAACATCCAGAATGCTCTTACACTTAACCTTCACGTAGGTGCTGACGCAGCTATGACTAACAAGATCAATGTTACTCTTGAAGCTATGAATGCTAAGTCAATCGGTATTGCTGGTATCAACGTATCTGATGCAACTGGTAAGAATGCAACATACGCAATCGATGCAATTGCAGATGCTATCCAGAGAGTATCTGCTCAGAGAGCAGAACTTGGTGCTATCCAGAACAGATTAGAGCACTCTATCGCAAACCTTGATAACGTAGTTGAGAATACAGAAGCAGCTGAGTCTCGTATCCGTGATACAGATATGGCTGATGAGATGGTTGAGTACAGC
>JAILNO010000159.1 GCA_024691465.1 Pseudobutyrivibrio sp. | reverse complement strand
GGAAATCATGAAGAAAGGATTGCACCTATTGGAACTGGTGCCTGTAAAAGAAGAATTAACGTACTTACCAGCCGGCAGTATTACGTCACTTCTGTTCATCTCTCTGGTCCATCCACCATGGAATGAAGTAATCTTCATATTGGGATGATCATAGTCAAGAACCATAGAAAGCATACGTGTAAGCTTCACAGACTCCTTAGAGCTGTTAATAAACTTAGCATTGCGGGTAATCACATCGCAATCTTCGAACACACTATATGAAAGAATCACAGTAAACCCGTGATTCCTGTCCTTACAGGTGACATGTAATGTCTCTACTACCCCATCCTCATCATAGGAACTAGGCAGATTCTTAAGGGGCAGCTTGCCCTTTTCTACTTCGAATGAATCATATATGAAGTCAAGGGTGCTGCTACCATCAGCACAAATAGCCTCAATCATAGGCTCCCTGAAATCACCCTTACCAATAGTAGAAAGCTCCATTCTCGCATCCTCAAGAGTAAGCTCAGGATGATTAGCATCATAGGTAACAGTATTACCTGGTGCAAAAGCACGCTTCTCCATAAGCACAGATGGCTCATCTGCATGGATGAGCCTTCCGTAATACATATGTTCCAGCTGCCCTGTCTCCATTACGCGAAAAGCGTATGTAGTGTTCTTGGTATTTAAGTAGAATACCTTACCATCAGCTTTGATCATAATAATATCTCCTATTAATTAGCAGTTATGTAACTTATCTGAAATCTCAGCAAGCTTCTCGTCTGTAAGAATATACTTAGATTTGAAAATTGCAAAAGCAATAATAAGAACGAATATTGGAGCAAGTGTCATAGTAAGTCTAAGACCTACTATATCATTATTAGATACCACAGCAGCACCCTTACTTGCAATCTGTGAAAGCATCTCCTTGAGTCCCTTTACCACACTGCCATCTACTGCCTTGACAGCTGAGCTTGAATCACTGATATGGAATACTGAAAGTGCAATAGATGCAATAAGTGCAGCTACACCTGAAGCAAGCTTAACAACAAATGTCTGCATTGAGAATATAACAGACTCATCTCTTCTGCCGTTCTTAAGCTCGCCATAATCAACAGTATTAGCAAGGAAAACTGTAACGATTACATTAAGTATACCAACAGCCGCCATAATTAAGAAACCTGGTAACAAGAATGGATAAACTGTTCCTACTCCACCTAAAGCCATGCAAAGTAATACGATATAACCTACGATACCTGAAAGAATACAGATATCAAATATCTTCATGGTATTGAAGAACTTCCTAAGAATTGGGAAGAAAATCATCATGGCAATAATCTGTATACCACCTGCAAATGTATTGAATAATGTGTAATTAGCCTCCCAATTAGCTCCTGCTAAATCATACTTAAAGAAGTAGATAAGCAGATTAGAAGTAATATACGTAGCTGAATTAACAAGCACAATAGTAATAACCATGGTCATAGCCTGATCATTCATAATGAGAGACTTGAACATCTCTCCCACACCAGGAGTCTTAACATCAACAGTAGACTTCTCCTTAATAACCACACATGTAATTGTGATAAAAGCGACGAATAATATAGCTATGATAAGAGAGAAATACTTGAAACCATATCTCTCAACCTGCTTAGTAGAAGTAAGATCAGCAGTGCATGTAGTAGCCTCTGAAATATCGGCATAATCTGCAGCTGATACATATATAGCAACCGCTACTTCGTAACTTTCTCCTGCATCCTTGGTAAAGTCCATCTCACAATTGTCATTGTTAAATGTCTTATCGCCAATAGTCACTGTAAACTTAGTGTTATTCTCATTGAATGATAGCGCTGATGTATTATCCCCTATCTCTGAATTATCTGCAGTTACATTAACTGTAGCTGGAGTGGTAAGCTCTAGGATATTGCTAGTAGCTACCCCTGCCTCATCCATTTCTATTACATATGCCTGAACATTATCATAGCCTACAGTAACATTAGTATTACTGCTATTATTAACAGCTGTACCAATAGATGAAACAGCCATAACAGTAACAATTGTAACGATGGCTGAACCAACGCCTGCACAAGAACGAGCAAGTGCTGAGAGATTCTCTCTCTCCTTACCACCCTCTGTGAAGGCTGGTACCATTGACCAGTAAGGAATATCCATCATGGTGTATGTAACACCCCAGATGATATAGAATACTGCCGCATAAGCAATAAGTCCTTTGCCACTAAGGCTAGGTGGACATGAGAACATTAAATATAAGATAATCGCATTAGTTATTGTACCAATGAATAACCATGGTCTAAACTTACCCCATCGAGTCTTGGTCTTTGCAACTATCACACCCATAATAGGATCATTAAAGGCGTCGAATACTCTGGCAATCAAAAGGATAATACCCATTATCCAAGCCTCTATACCAAGAATATCCTGATAGTAATACAAAATATATGAAGCGGAAAGCATATATACCATATCCTTTCCAACCGCTCCAATGCCATAAGCAAACTTCTCTGCTCCTGACAAACTTCTCTTCTCTGACATTATAAAACTCCTCCTAATTATTAATTATTCTTTAACCCCATGGCTAGCTCTACGACCTTATAAGCACCGTCATACAAGCCAATTGTTTTATTAACCTTAATACTCTCGCACATCTCTGTAAGCAGCTTATCATCCTGCATAAACAGATCAATCATCTGCAGTGTATGTGGAATGTCTCTGCACTCTAAAGTACCATCTCCCATCTCAGCGGAATGAATAGCGCCCCACATCTCATGCTTACCAACTCTCTTAATGAAGAGCTTAGGAACTGGATAGAAAGCCAACTCTGATGGCTTGGTAACAAGCACATCACAGCTTCTCATGAGTAAATTAGTGCAATATACAGCCTCAAATATATTCTCATGGTAGAATCCATGGATACCTGTAACATCTCCTGTGAGAGCCTCTATGGCAAATCTGGTGGTTGCATCGAACTCATTGAAATGCTCTGTGCAAACATCCTTCATCTGTGGAATCTCCTCTAACAAGTCATCCCACACATTCTTGTAATCACCTACATTGACATATAATGCAGCCCTGTTGGACTTAATGTCAGGAAGAAGATACTTGATGATTGCAGCAAATATCTCTTTCTGGGCACCTGCACCACCTATGGTAAGTAAGAAGCGCATAGGCTTACCGCTTCTCTTCCTCTCCATACGCATGTCACAATCTACCTCTATATTAGAGACTAACTCATGGTCAATGTAGTGACCTGTATATACTAAAGAATCATTAGGCATAGGTTTGCATACAGCATCCTTTGCCATACCATTACATATCCTGTAACCCATGTATGCATTCTTACACTGGATAGCGTGTACGGCACCCTCTGCGAAGTGAAGAGCCATAGGCCAATTGTCTGGAATGGCATTAACTACATACTTCATACCAGCATGTACCGCGGCCTGTGCAGGCCAAGCATGAGTACCTACCACTGGAATATCTTTAGGAACATTCTTATATACAGTAGCCATAAGCTCTGCGTTCTTCTGATCTGATGAATTGTAAGAAAGCTTCCTAAAGCCCTCATAGTTCATAGGTTCCCACACGAACTTGTTAAACAGCTTGTTCTTAGATAATCTAGATCCCAGAGAATATAAATCATTCTGAGCACTAATTACCTTAGTACAGGTAGTCTGTGGATAACCATTCAGATCCATCCAGTAAGGAGTGTAGCCCATAGACTTAGCTGCTGATGCCATAGCCATAGATATACGATAATGACCGAAACCCATTCGTATATTTCCAACGATAATGCCCTTATTAACGTCGAATTCATTAGAGCTTGCACCATCCTTAAGAAGCACATCATATACCCCTAAGGATTCTCCTATATGCTGGTTCTTTTGAATTACTATATTGTAATCTCTATTAGAATCATCACCATACTTCTTGATATTCTTAGCCTTAGTTTTGCAAGCTTTTTTGTAATCTTTGTCAGAAATGACATTACCAAAAATAACCTTACTTCTATCCATTATTATTACCTCACCCTCTTATAGATTATTTATACTAAGCACTCTGCCGATAGGCTAATCGAAACTGGTGCTAATCCATCACTGCTAATGGTAAGCTTACCGTCACCATCCTCACCGATAGATTTAATATAGACTCCCGCTACTCCGCCGGCTGACGAAATAGTCTTAGGTCCAATTATCTCAAATGGTCCCTCTATTTCTAATGAAATAGGTTGACTAAAGAAATATAGCTGATTGTCATTTTGGTCTACTATCTTAATTCTGACGTTGGTCACATCATAAGTATGTATTTCAGTAAGTAGTGTATGACTGACATTAGTCTTAATATATGGCTTCTTAGCAGCAGCCTTCACTACGGTCTTAGCTACCTGACCATCCTTTATGGCTTCGAACTTATACTCACGTGATTCTCCACCCCAGTCTCCTATGAACTTATTGTAGATAGGAACTGCCTTACTAGGACTAACATGATGGAAAACAACCAATCTAAATGCTAACCAGGCAAGTGAAGGTGTAATCTTAAATCCCTTAAGCGTAACCTCATTCAATGCCTTCTTAATAAGCTTAGCCTGTCCCTTGGTGTAATCACCATCCCTCTCGACTGCATCTCCTACGAAATCATCGATGAGAATTGGGCCATGCTTCATATTCTGATAAGAGCTATCACTTGGGAAGTACTCCTTGATAAGCTCGTTATTCTTATACATCTTTACAGAATCTGCATTAGTAATAATGTAAGACTTGCCCCTGTTACATGCTGGATGCTCACCTATATCAAAGCTTGTGGTTACCTCTAGAACCACATCACTTTCTGTATAAGCTGAGTATACAGCTGCGGCCAACTTAGGGTTCCTGTACATATCCATTACTCCGTGGTAACAAATCCTATCACCAGAACCGAAATCCTTGTGAGTATTGTAATCAAACATGCACCAACCAAAGGAACCTGCTATATCACTTTCACCTGCAATCGCATCCAGTACATTGGCATGGCGGATGGCGTGCTCCTGCCTGTGTTCTTCTGTGTCGTATGGCTTGGTTGGATACATATGACCATTGTACTCACTGACAAGATAAGGCTTGTCATCCTCAGAAGTAATATCTCCCTTGCTAGAGCACCCCTTATTATCTCCCGAATGAGTAAAGTCATTGTACGTGTACACATCTTCAAGTAAAGAGCTCTTAGCGTGTGCTCTAACGCCGCCTGTAGGTCTGGTAGGGTCCAGCTCATGAGCAACTACATTAGTTCTGGTATAGAACTCGTCATCATCAGCTGATTCATTGATACGAACACCCCACAGTATAATCGATGGATGGTTCCTATACTGGATTACCATATCTCTAGTGTTATCAACAGCAATATCCTTCCACTGGCTATTGCCAATATGCTGCCAACCTGGTATCTCAGTAAAAACCAGAAGCCCCAGCTTATCACACTCATCAATAAAGTATTGTGACTGAGGATAATGCGAAGTGCGAACCGCATTAAGTGCCAGCTCTTCCTTCAGAATCTTAGCATCTAGTCTCTGCATAGATTCTGGCATAGCGTAACCCACATATGGATAAGACTGATGTCTATTAAGTCCTCTTAACTTAACCTTGCGGCCATTGAGATAATAACCATTCTTCCTAAACTCAGAACTCCTGAAGCCCACTGTGCCTTCCCACTCGTCCACAACTGCATCATCTAGAACCAACTGTGTCTTAACAGTGTATAGGCTAGGGCTCTCAATATCCCATAATTTAACCTTAATAGGCGCAGTATTAATATTAAGAATATAACCATCCATGTACTCCTCGAGACCACCTACAGGCTGTGAGAGAATAAGATCTCCATCGATATATTGCCTAACAAATACATGCTCATCCACAGCTAAATCATATACATCCCGAGAAAGGTAACACTGGGTCTTCAATATACCCTGCACCTTCATCATCTTAATCTGCTTGACGGTACGCTTATTAGTAGAAATGCGCTCTAAAAGTGATGGTTGATAAAACAGGTCAACAAAATGAAGCTTGTCCTTAACTTCAAAATAGACATCCCTGTATATACCTCCGAAAGTCATATAATCAACCACATAACCAAATGGAGGCTGATTAAGTGTCTCACGCGAATCTACCCTGACGGTGATAAGATTCTCTTCTCCGTACTTTAAATAACTACTTACATCAATAGAAAAAGCAGTATATCCACAGTCATGGTGCTTAAGGTGCTTGCCATTAATATACACATCACAACTATGACCCACGCCTTCAAAGGTAAGTATTATTACTCTTGACTCCCATTGAGCAGGAGCAAAAATACTCTTCTGATAAGCACTTACCATTTGATATATGCTCTCATCAAAATATGAAAATGGAGTCTCTTTTACAGTGTGAGGAATATTGATAAGAGTGCTATTCTCCATAGGCTCTGAAATCATTTCCTCTGAAAATTGTTCGTTGAATCTCCATTTCCTGTCTAAGTATATTTTCTGTGCCATTTATTTATCCTTTACAAGTATGCCATCTACCATAATGTCAACAACTTCAACTAGTGCCGAAGGATAGTCCATTTCATTAGATGAAAGGAAATCACCCATCAATAGCTTATCGACACATGATTCATACATTAACTTAAATATAGTTAAGTTAATGTCCCTAATATGTCCCTCTTCCATGCCTTTCTTAAGAAGCTCCATAGTCTTCTCCCAGCCACCATCTAATCGATCAATCATCTTCTGATAAGCCATAGGATACTTAACCGCTAACTGGTGCATAGCTGAATACTCGAAGCCATAATGAGACTCTGGAAGGACTGAAAGAATACCTCTAATCTTCTCAACTGTGGATAGATTAGAATCGTAATATATCTTATCCTCTGAAGCTTTGATAAGGTCAAAAGCGTATTCCATCATCTCACACATAAGCTCATTCTTGTCAGTGAAAATCGTATAGATAGTTTTCTTACTCATCTTCATTTCAGTGGCAAGATCATCCATTGTGAATTTAGGCCCTTTTTCTCTAAAAACCTTAAGAGCACCCTCTAATATTTTCTCGTTCATAATAAACTCCTAAAAACTAAAACTATTATAAGTAGTTTCCTTTAAGTAAATTATATCATTCAAAGGAAACTGACTCAACATAAAACCGTTTATACAATTTTCACAATATCTTCACCTTGTTTTTGTTGACAAATGACAACTAAGGGTTTATCATACCAAATGTAAAAAAGATAAAGATTAGGAGGAAAAAAGAATGTTCGAAGAAGTATCATTCCAGATGTACAGTGTTTATTCAGATTATGAAAAGTATTGCAGAAAGCAGGAAGCAGAAGGCAAGAAGCCAGTATCATTCTTCAGATATGCTTTCGGTCAGTTCTAAGAACTGTTACTACGAATTATAAGCGCAAGCTATTATATAGACCTAGTTCGTTTGAACTAGGTCTTTTTCTTTGTAATAAAAAAGGAGCATGACTAGCATGCTCCCAATATTCTATATTAGTTCTTTGATTTGAAGTACTCATCGATAGCTGCAGCTGCTGTCTTACCAGCACCCATTGCAAGGATAACTGTAGCAGCACCTGTAACTGCATCACCACCAGCATATACTGCTGTCTTAGTGGTTGCGCCATCCTCTGTAGCAATCAAGCAACCCTTCTTATTAGTATCAAGACCTGGTGTAGTACTTGAAATAAGTGGATTAGGTGATGTGCCAAGAGACATGATTACTGTATCGCACTCAATCTCATACTCACTACCTGGAATCTCAACTGGTCTACGACGTCCAGAAGCATCTGGCTCACCGAGCTCCATCTTAATGATCTTACAACCACATACAGAACCTTCATCGTTAACCATAATCTCTGTAGGATTCTGAAGGAGATCAAAGATAACTCCCTCTTCCTTAGCGTGATGTACTTCCTCTGCTCTAGCAGGAAGCTCTGCTTCACTACGACGGTATACTACATGCACCTCTGCTCCTAATCTAAGAGCTGTACGTGCAGCATCCATAGCAACATTACCACCACCTACTACAACGACCTTCTTGCCGCGAGCGATTGGTGTATCGTAACCTTCCTTGAAAGCCTTCATAAGGTTATTTCTAGTAAGGAACTCATTAGCTGAGAAGACTCCATTAGCCTGCTCGCCAGGAATATGCATAAACATAGGAAGACCAGCACCTGAACCAATAAATACTGCCTCGAATCCCTCATTCTCAATAAGCTCATCAATAGTGATAGAACGGCCAATGATAACATTCTTCTCGAACTTAACACCGAGAGCCTTAACATTCTCAACCTCAGCCTTGACAACCTTATCCTTAGGAAGTCTGAACTCAGGGATACCATATACTAATACTCCACCCATCTCGTGAAGAGCCTCAAATACAGTAACGTCATAACCAAGCTTAGCTAAGTCACCAGCAGCTGTAAGACCTGAAGGGCCTGAACCGATTACAGCAACCTTATGTCCATTAGGAGTAGATGTATTCTTAGGCTTGATACCATGCTCTCTAGCCCAATCAGCAACGAATCTCTCTAGCTTACCAATGGCAACAGCCTCACCCTTGATACCACGTATGCACTTACCCTCACACTGAGACTCCTGTGGACAAACACGACCACATACTGCAGGAAGAGCTGAAGACTCTGAAATAATCTCATAAGCTCTCTCAAAATTACGAGCCTTAACTTCCTGAATAAATGCAGGAATATTAATAGAAACTGGGCAACCTCCTACACACATAGGCTTCTTGCAATTAAGACAACGAGCTGCCTCAGCAACTGCCTCTTCTTCTGTATATCCAAGACATACCTCTTCGAAATTAGTTGCACGAACCTTAGGGTCCTGCTCTGAAATAGGTACTCTAACCATCATATCTGCCATTACTTGTCACCTCCACAATGTCCGCATCCACCGTGATGAGTATCACCTTCCTGAATCTTGAGAAGTGCTCTTCCCTCTTCAGTCTTATACTGCTTCGCACGAGCCATAGCCTGATCAAAATCAACTAAATGACCATCAAACTCTGGACCATCAACGCATGCAAACTTAACTTCATCACCAACTACTAGACGGCAAGCACCGCACATACCTGTACCATCAACCATGATAGGGTTCATAGATACAACAGTAGGGATGTTAAGTTCCTTTGTAAGGAGACATACGAACTTCATCATAATCATAGGACCGATAGCTACACAGTGATCGAAGCTCTTACCTGCATCGATGAGTGCCTGTAACTGCTGGCAACCATTACCATGGAAACCATAGCTACCATCATCTGTTGCAAGATATAGCTCGGTAGCAACCTGTCTCATCTCATCTTCATAGAATAGAATATCCTTAGAGCGTGCACCGATAATAACAGTAGAATCAACACCATGTTCCTTGAGCCACTTAACCTGAGGGTATACAGGAGCTGTACCAACACCACCTGCGATAAATACGATACTCTTCTTCTTAGTCTCTTCAAGATTCTCTTCCATGCAAATCTCTGATGGCTGACCTAAAGGACCAACAAAATCAGCAAAGGCATCGCCTGCTTCAAGTAGTGCCATTCTCTCAGTAGATGCACCTACAGTCTGGAATACAATAGTAATTGTTCCCTCTGCTCTGTCATAATCGCAGATGGTAAGAGGAATTCTCTCGCCCTCTTCATCAATCTTAGCGATAATAAACTGACCTGGCAGACAGCCAGATGCAACACGTGGTGCTTTCACTACCATAAGGAAAATCTTATCTGAAAGCTTTTCCTTTTTCATAATAGAATACATAAAATTAGACTCCTTCCCTTTAACACTTGCCTTTTATTATACTAAACACTGTCGCATTGTAAAGTGTTAAAGTGCAAAAATTTCCTTTTAAAATAAAAGATAATTAGACAATATTAGAGCGTACATACTCCAATATAATCTAATTATCTAATGAACTAATTAACTGAAATATACAAGCTCATCCTCAGGCTTGTCAGTAGCTTCCACAGAAATAGGATAAAGAACAGGTCCCTTACCCTTATATTCCTTAGCAAACTCAACCTTAACCTGAGCTGTAATATCAATCCATGAGCGGTGACCAAGAGTGTCAGCCTTATCCCACTTGCACTTCATTCCAAGGAACTGTATATCCTCAACACAGCATGTCATAGCAAATCTGCCTGGGATAAATACATCCTTGCGAAGCTTACCATCGTTAGGATTATATACGAGTCCAGTGAAGTGAATCTTCTTACCATCATACTTCTTAGGAGTCTCCATGCAATCCATAAACCAGATAGCATAATCAGCATCAGTAATATCAATGACATCTGCATTAATATCAAATGGAAGCTCCTCTGGAGAATCATCTATAGAACCATCAGCTCTCTCATATACAATCTGAGCTGGTCTATTCATAGACTTAATCTGTCCTCTGAACTTAGACTTAGGAGTAGCGTCAGTACATCTGTTAAAAATAACTACTTCAGCCTTAAACAACTGCTCCATCATCATAGTACGCATGTTGTTGAGATAATTCTCAAAAGTGCTTGCATCAACAGTAGCAAGACTCTGAGCTGGTACCCATCCCTCAGGAAGTGGCTCATCATATATGTGATCAACGCCCCAAGTACCATTGTACTCAAGGAAAATTACATCTGGATCATATTCCTTTGAAATCCTGGTAAGATTCTCTAGATTGAAATCCTCTTCAGAATCAATTGTCTCAACCTTAGCGTTAACTGTCTTAAGCTTCTCGATATCATATTCAACATCGCCATCCTCACAAGACAGAATAAGGATTCTATCATCTCCACCCTGTGTGAAGTCATTCTCAAATAATGTCTCTTGGATTAATGTAGTCTTACCACTATCCATAAATCCAGTGAAGACATAAATTGGTATATCTTTTGCCATAATAACCTCTAATATCTAATAATTATAAACCGAAGAGCTCTTCAATCTTGTGCTCATCGATATCAGCGCCGATAACTACGAGACGTCCTGTATAATCTGGCTCACCTGCGCGAAGCTCATACTCTCCATCAACAAAGTCAAAGTAAATCCAGCCACCCTCTGTAGACTCAACCATACCCTTTGAACGGATAACAGTACCGTAGTCTGTAGTGTTAGCAAATGCCTTCATAGCATTCTCAATAGTAGCTCTGTCGAACTTATGAGGTGTCTCCTTACCCCAGTTAGTAAATACATCATCTGCATGATGGTGATGATGATGCTCATGGTCATGACATCCACATGTACAGTGCTCACCATGCTCATGCTCATGATCGTGGTCATGATGATGCTCATGCTCGTGCTCATGATCGTGCTCGTGCTCGTGCTCATGCTCGTGCTCGTGATCGTGATCATGATGATGCTCATGCTCATGCTCATGATCGTGGTCATGATGATGCTCGTGCTCATGCTCCTCGTGAGCTTCCTCTGCAAGATGTTTCATATCAGCAGCAAGATTATCCTGTCCTTCCATTACAGAAAGAAGCTTCTCACCTGAAATCTCCTCCCAAGGAGTGGTAATGATAGCTGCCTTAGGATTGAGGTTCTGAATCTGCTTAACACAGAACTCAAGCTGGTCCTCAGTAGCTGTCTGTGAACGAGAAAGAACAACTGTAGTTGCAAATTCAATCTGGTTGTTAAAGAACTCACCGAAGGCCTTCATCTGCTTAGAAGCCTTAAGAGCATTAACAACTGTAACAAGTCCACAAAGCTTAACATCTGCAGACTCTTCAAGCTTAATAACTGATGTCATTACGTCAGAAAGCTTACCAACACCTGAAGGTTCAATAAGAATACGATCAGGATGATATGTCTCAAGAACCTCATGTAGATTCTTATCAAAATCACCTACTAATGAACAGCAAATGCAACCTGAATTAAGCTCAGAAATAGTGATGCCTGAATCCTTAAGGAATCCACCATCAATACCTACTTCACCGAACTCATTCTCAATAAGGACAACCTTCTCACCCTTATATGCTTCCTCGAGCATCTTCTTAATATATGTAGTCTTACCTGCTCCAAGGAATCCTGAAATTATATCAATCTTTGTCATGTATATACCTTCTTTCTAAAGATGTTAAAATTAAATTTAGTATTACCACTA
>JAILNO010000149.1 GCA_024691465.1 Pseudobutyrivibrio sp. | reverse complement strand
GATGCAGACACATATTTCCCAAATCTAGATGAGCTTCCAGACTGGAAGCTATCCGAGGAATCAGAGGAGCAGACATATTACGATTTAGAATTTTATTTTAGAACTTATACACGTTGACAATTAGCATACTGAGGAATCTATCATGGCATTGAATATTACAGGACGTAAATTATTTGTTAAGGCACTTAAAGAAGAGGGCGTAGATACAATTTTCGCTTATCCAGGCGGAATGATTACTGATATTGTTGATGAGCTATACAAGACCGAGGGCATTCGAGTGGTACTAGGTAGGCATGAGCAGGCACTGGTCCATGAGGCAGAAGGTTACGCTAGAGCTACAGGCAAGACTGCCGTCGTGCTGGTTACATCAGGTCCTGGTGCTACCAATACAATCACAGGTATTGCGGATGCTTATTACGATAGCATTCCTATGGTTATTTTTACTGGACAGGTTCCACTCCATCTCATTGGAAATGATGCCTTCCAGGAGGTTGATATTGTGGGTATGACTCGCTCCATCACTAAGTATGGAGTGACAGTTCGAAATAGAGAGGATATGGGACGTCTCATTAAGATGGGCTTCCAGGTGGCTTCCACAGGCAAGCCTGGTCCTGTGCTTATAGATATTCCTAAGGACATCCAGGTCATCTCAGGTGATCCTGAGTATCCTGAGCATGTGGATATCAGGGGTTATCACCCTAACGAGACAGTTCATATCGGGCAGCTTAAGAAGGCCTATCGCCTCCTCAAGAATGCTAAGCGACCACTTATCTTGGCAGGCGGCGGTGTGAGAATCGCTGGCGCTGAGGCTAAGCTACTTGAGTTCGCTACTAAGATGCATGTGCCAGTTACCACTACAGTCATGGGAAAGGGCGTCATGCCAGAGAGCCATGAATTGTTCGTGGGCAATTGCGGTATGCACGGCCGATACGCTGCGAACAAAGCAGTTACTGAGTGCGACGTACTTTTTTCCATAGGTACTCGCTTCAACGATAGAATCACAGGCGAGCTTGAGAAGTTCGCTACCAAGGCTAAGATTGTCCATGTGGACATCGCCTCAGCATCCATCTCACGTAATGTAGTGGTGGATGTGCCAGTCACAGCTGATGCAAAGATTGCGCTTGAGCGCTTGGCTGAGTATGCCGAGCCTATGGAGACAGACAAGTGGCTTGCTAAGATTAATGATTGGGAGCAGGAGTATCCGCTTGCTATGCCTGATACTAAGATAGGCATTAATCCACAGACTATATGTGAGACCATTAATCAGGTATTCCCTGATGCCAATATAGTTACTGACGTAGGCCAGCACCAGATGTGGGCTACCCAGTTCATCAAGCTTAATAAGGGACAGGAGTTCATCACTTCAGGTGGACTTGGTACCATGGGATTCGGCTTCCCTGCAGCTATCGGTGCTGCCATAGGCAATCCTAAGAAGCCTACAGTTCTCATTACAGGCGATGGTGGCTTCCAGATGAACATGCAGGAGATGGCCACTGCTATGAATGAGCATATTCCGGTTGTTATATGTATATTTAATAATTCGGCTCTTGGCATGGTGCGTCAGATGCAGCAGCTCTTCTACGGCAAGAGATACGAGATAACGGACCTGGCTGCTGTAGACGGCAATTATTATCCAGACTTCATTAAGTGGGCTGACAGCTACAGCTGCAAGGCTATTAGAGTTACTGATGCAGATGGAATTAAGGAAGCTCTTGAGACAGCCAGAGCTAATAAGAAGGGACCTACAGTTATCGACTTCTTAGTATCACCAGATGACCTGGTACTTCCAATGGTAAAGGGCGGTACACCACTTAACGAGATGATTCTTAAATAGAGGAAGGACACACCATGAAGAACAGATGGATAGCTTTATACGTTGAAAATCAAGTAGGTGTTTTGGCTAAGGTATCAGGACTTTTTTCAGCTAAGTCCTACAACCTCCAGACCCTTACAGTTGGTACTACAGAGCGAGAGGATGTATCCCGCATGACTATATCAGTTATGGCTGACGATGCTACTTTTGAGCAGATCAAGAAGCAGCTCAATGCCATGGTTGAGGTCATCAAGGTAATAGATCTGACCACCATACCTATTCATATGAAAGAGATACTATATGCTAAGGTATTCGGTCTAGACTGCACAGGCAAGACTGAGGCCTTCCAGATAGCTGAGGTGTTCAACCAGTGCGGCAGTGTCAATATAGTTGATATAGGAACTGACTCTGTCATGTTCGAATGTATGTTGACAGAGAAAAAGAACAATGAGATTATAGCATTACTTAAAACAAGATTTAAAAAGATAGAAGTAACCCGAGGTGGAGCTGTAGCGGTGGAATCAATTAGCAGCTCTTGCCGCTAGGAGAGAGAATGAAGAAATTTAAAGGGAATTTAGCCATTCTCATAATTGTGATGCTCTGTCTGTGCACTACTTCTGTAGATGCTTCCAAGTCGGAAGTAGACAGGCTTAAGCAGGAATCGGAGAATGCCTCCAAGCATGTGGATGAGATTAACAATCTCAAGGAGCAGGTGGAGGATTCCAAGGAACAGTTAGAGAATCAGGCCAATTCACTCAGTGGACAAATCGACAGCTTAAATACTCAGATTACCACGGTGACAGGTGAGATATCTGCCACAGAGGAGGATATTGCCACAGTTCAGGCTGACCTAGAGGTGCTTACTGAGCAGCTCAACGAGACCCAGGCTTCCTTAGATACCCAGAAGGAATCCATGTCCAAGCGCATACAGTACATGTATGAGAATAAGAGCACTAATACCTTAGTTAACTTTTTAGAAAGCGGCTCCTTCGCTGAATTCCTACAGAGAATAGAGTACATGGCTGAGATTACAGCCTATGATCAGGCCGCTATTGCCAAGTTCGAGCAGACTCAGCAGCAGCTGGAGGAGACTAAGGCAGCCATTGATGAGAAGAATACAGAGCTTACTGCATATGAGAGCAACCTCAAGTCTCAGAAGTCTGAGCTGGGTACTCTAGTTAGCAGTACTACCTCTGCTTTGAATACTACAAACACACAGATAGCAGATACCCAGGCAGCCATTGAGGAGCTGGAGAGGCAGCTGGAGGAGGCTAAGGCTTACGAGCAGCGCATCCAGCAGCAGTATCAGCAGGCTCAGGTGGCGCTGGCTGAATCTCTTGCAGGTGAGCATGGTGGTTATACAGGTGGATACAGCACCACCGATGAGGAGACACTTATCCTGGCAGCCCTTATTCAGGCGGAGGCAGCTAATCAAGGTGATGCAGGGCGTCTAGCCGTAGGTTCAGTAGTCATGAACCGTGTGGCCAGCTCCAGCTTCCCTAATTCAGTATCAGGTGTAATCTATGCTTCGGGACAGTTCGCTCCTGTTACATCAGGACGTGTAGCCATTATTTTGGCTGAGGGTCCTAACAGTGCCTGCCAGTATGCCGCATCCCAGGCCATCGCAGGTAATACCAATACAGATGCACTGTTCTTCTGTACATATTCATATGCTCAGGCCTTGCATGATTCGCAGGTGGCCGCTGGGCAGTCAGGTTTCTTAGATAGAACATCGGGCACAGTTATTAATGCCCATTATTTCTATAATTATAATTAATAAGGAGGTTTGTATTATGGCAACACCACACAATGAAGCGAATAAAGGAGATTTCGCAAAGACAGTTCTTATGCCAGGCGATCCATTACGTGCAAAGTTTGTGGCAGATAATTTCCTAGAGAATGTTAAATGTGTTAATACAGTACGTAATTGCTTAGGTTTTACAGGAACATATAAGGGAGTACCAGTATCAGTTATGGCTAGTGGAATGGGTATGCCTTCTATCGGCATCTATTCTTATGAGCTATACGCATTCTATGATGTAGAGAATATCATCCGTATCGGTTCAGCTGGTAGCTACACAGACAAGCTCAACGTGCTTGATGTAGTTATTTCTGAGAGCGCATACTCAGACAGCACATTTGCTAAGTACACTAATGGTGTGGAGGAGAAGACTCTCTACCCTAGCAAGAAGATCAATGACTTAGCTATTGCTAAGGCTAAGGAGCTCGGTATCGATGCTAAGGTGGCTAAGGTTCACTCTGCAGATCAGTTCTACACAGCACCTGAGATGGGCGGATGGCAGGCAGTCAAGGAGCGCTGCAAGTGCGATTGCGTTGAGATGGAGAGTTTCGCTCTATTCAACAATGCTAATATGCTTGGCAAGAATGCTACATGCATGCTTACAATTTCAGATTCCTTCGTAACTTCTGAGGAGATTCCAGCAGAGGATCGCCAGAAGTCATTTACAGAGATGATGAAGCTTGCTCTTGAGACAGCTATCGCTCTCTAATTAATGGAGTATTTATGAAGTCACTATTTACCTATAGTGGCTTCATTTTTTTGAATTGGCTAGAAGGTTTTTAATTACTTGAAAAGGGGGAAATTATGGCTAGCAAAGTTACGATTACATCAGATTTTTGGAGTAGATATCGCGGCCTGGTCAGGACAGAGATGATTCCATACCAATGGAGCGTCCTCAATGACGAGGCAGATATTAAGATTGAGAAGGAGAGGAACGACGATTCTATTCCCAGCGAGAAGAGCCATGCAATCGCTAATTTTAAGATAGCGGCAGGTAGGGAAAAAGGTACGCATTACGGATGGGTGTTCCAGGACAGTGATGTGTACAAGTG
Organism: Pseudobutyrivibrio sp.; assembly: GCA_024691465.1. The sequence goes on along the minus strand of JAILNO010000149.1, from coordinate 1,209 downwards.
GTTGGAGGCTGTAGCCTACTCCCTTAGAGAGCAGATGAATCCTGAGTTGGAGGCCAAGGCCCTTGAGGTCATAGATCTAATAGCTGACGCCCAGGAGGATGACGGATACTTAGATACATACTTTTCCATCCTAGGTATTGATTTCAGATACAAGAGACTAGCAGGCAGCCATGAGCTGTATTGCATGGGGCATTTCATTGAGGCTGCTGTGGCTTATCATGAGGCTACTGGCAATACTAAGGTGCTGGAGGTTGCCAAGAGATGTGCTGACAATATAGATGTAGCATTTGGCCCTAAGGAGGGCCAGATTCATGGCTATGATGGCCATGAGGAGATTGAGATAGGTCTCCTTAGATTATACAGAGTGACTAAGGAGAAGCGATATCTGGAGCTTGCTAAGTACTTTCTCCTGGAGAGGGGTAAGAACCCTGACTTCTTCAGACAGCAGGCTGATGTCTATGAAGGTCCTAATGCCCTAAATGGCATCGAGAAGCTTCCAGATACATATTTCCAGAATCACAAGCCTATCCTTGAGCAGGATACAGCTGAAGGTCATGCAGTCAGAGTAGTGTACATGTGCACAGCCCTGGCTGACTTAGCAGCTGAGACTGGCGATGCCGACATATATGAAGGCTGCAAGCGCCTGTGGCGCAATATCGTGGATAAGCGTATGTTCATAACAGGTGGTATCGGCTCAACCGTCATAGGAGAGTCCTTTACCCTGGATTATGACCTGCCTAATGACACCATGTATTGCGAGACATGTGCTGCCATCGGCCTCATGTTCTTCGCACGTCAGATGCTTCGCATAGAGCCTAATGGCGAGTATGCCGAGGTTATGGAACGATCATTATACAACTGTGCTCTGGCTGGCATGGCACTGGACGGCAAGCATTTCTTTTACGTGAACCCTCTTGAGGTTAACCCTAAGAAATCTAAGCTGGACCCAACCAAGAGTCATGTTAAGCCTGTTCGACCAGCTTGGCTGGGATGCGCATGCTGCCCACCTAACTTAGCTAGGATGATTACATCATTAGACGACTATATCTACACAGTTGCAGATGATGGTATCCTGCTCAACCAGTATATTGATTCTAATGCCAAGCTTCAGGTAGCTGGCGGTCAGGTGGAGATTACTCAGCAGACACAGTTCCCTTGGGACGAGAAAGTTACGATTACCATAAGGAATTCTGCCAGCGCAGATGTGCG
>JAILNO010000107.1 GCA_024691465.1 Pseudobutyrivibrio sp. | reverse complement strand
CCAGCAGTTCCTGAGGTTAGCATTCCAGTGCAGCAGGTTACACCTGTAGAGCCTATAGCTCCAGAGTTAGAGGCAGAGCCTCAGGTTGAGGAACCTGAGTTTACAGCTCCAGAACCACTGCAGGAGATCGAGGAGCCAGAGTTGACCATCCCTGAGGTTGAGATACCCGTTATGGATGAGTTAGTAGAGCCTCAGGTTGAGGAGCTTACTGAGCTTCCAGAGGAGATATATGACGAAGCAGCTGAGGTAGAGGAAGCACCTATGCCTCAGGTCAGTTTCGACGATATAGTATTACCAGAGATACAGTTGCCACCAGATATTTTTGAGGAGGAGCCTACAGTATCTGAAGCTGAGCCAGTAGTTCCAGAGGTGGCACCAGTACAGGTTGAGCGCGTACAGATTGAAGAGCCTATGGTAGACACTCAGGTAGCAGCCCCTACCAGAGCCGCACTTGAAGCATCTAAGCCTCAGTCAGAGCTTAATCTTGAGGATGAGGATCTTGAGGTATTCTCGTACTTTTTACCTATCAATGGTATGAAGGCTAATATCATCAGAGTTATCGAGGGTGCTGCATCTTATATCAACAAGCCACAGGCTAATGGTGGATGTATTGCTATCGTAGGCGAGTCTGGTTCAGGCAAGACTCAGATGGCTACCAGCATTATTAAGGTTCTTCAGAAGAAGACAGGTTTCCCTAAGGGAGGCATTGGTAAGATTTCTGGAGAGAAGCTTAACGAGAAAGATATCCAGAAGCTATACTCTAAGATTCAGAGCGGTTGCTTGATTATTGAGAGCGCTGGAGGCATTTCTAAGGAGACAGCACTTACACTGTCACTCCTTATGGAATCAGATAATACAGGCACAATTATTATTATTGAAGACAGCAAGAAAGGCATTGATAAGGCCTTAATTAAGGATAGTTCATTCGCTAAGAGATTCACTGAGAAGGTTGTTATTCCAGTATTCTCTATCGATGAGTTAGTATCCTTTGCTAAGACTTATGCACTTGAGGCAGGCTGCACCATAGATGATATGGGTATCCTTGCACTATATAATCGTATCAATCTAATTGGTAGATATGACCATGTCACCACTATCAAAGAGGTTGCTGAGATTATGGATGATGCTATTGAGAAGTCTACTAAAGGAGGATTTTTCAATAAGCCTAAGTACGACAAGTACGGCAATGTCATTCTTAAAGAGAAGGATTTTGATAAATAATAATTATTTAAGGGGAAGAGAAGTATATGAGCAATTTTACAGATTTAGATGCCTACCTATTTGGCCAAGGCACCCACTACGACATTTATAAGAAGCTTGGAGCCCATAAGGGGAAGAGGGGCAAGGAGACAGGCTTTTATTTCGATGTGTGGGCACCACACGCTATTAGCGTTTCGGTAATAGGTGATTTCAATAACTGGGACGAGACTCGCAATCCTATGGTTAGGGTGGAGCCAATTGCCCAGGGCATATACGAGGCATTTATTCCTGAGGCTCAAGAGGGCCAGCTCTATAAGTACCTTATCTGTGCAGAGGATGGAAACAAGTTATACAAGGCTGATCCATACGCTACATATGCAGAGGTTAGACCAGGTACAGCTTCTAGACTATTTGATAATTCTAAATTCAAGTGGACTGATTCCGCTTGGATGAAAAAGCGCAAGGCTGCCAAGAATTTCTGGGAGCAGCCACTTGCTATATATGAGGTGCATCCAGGTTCGTGGAAGCGCCACCCTAGACCAGAGAATGATGGTTTCTACAGCTATAGAGAGTTTGCCCACAGTCTTACTGAGTATGTTCTTGATATGGGATACACTCACGTAGAGCTCATGGGTATTTCTGAATATCCATTCGATGGTTCTTGGGGCTATCAGGTCACAGGTTACTATGCGCCTACTTCCAGGTACGGTAGCCCTGACGATTTTATGTATCTAGTTAATTATCTTCACAAGAATGGCATAGGCGTCATTTTGGACTGGGTTCCTGCCCACTTCCCTAAGGACGCCCATGGTCTGGCTGAGTTCGATGGTAGAGCCTTATATGAATACCCAGATCCTAGGAAGGGTGAGCACCCTGATTGGGGTACCAAGATATTCAATTATGGCAAGGCCGAGGTTAAGAATTTCCTCATAGGCAGCGCTCTTCAGTGGGTTGAGCAGTACCATATAGATGGACTCAGAGTGGATGCAGTTGCTTCCATGCTTTATCTCGACTATGGCAAGAAGCCAGGTCAGTGGGTACCTAACGAGCACGGTGGCAATGAGAACTTAGATGCTATTGAGTTCTTCAAGCATATCAATACCCTCATTAGAGGTCGCAACCCAGGGGCTGTTATGATAGCTGAGGAATCCACTGCATGGCCTAAGATTACAGGTGATGTTGAGGATGGAGGACTTAATTTCTCCTACAAGTGGAACATGGGATGGATGCATGACTTCATTGATTACATGAGTCTTGATCCATATTTTAGAAAAGATAATCACAATAGAATGACCTTTGCCATGAGCTACAATGAGGCCGAGAGATATATATTAGTGCTTAGCCATGACGAGGTAGTACATCTGAAGGGCTCTATGCTTGCCAAGATGCCAGGTCTAGAGGTGGACAAGTACAAGAACCTCATGGCAGGTTACGCATTTATGATGGGTCACCCAGGCAAGAAGCTACTCTTCATGGGCCAGGAATTCGCCCAGGGTACAGAGTGGAGTGAGGCCAGAGAGCTGGATTGGTATGTACTTGATAATCCTAATCACAGGCACGTATCTCGTATGTATAAGGAGCTTCTACATATATACAGGGCTTATCCTGCTATGTACGAATTAGATGTATCGTGGGCCGGTTTTGAGTGGATCAATGCTAACGACAGCTATCGTAGCATTTTCAGTTTTATTCGTAAGTCCAAAAACGGCAAGAACAACTTGCTATTTGTTATCAATATGACACCTATGAGATACGATGATTACATGGTAGGAGTTCCAGAGAATCGTCGTTTCAAGCTGTTGTTAGATAGCGAGCAGGAGCATTTTGGAGGTCCTGGCAGTGTTATTCCAGAGACCATCCTTCCTACCAAGCAGGAGTGTGACGGAAGGGATTATTCCATTGCATTTCCTGTGGCACCATATCAAGTGGCGATATTTGTTTATTAAACAATTGGGCTGTTAATACAGCCCTTTTCTTATTTTATAGTTAGAGAGTAGTAATGGAAGAATTCAAGATTATTAAATTACCAGAGAAACAAGATACAGATACAGAGGATACCAGCGAACCTGTCCTTGAGCGCAAAGTAGACGATGATTATAGACCACCTAAGAAGCGCTACATATTTCTGATTGCCCTTATTGTGCTAGTAATTGTGGCTATCATGGTTATCAGGATTGTAACTACCTATTCTGATTACGAGGTGGAGAAGTCCTGGGATAGGAATGATTCTCTTGAGAGCAACTATTGTAGTTTCAATAACAATTTAATCAAGTACAGTGCAGATGGTATCTTTTACACGAAGTATGATGGCACATTAATCTGGAATTATACCTATGATATGATCAATCCGAATATTGATTTCTGCGACAAGTATATCGTTGTATATGATAAGAAGGGTACTGAGGTGGATGTATTCTCCACCAGTGGTTATGTCAATACCATCACCACCACCACTCCAGTAATCGAGGCTCAGGTAGCATCACAGGGAACAGTAGCACTGCTTCTGCAGGAGAATACCACCAGCTACATTCAGATGTACGACGATGATGGATCAGTACTAGTATCAGGCGAGGTTCATCCTGAGAACCGTGGATATCCAGTATCTATGGCCCTTTCATCTGATGCCACCAGACTACTTCTTTCTATTATTAATGTAAAAGAGGGCGAAGTATCAACTGACCTGGTGTTTTACGACTTTACTAGCGCAGGCAAAAAGGAAGAGGACAATATAGTCGCTTCATATAGTTATATAGGAACATTAATACCTAAGGTAGATTATGTTAAGAATGACAAGGCTATCGCATTTTGCAATAACAAGATAGTTATCTTTAACAATAACCTCAGAGCAACTATAGCCAAGGAGATATCTGTACCTGAAGAGATGAAGAGTATCTTCTATAATGATACTCACTTTGGTTATGTATGTGAGACCGCTCTTGAGTCAGGGGAGGTAGTGAATCAGCTCAACGTCTACAATCTATATGGATTCAGGTGGATGTCTAAGCAGATAGATAGCTACGATACTATCGATATACTTGATAATAGCGAGATATATCTTAAGAATGGTAATGAAGTATCTATATATAATCTACAGGGATTCAGGAGATTCAACTATGCTTTCGATGAGGGAGTATATAACATCATCCCTGGAAGCACAGCTAAGAGATACTATGTAATAGGGGATTCTAAGACACAGGAAATATACATTAAATAAGGAGACCTATGGATTTTAATATTCTGTTTTTTATTTGCGTATCAATAATGATCATATCTATATACCGAGGTGCCAGTAAAGGTATGCTTAGAATAGTCTTTGGCATCATTGCTTGGATATTCCTTATCATCTTCATTAATTATGGAAGTAATATCTTAGCTAATTATATCTCTACTACCACTGATATACCTACTACTGTCCATGCATCTATAGCCGACCACCTTACTGAGAAGTACACAGAGTCTGAGGCTAAGGAAGCGGGCACTGGTGAGGAGGCCGTCATGGTTATGATCCCTAAGTCCATTAAGGACAATATAGAGGAGGAAGTACGCTCTTCTATAGAAGCAACTATTAGCGCAATAGCAGAAGAACTTACTGATGCAGCTATAAAGGGCATCTCTACCATAATGGCTCTAATCATAGGAATTATACTTATAATAATAATAGATAAGCTTATTAAGGCTATAGGGCTGGTGCCAGGCCTTAGGGATGTTAATAGACTTTTAGGATTCGTGGCAGGGTTTGCAGAGGGCGTACTTATAATATGGGCTATGATGTATATAGCCACATGCTTCCCTACTTCTACTTTTGGGCAGTTTGTGCTTACTAATGTAGAAAAAGACGAGCTCCTATATTTTGTCTATCAAAACAATCTAATTACACGAATTATCGGAATATAAAGACATTAATTTTTTTGGAAAAAAGCGTTGACATTAAATGTGGTGGATGATATTATACTAATCGTTCCGCTGAGAGCGGCACACTTAGAAAACACTTAGTTTTCTGAGAAAAATGATTTGAAAAAATCATAAAAAAGTTGTTGACAAAGACAGTCACTCATGATACTATATACGAGTTGCTGCTGAGGGCAACAACAAAGAGAAGATTGATAACTGAACAGTGAAACAAACCTTGAATTAATACAAGTTATTTTAACATGTATCCTTGAAATTCATTTAAGTTTCTTAATGAAACGAAACCTTTATTAGTAAACAAGTCAGTTTTATACTGATTCGGAATTAAACTTTTTTAACATGAGAGTTTGATCCTGGCTCAGGATGAACGCTGGCGGCGTGCTTAACACATGCAAGTCGAACGAAGCAGCTTATCACGATCCCTTCGGGGTGACGATTTGTTGACTGAGTGGCGGACGGGTGAGTAACGCGTG
>JAILNO010000085.1 GCA_024691465.1 Pseudobutyrivibrio sp. | reverse complement strand
GCTATTCAGATAGCTGAGATTAAGTGCTACCTGGGCAGTACCGCCATTGCGCATGCTATAGGTGGAATCATCTGGAAGAGTGATATTGCCTATATTAGTGCCATTGTTAGCGTAGCTCTTAGAGCTGGATGCCTTAGCTGTAGCTGTAGTGGCTGTAGCTGTAGTAGTGCTTGTAGTGGATTCAGTAGTATCAGTAGTCTCTGAAGTGCTCTCCTCAGTACTCTCTGAAGAAGTATCTGAATCCTCGGTTGATTCCTCTGCTGCAGCGAGCTCCTCCTCGGTCTGACCTAGCTTGACATACATAGCTGGTCTGACTGCATCACCTAGATAATAGTACTTCCTATCTATAAGCTTGGTAGCGTCATTAGCAAATAATCCCTGGGCAGGATCATCATAAGCATTGGTTCTAAGTGGCCATACATTGTACTTAGTCTCGTACTTAATGACATCTCTATATTCAGTGTATTCATCTGTTGAAAGGAAGAATACATAATCTGAAGTGGTAGTCTGGTTGTTATATATGCTCATATTCATGGAGTTCTTAACATTGCCAGCCAGGTAATATGAATCTAGTGTAGTGTCATGATAGAAATTCATAAGACTAGTCTGCGCATCCTTAGCAGTGAGAGTGGTCTTCTGAATCATGGCCTTCTCTTCATCTGTGAAGCACTCCTCGTAGAATATCTGATTGCACCAACCCCTCCAATAATTATCAGCCCACTTAACATAGCCTGCCTTAGTTCCTGTGGAATTGTATTGGTAATTGATTGATTTCCTATAAGAAGCAACTGAAGCTGAGCTAAGAGACTTCCTAGAAATAACAAGAGCTAGCTTAGTAGTATCGTCATATGAAAGAATGGTCCAATTGATAATATTGCCATCTAATGTACCAAATGCTATATCGTCACCCTCAGCATAAGTTCCAGCATTGGATTTCTTCTTAGCATCTGCATTGAGAGATAGTCCAAGGATTGAAACTCCCATGAACACAGCCAATGTGAAGGCTAATATTTTCTTGGCATTACGGATGGATTTTTTCATAATCATACTCCTATAGATCTATCAGTACATACTTTCCTTTATATAGTTTTATAGTAATATTTAGGGGCCCTAAAGTCAAATAAATAGGGCATTTTTAACAAATTTGTCACTGCTAATTGTAAATTTAAAATTCACTTGTTATACTGTCTCTTTGTGAAAAGTTACACGTTTTAAGGAGACACAATGACAAAGAAAGAAATGCTACAGATGTTACACAATGAAGAACCTGTTCTTCACGCAGAGATCACTGCTCTATACTCAGTGCTGGACCACAAGCTAGGACTGCACGGTGCTGAGTTACCTATCAATTTCGGAATGGACGAAAAGGCACTAGGCGCTTATATCCCTGCTTCCTATGATGATGAAGAACATTTCGAATTCTCATTGTTTTTCATAGGATTCTGCCTCAATGAACAGTTATCTAAGGCAGATAGAATCAATCTATACAAGCACGAATACGCCCATTACATGGCCAGACATATCCCAATTCCAAGCGAATACACTTGGCAGCCTGGAATCCATGGTAGCGCCTGGAAGTACTGCTGCAGCTTAATTGGTGCTATCCCATCTGATTACTATGTGGAGGGTCAGAGCCTCAAGAAGGTGGATTACGATTCAGTCCTCAAGCGCCCTAGCGTGGATCACGCTCAGGTACAGATGCTTGATACCTACCACACTCAGAGAGCATACCGCAATATGGAGAATTCCAAGGTTAAGTATGAGATAGGCGATATAGTCACCCACCCTAAGTTCGGCGAGGGCACTGTTAAAGAGATTGAGAAACAGCCATCATCCGTACGTCTTACAATTGCTTTCGGTGAGGATATTAAGATTATTGACCAGAAATGGCTTGTCAAGACTGGCTATAAGAAGGTATCAGAGAGATAATCCCATTTATGTCACTATATCGACAATTTATGCCAAATAGCTGTTTTTAGAAATAAATATGATATTATATAGAAGATTGATAACGTTCTCTCTCCTTCCCTATTTATTAGGGAGCTGAGGGAACTATTTTTTGCGCAAAAAAGGCAGCCCAGGGCTGCCTTAATTACTGTAGTTATGACTTCCAGAGTCCGTGCAAATTGCAATATGCATATGCAGCAACTACAGAATCATCATCTGTAAGTAAGAATTCTGCGCATGGCTTATCGCCTGGCTTAAGCACCTTCCTCTGACATCCCTTAGCTGTCTCAAGTGCGATCCACTCGATGAAATGCTCTGGAGCCATTGGATGTTCTACTGAGCCAACAGTAACAATAACCTTATTACCCTCTACCTTACATACAGGTACGTGCTTCTCAACAGCACCATCAGAAGTACCTGGAATTAATTCCTTCATCTTCTGACCACAGCATGTCATAGGAGCGCCAGATTCCTTGATCATGCTAACGAAGTTACCACAAACTTCACATACAAAAAATTTCATACCTACCTCCTTTTACCTATGTCGCCAATACATCAAATCTCATTAATTGGTAACTTTATAATATCATAATTACGCAACACTTAATATGTAAATAATGTGTCTAAAAAATGTATTTCCTAAAAAAACCTAAAAAAGGAAAAATAGACTAGAATTATTTTAATTAAGCTTTATAATTTTAAGGTACGACTTACTGCGGGATTCATTTTCTATTATGCAAAAGTCATCATTATATATGTAATTACGAGGAGTTATTAATGAATAACAAGTTACAACGCTCATCTAATATAGAATTGTTGCGCATCATCGCTATGTTCATGATTATCATCTATCATATAATCATCCACTGCGTTAATGTGCAGCTAGTCAATGTATCTTCTATAGAGGCCCTTGAGAATGGTTGGTTCAATAATCCACTATACTATAGACAGTTGTTATACTTATCACTTTGTATGCCACTTGGTCTGGTGGGCAATTCAATCTTCATAATGATTTCAGGATATTTCCTGGTGGACAAGGATGTAGATATTCTTAAGGTTTCCAAGAAGTTGCTTTCTCAGTTACTTTTCGCTGCTGTCGCATTAGTACTTATCTCGGCAGCCTTCATACACAATAATGAAGATATTACTTCTGTACAGTATCTATTCAGCTATATCAAGATTCAGTACTTTAACAAGATGTCCTGGTTCGTGGGATACTACTTCATAATAATGTTGGTAGCTTACATGTTCCTTAACAAGTTCTTAGCTAAGCTTGATTATAAGAAGTACTTAAGCTTCCTGCTAGCCATACTTGCAGTCAGTCAGCTGAGCTGGTCGGGTTCACTGCTAGATGATTTAGCCAGCGGCTTACGTACCGTCATGGTAGGCGTATTCTTCTATGCCTTCGGTGGTTTCATTAAGAAGTACAATCCTTTCGCTAGAGTCAGGGGTTACGTATTCTTTTTAATAATAGCCCTTACTAACCTGATTATAGGAATCTCATACCACAACAATGTATTAGGCAAGATTGAGTCATATTACTTCAACCTGGCTGAGGCTGAGCTGGACCCAGCAGCAATGACAGATATGGACTTCATCCAATCTATACCTAAGTTCCAGAATTACAGTATCGTAGTAGTAATCCTGGGCATATGCTTATTCGAGATATTCAGGAGGATTAAGCTTCCTACCATCAAGCCTATCAATTTCATTGCGCAG
>JAILNO010000207.1 GCA_024691465.1 Pseudobutyrivibrio sp. | reverse complement strand
CTTAGAACCCTTAAAGAGGTCTCCGTATACACTGCGCTGTCCAACTGAGAAAATAACATGCTTACATTCAACAGTGATTGTGTCATTCTCATCATACTCAGGAGCGAAACGTCCTGTCTCATCCTTGACACGAGTACACTTTTTAAGAACGATACCCTTAACAGCGCCTGCCTCGTCTACAAGAACTTCCTTTGGACCCCAACCGCAGTTGAGCTCAACGCCCTCTGCCTCTACAAGTTCGATTTCCTCTGGCGATGCTGGCATAATGTCTCTTGTCTCAAGACAGAACATAGAAACCTTTTCGTTGCCAACACGTCTAGCTGAACGGGCAACGTCGATGGCAACATTACCACCACCGATAACAACAAGGTCACCCTTGATATCATAAGCCTCGTTCTCAGAAACCTCATGAAGGAAATCAACAGCTGTAGCTGTACCGATAGCATCATCTCCAGGAACTCCTGGCTTGTTACCACCCTGGCAACCGATTGCTACGTAAAATGCCTTGTAGCCCTGTGAACGTAACTCATCAAGTGAAATATCCTTGCCTACTTCTACGCCACACTTAATATCTACACCAAGTTCCTTGATAATATCGATTTCAGCATCAATAACATTGTTTTCAAGTACGAATGATGGAATACCATATCTAAGCATACCACCTGGATACTTGCTCTTTTCAAAGATTGTTGGCTTGTAGCCCTTAAGTGCTAAGTAATATGCGCAAGAAAGACCTGCAGGACCTGCACCAATAATAGCAACCTTTTCTGTAAACTCACCTTTCTGAGAAGGCACGATTTTCTTTGGAATATATCTCGTCTCAGCCTTGAGATCCATCTCAGCAAGGAATCTCTTAACCTCGTCAATTGCAATAGCCTCATCTACTGTACCACGAGTACATGCTGCCTCGCATCGTCTGTTACAAACACGTCCGCAAATAGCTGGAAGTGGATTATCCTGCTTAATAAGAGCAAGAGCTTCTTTGTAACGACCCTGTGCTGCCATGCGAAGATATCCCTGAATAGCAATATGTGCAGGACATGCTGTCTTACATGGGGCTGTACCAGTGTCATAGCAGTTGATTCTATTAGTGTCACGATAATCATCATTCCACTCATCTGTAGACCACTTCTTCTCTGTAGGAAGAACCTGCTTAGGATATGTCACCTGGCTACCATCAGCCTTACAGATCTTCTGACCAAGCTTAACAGCACCAGCTGGGCAAGACTCAACACACTTACCACAAGCAACACAATCCTCAGCTGTAACATGAGCTACATATGCGCTGCGTGACATATTAGGTGTATTAAATAACTGTGATGTACGAAGTGCATAACATACATTGACATTACAGTTACAGATAGCGAAAATCTTATTCTCACCATCGATATTAGTAATCTGATGAACGAATCCATTGTCCTCAGCCTGCTTGAAAATAGCAAGAGCTTCCTCACGAGTGATGTACTCGCCACCCTTGTTAGTCTCAACAACATAGTCGGCCATATCGCCTACTGCAATACACCAACCCTCAGGATCATCAGCACATCCCTCATCATATGTCTTCCTAGAAAGACGACATGAACAAGGAGACTTAGCATAATGTCCCTCATACTTATCTAACCAATGAGAAATCTTCTCAACTCCGATTGCTTCCTGCTCCATACCAATGGCCTTCTCAACAGGAATAACATGCATACCGATACCAGCGCCTCCTGGTGGCACCATGTGAGTGAGACCCTCAAGTGGAAGACGGCTCATACGCTCGAAGAAACGTCCCATCTCTGGATGCTCTCTAAGTAAATCCTGGTTCATGTTAGAAAATTCAGCAGAACCTGGTACATACATAGGAAGTACCCACTGCTTCTCATGAGCTTCATTCTCGTAATTCCACTCCAAAAGACCTGTCCAACTTGCCTTCTCTAATCTCTCCTCAAGAGTCTTCTCATCAAGACCTGTGATGTCAAGAAGCTCCTTGAATGTCTTAGGCTTCCTGATACCTCCGAAAGAAAGTGCAAGCTCTGCGATTTCCTTAGTAGGTGCAAGTATTGCTACTGCCCAATACTCTGGATCATACTTAGTCACCTTCTGAAGTCCAAGCTTGATCTTAGCTCGGTCTGTAATCATCTTACCAAGCTGAAGAATCTCAGGACGAACATCCTCGTCCTTTAAATCGTTTACCCAATCAGGGTAGAAATCGCCCAAGTTATCTGGTCCAATTCCCATATTAAGTTTCCTCCTTTTACAACCCTTACTTAATTAAATTACTCCTCAAAAAAAGACTAGGAATTCCATTCAGCTACCTGGCCCCTCAACCAGTCAACCCATTCGTCGAATCCCTCACCATTCTTCGCAGACACGAATATGACCTTGGCATCGGGATTAAGCTTATGAATGCGTTCTACAACAGCCTCTTTTGAAAATTCGCTAAACACTGGTAAAGTGTCGCACTTGTTGATAAGTACCACATCGCACACTGAAAACATCAGTGGGTATTTAAGTGGCTTGTCATCTCCCTCTGGAACAGAGAGGATCATGGCGTTCTTCGATGAACCGGTATCGAATTCCGCTGGACAAACTAAATTACCAACATTCTCCAGAAAGACTAGGTCTAAATCTTCCGTTCCGAACTCATGTAGACCCTGTCGTGTCATATCAGCATCGAGATGACACATTCCTCCTGTATGTATCTGAATTGCACGAGCGCCTGCCGCAGTGATAGTGGCAGCGTCCACATCAGAATCAATATCAGCCTCCATTACGCCAATACGCATCTCGTCCTTGAGACGATTGATAGTCTGACATAAGGTGGTAGTCTTGCCCGAACCAGGGGCGGACATTAGATTAACCAGAAATGTCTTCTGAGATTTAATCTCCTGTCGAAGTACTTCAGCATCAGCATCATTGTCCTCAAAGATGCTCTGCTTTACTTCAATAACTTTGTAGTCTAGCATAATTTTCCTCTAAAAAATTATTAATTGTTAGTAAACTCTAACTAAAAAAGTGAGTTTCCCTTACATACAATATAACCTTATTGATAAAAAAATGTCAATTACCTTACACTAGAATAAACGGTATAAATTCTAGTACAAAGCTACTTTAATACACAGCTGTGTATTATCACTGTGAATTCTTTGTGAAATGACTTATTTGAGCGAAATTACTACTTAAATTATATTATAATCAGATAATAAAGGGAGATTATGTTGCACACCGGCTTGCGAGGTGGAACTATGAGAAAGAATATAGCAGTGATAGCAATCATAATATGTCTCCTGATAGGTATTAATACAGATACCCTTACTTGCTATGCCATCAGCTATTCAAACCACCCTCAATATCCTTATGTGAATCTACTATCCCAAGATCAACTAACTACATATAATCAAATCTATCAGAACATACTAAATTATAACCAGGAGCTCTTCACTCTAGAAGAACCTCTATCCGAATCCAGCTTAGAAGATACTATGAATGCAATATACAATGACCACCCTGAATTGTTCTGGGTGAATACTTCATATCAATATGCAATTGATTCAGCTGGGATTGTTCGAAAGGTTAAATTAAGATACTGTATTGATCCAACAGATTATACCTTTGCCCAAGTCAATTATAACTCTACCTTGTCATCATTGGTAGAGGAAGCTAGGACTTATCCAACTAAACTTGAGCAGGAGCGCTTCCTACATGACTCCATCTGTCAGATGAACACCTACAACTCTGACAACAGTCTCAACCAGAGTTCATACTCTGCTCTCACCTGTGGTTCATCTGTATGTGCTGGTTATGCCAGAGCCTTCCAGGTAGCCTGCCATGAACTAGGCATTACTTGTTACTATGTAACAGGCACCTCTATGGGTAGTAGCCACGCATGGAATATAGTTGAGATAGATGGTCACTTCTACAATGTAGACCTAACCTGGGATGATGCCATCTCCGAGGCTACGGGAATAATCTCTTATGCATATTTCAATAAAAGTGACGCAAGCTTTAACTTAGATCACAGCCGTTCATCACTATCAGCCCAACTGATAGCATGTAATTAAAAAACTCCAATCAGAATATCTAACATTCTGATTGGAGTTATATTTGTAAAAAATTATTCAGCTCTAAACTCTGCTTCACCAGGAAGTGGATACTTGTCAGTAAGGCGCTTAATAATAGCTCTAGCCTTATCAACACCAGCCTCCTGTTCCTTGATTACGATAGCGATTGCCTCTGCAACCTGATCGAAATCCTCTTCCTTAAGACCACGTGTAGTAGCTGCAGGTGTGCCGAGTCGGATACCTGAAGTAACAAATGGTGACTTAGGGTCGTTAGGGATTGTGTTCTTATTAGCTGTAATATGAGCATCATCAAGGAGCTTCTCAACTACCTTACCTGTAAGCTCAAATGGAGTCAAATCAACTAGCATGAGGTGATTATCTGTACCGTCTGATACAATCTTGATACCTCTGTCCTGAAGACCCTTGCACAGTGCCTGGGCATTCTTGACAATCTGCTTACCATATTCCTTAAATGAAGGATCGAGGGCCTCCTTGAAGCATACTGCCTTACCAGCAATAACATGCATAAGAGGACCGCCCTGAATACCAGGAAATACAGCCTTGTTGAAATTGTACTTCTCATTAGCCTCAGCTGTGGCCATGATCATACCACCACGTGGTCCACGGAGAGTCTTATGAGTAGTAGTTGTAACTATATCTGCATAAGGGATTGGACTTTCATGTACACCTGCTGCAACCAAACCAGCAATGTGAGCCATATCAACGAATAATACAGCATCTACCTTGTCACAGATCTCTCTGAAACGCTTGAAATCAATCTTGCGGCAATATGCAGAAGCACCAGCAATGATCATCTTAGGCTTGCACTCAAGTGCAATCTTCTCTACCTCATCATAATCGATGAAGCCATTGTCATTGACACCATAAGGTACGATATTGAAATATGTACCTGAGAAGTTAGCAGGTGAACCATGTGTAAGATGTCCGCCATGGTCTAGGTTCATACCCATTACTGTATCTCCTGGCTTAAGTACAGCGAACTGAACTGCCATGTTAGCCTGGGCACCTGAATGAGGCTGTACATTAACATACTCGCAACCAAAGAGCTTCTTAGCTCTTTCTCTAGCAAGTTCTTCTACTACGTCTACCTCGACGCATCCGCCATAATAACGCTTACCAGGATAACCCTCTGCGTATTTGTTAGTAAGAACTGATCCCATTGCAGACATAACTGCTGGTGATACCCAGTTCTCAGATGCGATGAGCTCGATGTGCTCTGACTGGCGATTGAATTCCTTAACAATTGCCTCTGCTACCTCTGGATCTGAATTTTGAATGTCCTGTAGTGTGTACATTACTTTCCCTTTCTTGTTATATATATTTCTTCTCAAACTCCTCTCTACCAAGAGGCTTATCGAAGTAATAACCCTGTGCTAGATTAACAGAGAATTTGCCAAGCATATTAAGCTGCTTGTCCATCTCAACACCCTCGACACACACATCCACATCAAGGGAGTCCGCAAGCTCCGCGATAGTCTTGACGAAGGCTTCTGAGAAATGATCTGAATCCATATCTGTAACGAAGGCCTTATCAATCTTGATTGTGTCGATCGGCATACTTCTAATATGATTAAGTGAAGAGTACCCTGTTCCGAAATCATCGAGAGCAACTCTGCATCCTAAATCCCTAATAGCATTGAGAATAGAAACCATCCATTCTATATCATTGACTGCAAGTGATTCGGTAACCTCAAGTGTGAGATTGTTAGGATTGATTGCACTGGTCTCTAACACATCCTTAAGCTTATCAAGGAAGTCACTTTGAGTAAGCTGAACCACTGATAAGTTAACATTAACTTTATACTCTGGGTGGCCGAAATCATTCCAGTTTTTGCATGCTTTTACAGCTTCTTTTAGTACATGATCACCAATAGCGATGATTAATCTAAGCTGCTCTGCCTGAGGAATGAACTTATCTGGTACCACCAGACCATAATCTGGCGAATTCCATCTAACTAATGCCTCTGCTCCACAGCAGTTAGGAATGCCATCGATGAATTCCATAATAGGCTGATAATATACCTCGAATTCCTTGCAATCTTCCTCTACTGCCCTGCGCATAGCCTGATCCATCTTAACTTTCTCAGCCATGACTGTCTCAGACTGAGGACTATAGTACTCGAATCTATTCTTGCCCTTATTCTTGGCACCATGGACTGCTATATTAAGTCTGTTAAGAATATCTGACGCATCCTCTATATCTGCTGGAGCCTTCACCGCACCCATACTCATGGTACAATAGTAATCCTGTCCCTCTAATCTCCATGGATTATCAAAGAGATTCATGATGCGCTTAATAATAATATCCAGATGCTCATAACTATCATGATCAATTATGACGGCGAATTCATCACCGCCCACGCGATAGCACCTGCCTCTGATATAAGAAATATCATTGATACTGTGAGCCACATACTCAAGCAGGTCATCACCCACCTTGTATCCTAAGCCCTCATTGACACTGGCGAAATCATCCAGATCAATCATAAGCACTGCGAATTCCTTATCCAACTTCTTAGCCACATGGAATTCCATAGAAATATCCTTCTCACATGCCTGTCTATTGTACAGACCTGTAAGGATATCCTCCTGTGCCTGCTTCTCTACCTTCTTCTGGTAGTTCCTAAGATCGGTGGTATCATAGAAGGTAATCATCCTGACTGCTCTACCATCCACCCACTTGATAGAATTAATAGCAATATCAAACCACTTGCCAGAACCGTTAGCTGAGTAGCCATTGATCTCTGGAAGTGAGTATCTTTCATCGAAAATAATCTCCTCAATAGCAAGCCTGTCTACTTCATTATCAAACATATGCTGGAAGGTGTCATTAGAATATAGCAGTTGCTTAAGATTAAGATCTGCAACCACCACTCCATATCCTGCATTCTGAAGGATAGCCTCTAGCGCATTGTATGAGCTTGCAAGAGAATTGGTAGTTATCTTCTTGATTAATATGGTATGTAATATACGCTTGACGTCATTGGCGAAACGAAGCTCGTCCACTGACCATTTGCGCTCTGCCCCAACTGAGAGGAAGCACAGATACATAGCTGCCGAATCATTGACATTGATAGGCAAGAAAATAGCTGCCTTGATTCCATATTTAATAAAGAAGATCTCAAATGCCTCTGGCAATGTAGCATCTGATGAAATGGTGTATGGCTTACCATTCATAAAAGGTAACTCTACAATAGGGATACCCTGGAACTTGGAAATAAGTTCACTATCCCCGCTAGCACACCACTCAGATATCATATCTACACCGATGCCATTAGCACCAATCTGTAATAGGGCTGTGTGGGTACACTCCAAGTATCTGCCTGATTCCTTGAGTATATCCTCTGCCACTTTAGAGAATGAATTCTCTGACTCCATAAGTCTTAAGATGTCAGTCATGATTTCATTCTTCTTGAGTCTGTATTCTATTTCTCTCTCGACGCTCTTCTGCTCAATTAGCTGTCTCTCCAGAGCGTGAGTCTTATACTTCTCTGCGAAATAATATTTAGAAAGAATCTCAATTAAAGAAATTGATTTGTCGAAAGCCTTAGCCGTAGTAAGCTTAAGCTCTGTTGGAAAAGTCTTATCAGCAGGCATAGTATCCTTGTCGATACCAAAACATAGCCATACCCCTATGCACTGTCCCTCTGTGCCTCTGATTGCAACACCCCTGTACATCAAGTATTCCTCAGAACCGAAACGCTCTATTATATTCTCAGCGTCTCCATCCACGAAGGAATCAAGAATCTCTCTCCTTAACTCGGATGTAAAATTAGCATCAACAAAATCCTCCTCAGGCCTAGTGCCTGAGAAGGATGTAATCTGTCCTTGTGTTTTACCGATGCACATGATATACATGTCATTGGTCCTGCAGAAAGCATCCTGCAATGACTGCATATCTTCTGTTCTAATTTCTAATTCATGGTTTAGTCTACTAGAGTTGTCCATCCATACTTATCCTCGAGTCTACCCCACTGGATACCTGTAAGAGTATCGTATAACTTCTGGGTAAGCTCGCCAGTTTTACCTCCATTTATTACAACAACATCATCCTTAAAACGGAGCTCGCCAACTGGTGAGATAACTGCTGCTGTTCCTGTACCGAAGACCTCCTCAAGTCTGCCTTCTTTACCAGCCTTCATGAGATCATCAATTGCAAGACGCTCTTCTCTGACTGTATATCCCCAATCTCTAAGTAAATGAATCATAGAGTCTCTAGTAACGCCTGGAAGTACTGTGCCAACTGTAGGAGCGGTCCAAATCTCACCATCAATCTTGAACATAATGTTCATGGTACCAACCTCTTCTACATACTTGCGCTCATTACCATCAAGCCAAAGAACCTGAGAATAACCAAGCTTCTCAGCCTTAACCTGACCTGCGATAGAACCAGCATAGTTACCACCGCATTTAGTAAAGCCAGTGCCGCCTGCAACTGCTCGTACTAATTCATTTTCTACTAAAATCTTAACTGGGTCAAGTCCTGTTGCATAATATGCTCCAACTGGACAGCAAAGAATCATGAACTTGTATGACTTAGCCATATGTACGCCTAGTGCTGACTCAGTTGCGAACATAAATGGTCTAATATAAAGTGATGTATCTTTCTCAGATGGGACCCATGCTTCCTCAGTCTTCACAAGAGCCTTAACAGCTGCAACGAAATCCTCTACAGGGAAAGCTGGCATACAAAGTCTCTCATTAGAATTAATCATACGCTTTGCATTCATCTCTGGTCTGAAAAGCTGAATCTTACCATCTTCTCTGCGGTATGCCTTAAGGCCTTCAAATGTCTCCTGAGCATAGTGAAGAGTCATGCAGGCTGGATCAAGTTCGATTGGTCCTTCAGGAACTATTCTGGCATCGTGCCAACCTATCTCTCTGTCCCAATCGCAGATAAACATGTAATCTGTCATGTACTTTCCGAAACCAAGATTGCTCCAATCTGGCTTTTCTTTTAATTGTTCACGTTTTTCAAATCTGATTTCCATTTTAGCCTCCGCATTAAAACTATACTTAATAAATTTCCTAAATTGCTACTATTATCTAACTTTTAGAGGGTCGAGTCAACACTTTAACGCACTAAATTGCTGAATTTTTTAACTTGTTTTTTTGTGTGTTTTTGAACAATCTTTGAACTTTCTGAGTTTTAGCGCAAACCTGCAAAAATGAATGCTATAATCAAAACAAATACTACACATGGGAATAGATTTATGAATATTTACACACAAGTATGCGGCTTAATCATTATCACTATGCTCCTGTACTTTTACAAACGCCAACCTACCATGGGGCTTAGTTCAGAGCGCCGTTTTAACACAATTTTATACATTATCTTAGGCTGTGTAATTCTAGACATTGCCTCTTGCTATTTTATAGTTAATTCCACTCGCTACAGTAGAGCTATAGTTATACTAGTATGTAAGGCTTATCTACTGTCATTGCAAACCGTATCTTTCTCAGCATTATGCTACACCGTGGCAGATATACTAAGTACCTTGGGCAGCAGGCACGAGAAAATGATATGGTCAGTTTACCAGGCTATATACGTCCTAGGATTAATCATTACCTTATATCTCCCACTGGACTTTTTCTATGATGGAGAGTACCTATATTCATATGGTAGTGCAGCTCTTACCACTTATGGATTCGTATCCTTATATATATTATCCATACTGGTATCTACCATAGCTTTAAATAAGCATATTAAGAAGCAGAAAGCCAATGCACTGTACTTCTGGATGGCTATCTGGATTGCATCCGCTGTGATTCAGTACTTCAACCCTAAGCTTCTAATAGTAAGCTTCGCTTCCTGCTTAGGAGCTCTAGTCGTATACTTCGAGCTTGAGAATCCACAGGGAGCCATCTCCAGGAAGACAGGCCATTTCAGCTCGGCTGTTATTAGAGATTATATCGACTACCTCTATCAGCACAACATGCCTTTCTCCGCCATGATGATTTCCTTCAAGACCGTAGGGGATGCTTCTGCTGAGAACAAACTACTTAGAAAGACCATCGAGACTTTATCCGAGTTTCTGTTTACTATAGACACAGCCAAGGTATTTGATACTGCTGAGGGCTACTTCCTATTAGTATTTGAAAATACCAACTTCATGGAGAGTACTAAGTTTAAGATTTCCACTTACTTCCAATCTATAGAAGACACACCCGATCTTACTGATGCAATCACACTGTTCAATCCTTTCTATAGTATAGTGCCTGATTGTAAGATAGCCAGCGATGCTGATGAACTATTGATGCTTCTAACAAGCTTCTTACCAAATAACCATGACACACGTTCCAAGAACGAGGTAATAATCGACGCCGATTCCATAGCCCTCCTTAGGAAGCGCAAGATGGTGGAGCGCATGGTTATAGAAGCCATGGAGAATAACAGAATCGAAGTCCATTATCAGCCGATATATAATTTAAAGGAAGGTAAATTTACCAGTGCCGAAGCCTTAGTTAGAATCCGTCTCTCCAATGGAACCCTTGTATTTCCTAAGGACTTCATCCCTATTGTGGAAGAGACCGGCCGAATCATCCCTCTCTCAGATAATATATATAAAGAAGCAATTGCCTTTATAAAGGCGTACCGCATAGAGAAATTAGGAATTAAAACTATCCAGCTCAACCTATCTGTTAAACAGGGTGAAAGCCCAGTATTCGTATCAAGATTCCTTGAGCTGTTAAGTAAGAATAATATTTCTCCAGAATTCGTCAATCTAGAAATTACGGAGACCAGCTCCATCAATAGCAAGGAGAGTCTTCTTAATAATATGCTTAAGCTGGAGGAGCATGGTATCAGCTTCTCACTAGATGACTTCGGTTCAGGCAGTTCTAATCTTAATTACATAATTGATATGCCTGTTAACATAGTCAAGTTAGATAAGCATCTCACAGATGAATATTTCAAGAATACCAAGGCTCAGTCCATAGTCCCTACCGTAATTGATATGGCTCACTCCATGGGACTTGAGATAATCGCTGAGGGCATTGAGACAGAGGAAGAGTTAGAAGGCATGAAAGAGCTTGGTGTAGATTACATACAGGGTTACTTTTTCTCCAGACCTCTTCCTGAGCATGAGTTCTTGAAATTCATCCAGAAGAATAATCTTTAATTTCATCATTTTTAGATAAGGAGATCAATATGCATAACTTTCAACCATATCCAATCAACATGCTAGAGTGGAATCCTATTAAGAAATTAGCAGAAGACGGAATTGCCATAATTGCAGAAGCAGATGGAAAAGTCAACGCAATGTCTTCTAACAATGGTGGTGTAGGACATCTCTGGGGCAAGAATGTAGTATATGCATTCTTACGAAATACCAGATATACTAAGGAGCTATTAGACAAGTCAGATTACTTCTCTGCTTGCTTCTTCGACATGAATGACAAGAACAATGTACAGCTTATGAAGGTGCTAGACCAATTAAGCGGCAGGAACGAGGACAAGCTTAGGTTATGTCACGTGGAAGTAGATCACGCCATGAAAGTTCCATATCTGGACGGTGCCAACTTCATAATCCTCTGCAAGAAGATAGCAGCGGTTCCTATGACAGAGAACACCATATTAGATGAGGAAGTTCTTAAGAAGAATTATTCAGATAAGTATATGGATGATTTCCATACCATGTACATAGGAGAGATCCTAGATATTCGTGCAAGATAAACCATATAGAATTTAAAAAGGATTCAGTAGCTCACATGCCGCTGAATCCTTTATTATTAGTTGCTTTTACCGTAATCTATCTTACAGTATGTATTGATAACCACATTGGTATTAAGATCATTAGAGGCCTGGATAAATATACTGCCTCCCATGAGCTCTACAATCCTCATATTATACTCATCCAATATCCTATTCTGGACATCATTATCAATAGTATAATCTGGCATGCTAAGGGTAAATGTATAAGTATCCATCTTAGGATTGGCACCCAGTATCTCCTTAGCCGACAGATTAATATGAGTGTTATTAGGTACATGCTCTACCACATCGGTCAAGATATTGCCTAGGACTATCTTAAATCTAGCCTCATCATTAATAATCTGCCTGTTAACAATCTCCTTAGTATCTAAGGTTACTGTAAGCTTCTTCTCCGCCACCTTACCATGAACGCTGGATTCCAGCTCACCTATAACC
This sequence comes from Pseudobutyrivibrio sp., assembly GCA_024691465.1. The sequence continues at coordinate 22,945 of JAILNO010000207.1, read as the reverse complement.
TGTATTAGATCGAAACTATTCTCCTGAAGGAATAGCTTGCCATGACTGGCTAGCGTTAACTCAATATCTCTATTGAGAGGCTCCCTGATATTATTAACAACTGAATCTATAAATGACTTGTTAATATTATTAACATCATTAAGGGACTTAATGATGGTCCTGTTAAGCTTATCTCTCCTGTATACTATAATGACTGCAATAATTACCATTATGAGTAAGATACCCATGAAGATATAAGCCCTGTCCCTGAACCAATCATAGGCATTATATGTATATAACCCATCAGTATACTTATAGGCCATATTCTCTATATAATCAGTGCCCATTATATTGATGCCTCTATTGATAAGACGAAGCAATCCCTCGTTACCAATTTTAATGCCTAAGCACCTGTCATCATTGTCTGCCAACTGTCTAACTGATAATGACATGTAATCTGTATTCTTAAGGATATCATTGGCTCTGAATCCGTTTAGTGTAGTGCAATCTACCTCTCCTCTAATAACTGCATTGAGACATTCCTCGATACTGTCATAGTAAATAATCGTAGCATCTGGGTAATTAGACTTAATATAGTAGTACTGCATGCTATTGTTGGAATTGACTGCAAAGGTAGCCTGATTAGGATATACTACCACATACTTATATATCAGATCGGTACTTGAGGTAACCACTGCATTTGATTGATATATGCCGCTATTCTCTGAGAAGTAATTGCCGCCTCCCACAGGAAAAGCCACATCAATCTCTTCACTATCAACAGCCGCAATCATATCCTCATAATTGTCGTATCCCACATAGCTGAAAGTGATATCTTTAAGTCCAAGTGACTCAAACAGTACAGGCATCACATCCTTGACTATACCCGTAGTATTACCTGATGAAGTGGTGTCACTGTATGGCAAATAATTATTGAGGTAACCCACATTGATATTGTTATGGGAATCAAGCCACTCTCTTTCGATATCTGAAAAAGATCTGGCTGATACGGTAGAAGCGTAATACTTGGCACTTAATGTGCTCAGGTAATATGGCTCATCCATAAAGAGCTGATTCTGAGCCTCATTCAACTCCTTAAGCAGCTCGGGCTTACGCTTGTTGACGCACACATAATAATTGGTAATGCCAAATGGAAGTACCACCTCAGCATTGCGTCTACCGCTGGTTCCATTGCCCTCCACAGCTATAATATCTATCTCATTATTATCAAAAGCTGTGCTGAGCGCATCGAACTCGTCATATATGACCACAGTGGCATCTATATCATTGCCCTGCATATATGTTTCTAAGGCAGATACCATGGCACTGTTAAGTACACCTATAGTATGTTCATTAAGAGAATCTGGATCAGTGGTTATAGTACTATCATTAGCATGCTTCAGGAGATTGTATGTCTCCACACCCATTGCTGCATCAGGATATCCTATGATATCAGCACGGTCCTCCTTGTATGCAAGGCCAGCCAGGAAATCTATGTCACCATTAATTAACTGATTGTATAGCTCATTGTAGGTACCATATACATACTCGTACTCCCAACCAGTGTACTGTGAGAGCTTCCTGTAATACTCGTATGCGTAGCCTGTCTTAATGGCATCTTCAGATGCACCCTCCTGAAAGACCTCATTCTCATAATAACCGACTCTAATGGGTTCCCTATTAGAATCTGAAGCAGACACAAAAATAGGGTCTTGAAATAGAGATAATACAAGACCCATAGTTATTATTATGAATAGAACTCTTAATTTAAATTTGCTAAATAAATTAACGACCATTTCATACCTCAATCAGCCAGATTAATAGTAAATTATCTTCTGTGGTTCTATTGTAACAGTTTTTAATAAGATTACTCAACAAAAAGTGGAGTAGAATAATATCTATCTCCAGAATCAGGCAGTAAAGCTACGATTGTCTTGCCCTTATTCTCTGGCTTCTTAGCATATTCAATAGCTCCATATAATGCAGCTCCAGAGGAGATTCCCACTGATATTCCTTCCTTCTTGGCAAGGAGCTTAGCTGTATTAATAGCATCATCACCATCAGCTAAATATACCTCATCATAGATCTCAGTATCTAATAATGAAGGTACGAAATTAGCTCCGATACCCTGAATCTTGTGAGGGCCGGCCTTACCAGTGCTAAGAAGTGGTGAATCCTTAGGCTCTAGAGCCACCACCTTAATATCAGGATTCTTAGACTTAAGGAACTGTCCTATACCAGTAAGGGTTCCGCCAGTACCTACTCCTGCGATGAACACATCTACCTCGCCATCTGTATCAGCCCATATCTCAGGTCCTGTTGTCTCAAAGTGAGCTCTGGCATTAGCTGGATTCTCGAACTGACCTGCAATTATGCTGTTAGGATACTCCTTAGCAAGCTCTTCTGCCTTATCAACTGCCCCCTGCATGCCCTTAGCCCCCTCAGTGAGAACTATCTCAGCCCCATAGGCCTTAAGGATATTCCTCCTCTCAACTGACATGGTCTCTGGCATAGTAAGAATAGTACGATATCCCCTGGATGCTGCAATGGCAGCCAGGCCTATACCTGTATTACCTGAAGTAGGCTCAATAATAACTGAGCCCTCCTTAAGGATTCCCTTAGCCTCTGCATCCTCAATCATGTACTTAGCAGCTCTATCCTTGACTGAACCTGCTGGATTAAGATACTCAAGCTTCACAAGGACTCTGGCCTCAAGTCCCAATTCCTTCTCAATATTAGTCACCTCAAGAAGTGGTGTATTTCCAATTATTTCTGTAAATCCCTTATATATCTTCGACATAATTAATAACCTCCATACAATTTGTTTTTATTATACCCTTTTCTCTAATTTTCAAAACCCTTCTATTAATAAAAAAATAGATTCTTGCCTTCATCTGAAAACAAGAATCTACTTATCATAAGGTAAATATGTAATTATACATGACAGGCTTCGCAGTCATGCTCCTCAGGGAAATCCTTAGGGTCATATGCAATACCTGAATTATCATAGTAATTTTTTACCGCTGACTTAATCGCCTCCTCAGCAAGCACTGAGCAATGTAGCTTGTGTGGTGGAAGCCCATCCAAAGCCTCAGTAACTGCCTGATTAGTTAGTTCCAATGCCTCAGATACAGCTTTTCCCTTAATCAATTCAGTAGCCATTGAGCTGGAAGCTATGGCACTGCCGCATCCGAAGGTCTCGAACTTGACATCATCAATCACCTGACTGTCATTAATCTTAAGATATATCTTCATGATATCACCGCAGACTGGATTACCTACCTCACCCACTCCATTTGCATCATCAATCACACCTACATTTCTAGGATTCCTAAAATGATCCATCACCTTTTCACTATATAAAGCCATTGCACTATCCTCCTATGCTATATTCATACGCTCAGCAAATACATGTGGGCGCTTGCCAGTATCAAGATCTCCCCAGAATGGCGAGAAGCCTCTTAGATACTCAACCACTTCGGTAACAGAATTGATAATATAGTCCACCTGCTCCTCTGTGGCATCCTCTCCTAAGGATATACGAAGTGATCCATGAGCCACCTCATGAGGACGACCAATGGCCAGCAGCACATGGCTAGGATCTAGAGAGCCTGATGTACATGCAGATCCTGACGATACCGCAATACCCTTGTCATCTAATAGCAAAAGTAACGACTCACCCTCTATTCCCTCGAAGCAGAAATTGACGTTAGAAGTAACTCTTCTATCCCTATCACCATTGAGTTCAGAGTATGGTATAGCTGCCAGTCCATCTATGAGGCGCTTCTGAAGAGGTGCCAGTCTCTCGTTATTTTTATCAATACTTGCAACAGCATCCTCGAGTGCCACTGCCATACCCACGATGCCTGCCAGGTTCTCAGTACCTGCTCTCTTGCCACGCTCCTGGGCACCGCCCTCTATGATATTAGAAAGAATGATGCCTCTCTTAGCATAGAGCACACCCACTCCCTTAGGACCATGGAATTTGTGAGCTGATATGGACAGCATGTCGATATTCTGTTCCTTCACATCTATATGCACATGGCTAACTGCCTGTACAGCATCAGTGTGAAAAGTTACGCCCTTCTCCTTACATATCTGGCCGATTTCAGATATAGGTTGAATGGTGCCAATCTCATTGTTGGCATACATGATTGTAACAAGCGCTGTGTCTTCTCTAATAGCATCACGCACCTGATTGGCATCTATGACGCCATTTGAGTGCACATCCAATAAGGTGATTTCGAATCCTTCCTTCTCAAGCTTCTCAAGAGTCTTTAATACTGCATGATGCTCGAATGCAGTAGATATAATATGTTTCTTGCCCTTCCTTGCTCCTGCTAGGGCAGCTGAGATAATAGCCTGATTATCTGCCTCACTTCCTCCTGATGTGAAATATATCTCTCTAGGAGATGCATTAAGCACCTTCGCAATCCTCTCTCTAGATTCCTCAAGTACTTCTTTGGCCTTCTGACCTACTGAATATAAGCTAGATGGATTACCATACACTTCTGTGAAATATGGAAGCATAGCTTCTACCACCTTAGGGCTAGCAGCTGTGGTAGCTGCGTTATCTGCATAGATATACATTTACAATACTCCTTGTCTATATATTTTAGTAAGAGTTCTAATTACCTACTCACCTACTATGTAGATAACATATCACCTTTCACCTACCCATTCAATAGGTTTTATATAACTAACCCTTTTAACGAGATATTTTCTCAATAATTAAGCAAAAAAAGAAAAGCCCTAGGGCTTTTCTCTTAGAAGGATTATTCAGTAAAAGGAACAACGGCTCCATCGTATGTATCTGTAATGTACTTCTGTACCTCATCTGACTTCAATGTCTCTACAAGTGTTTTAATTCCTGCGTCCTCATCATGGCCTGCTGCAACTGCTATTACATTCACATAGGTCTTAGCTGCCTCAGATTCAGAAGACTCATATGCTAATGCATCCTTAGCTACTGAGTAACCAGCCTCAAGTGCATAGTTACCATTGAGTACCACATATGCCACCTCACCGCTGACTCTAGCTACCTGTGCTGCCTCAAGCTCCTGGAACTCTAATCCGTAAGGATTGTCTACTATATCATTAATGGTTGCCTCAAGTCCTGCGTCATCCTTAAGTGTAAGGAGACCATTGTCCTGAAGTAATAGCAATGCTCTAGCCTCATTGGTGGTATCGTTAGGAATTGCAATCACATCTCCCTCGGCCACCTCACTGAGATCCGCCCTAGTGCCTGCATAGATTCCAAATGGCTCATAGTGAATACCACCTGCATTAACTAGATTGGTACCCTGCTCCTCATTGAAACTCTCTAGATAAGGGACATGCTGGAAATAGTTGGCATCGAACTCCCCTGATTCAACCACTAGGTTAGGCTGTACATAATCGTCGAATACAGTTACCTGTAAATCGTATCCTTTCTCCTTAAGAAGTGGAATGGCATACTCTAGAATCTCTGCATGTGGTGTAGCTGAAGCTGCCACCTTGATTACCTGAAGCTCATCACTGGCTTCAGCTGCAGCTGCTGTCTTATCATCAGCAATACTTGTGGTCTCAGTGCTACCGCATCCGCTAAATGTTCCTGCTATAATACTTACTCCTAAAATGCTTGCTAAAATTTTCTTTGTCATAATTTTCTCCTTTATATATGATTTATCTTATTTCTTGTGATTTAATCTGTTTGCAATAGTCATTCCAGTATTCTGAAAGATCTGGAATAGTACTATCAGTAGTATGACTGTAACAATCATAATATCTGTCTGGTATCTGTAATACCCGTATCGAACTGCGATGTCTCCCAGTCCACCGCCTCCTACAGTGCCTGCCATTGCTGAATATCCAAGCACTGATCCTAAGGCTATTGTCGCGTTGGTGATTAATGAGGTCCTAGCTTCTACTAATAGGACCTTGAAAACGATCTGTGTGTTGGATGCTCCCATTGCCTTGGCCGCTTCCACCACTCCCTCATCTACTTCCTTAAGTGATGCTTCCACCATCCTTGCAATGTATGGTGCTGAGCATATTACCAGAGGAACTATTGTAGCTGTAGTTCCATAGGACTTACCTACGATAGCCTTGGTAAAAGGTATGAGTAATATAAGTAAGATGAGAAATGGAACTGATCGTACCACATTAGATGTGGCATCCAATATCTTATATATAAACCTGTTAGGCTTGAGTCCATCCTTATCTGTTATGGTTAAGAGCACTCCCATAGGAAGTCCCAGCAGATAACCTAAGAATGTGGATACTACGCTCATATATACTGTTCCAAGTATGCCCTCTAGTATCATGTTAATGGTTGTATTATCCCACATAGTTCTTCACCTCCTTAGGCTCTGCCACCGACCTCTTCTTGGTCAGTTGACTGTTCTGATCTATCCAGAAATACTTATCCTCGAATAGATTCACATCCCTGATGCTTCCGCTATCTATCACCTGTCCATCCGCTAGTATTGCCACCTTATTACATATAGCCTTCACTACTGACATCTGGTGAGTGATGAGGACTATGGTGATTCCATACTCTCTATTGATATCCTTGAGAAGAGTAAGAATAGATGCTGTAGTCTGTGGATCCAAAGCACTGGTGGCCTCATCACACAGCAGTATCTTAGGATTGGAAGCCAGAGCTCTGGCTATTGCAACTCTCTGCTGCTGACCTCCTGATAGCTGTGATGGATAAGCCTTAGCCTTGTCCTCCAGACCTACCTTAGCAAGTAGCTCGAAGGCCTTGGCTCTGGCATCACTTTTCTTAACTCCCTGTATAGTCAATGGAAAGATGATATTATCAATTACATTCTTCTGCTGGAGCAGATTGAACTGCTGAAATATCATTGCGATGCTCTGTCGCTTCTCTCTTAATTCCTTATCATTGAGCTGACCTAATTCGCTGCCCTCCACAATGACCTGACCCGATGTGGGTCTCTCTAAATAGTTAATACATCGTATCAGTGTGCTCTTGCCTGCACCTGACATGCCGATGATTCCATATATATCTCCGCTATCTACAGTAAGATTAATATCCTTTAAGGCTTCCACCTTAGTATCTTTATCTTGATAGCTCTTTGATAAATTTCTAATTTCGATCTCGTACATACAATCTCCTATTCCTACAAATAAAAATGAGCCCCTGCCTGATTACTCTCCCAGGCAAAGGGCTCATGAATTATCGTATATACGAATTCATAAATAGGTGCAAGGCACTAGGCCATTACACCCTCGACCTCTAATCGCCTGGGAGAATAGCATTCGCTGCATGTACATGCACATGTATTGCATTGTCATCATCATTGAATTCCTCATAGTGACTTGCTCCTTTCTTTTGGATGAGATTAATATAAACTCTGACGCTTCCTAGGTCAATACCTTAGGTAATAGGCAAAAATAATAGCTGGTTATCAACTCAATTGATAACCAGCTACAGTAGCATCTAATTAAAAGCATTCTTAAGTTCCAATATAGCCCCAGGAATATCTGAAATATTGATAATACTGCAGGACAGGAGCAGTGTAGTCTCCCCCTCATCCTGATCAATCACAGTCACCTTCACTGGTGCTTTATCAACATCTATATCCCCTCTTCTAATCTTAAGGCCTATCTCCATACCACTCTCTCCAGTGAATATCTCTGCCTCATTCTTAAAGCAGCTCTCAAGTTCCCTAAGCATAACATCCTTCTTGTCCTGATAAAGGCGACGCATCCTCTTAATGTGTCGACTCAGATGTCCATCACGCAGGAACTGAGCCAGTGCAATCTGTTCTGCCATGGATGCCGTCTGGTTATACTTGTCCTTGATTTCCTCGTAACTTTTCCGCACACCCCTAGGTAAGATCAGATAACTGATTCTCACGCTAGGAAGCAATATCCTGGAGAAGGAACCTAGGAATGCTACATTCTCTCCTCCTGTCATGGCATACAGACTAGGGGTAGGCTTGCTTGAGAATACGAACTCATTCTGATAATCATCCTCTATTATTAGATGGTCATTCTTAAGTGAGTGCTCAATCAGCTCGTGGCGTCGCTTCATAGTCATAACCTCGCCCCACTTGGTCATGTAGGATGGCGTTACATATATGACATGGCTCTCCTTGTTCCTGTAGCTTACCTCAAACCCTGCATTGTAGAAGCTCATAGCTCCATCAGCGAAGTTCTTAGTAGGGAAGGATATGCTCCTCTCACCTGGAATAAGGGCTATCAGCACCTGCAAAAGATTCTGGAAGCCAGCTCCTATAACCACGTCCTCAGGATTACATATGATGTTACGATTCTTCCTGACATAGGCCACTATCTCTCTTCTCAGATCCAGCTCCCCCTGACTGCTGGCATACATAAGCAGTCTATCCTCCTGTCTTAGGGCAGACTTCATGTATCTCCTCCACAGGTCGAGACAGGACACCTCCTTATCCTCACCCAGAGTGGACAGGTCATACTTGTAGGCACTATGAGATTCCGCATAATGCTCTGAGTCCCTTACAGTGTCAGATTTGATAAATATATCCGCCGTCTCCGTAACGAAGTATCCAATCTTCTCCACAGAGTATATATATCCATCTGCAGCCAGTTGCATATATGCAGTCTCAATAGAAGTCCTGCTGTAATTAAGGGTCTTCTCAGACTCTCTTATGGAGGGCATCTTCTCCCCTGCCTTCAGCAGGCCCTGTTCTATTTCATTCACGTAGAAATTGTATATCTTCTCGTATACTTTCATATCTGTCCCCTAAAAAATAAATGATATTGAGTATTTTTACAGTGTCAGCTTGGTGCTATTATAGCCTAGACAATCAAAAAGAAAAAGTACTTTTTATTAACGCAATTTATTAAAGGAGACATTATGGATAATACTAGAGTTAATAGAATCGCAATAGAACGTAACCGCAAGGTAATTATCGCCGCACTATTCGCCGCCCTTACCTGTGTGGGCACTATGATTATTAGAATACCTACACCTACCATGGGTTATATCCATCCAGGTGATGGTTTCGTACTTTTGTCAGGACTGTTACTCGGTCCATTATGGGGAGCTGCGGCCGCTGGTATAGGTTCGGCACTAACCGATTTAATAGGTGGTTACTTCATCTATGTGCCAGCCACACTTATCATCAAGGCCCTCACTGCCGCTGTTGCATACTTCGCTTTCAGCGCTCTAAGCAAGGTATTCAAGAGCAAGCTTGCCATACCACAACTCATACTGGCTGGTATCTGTGGTGAGGCTATTATGGTAATTGGCTATTTCTTATTCGAGATATTTATGCTTGCTGTAATTAATAAAACCAGCTTGAGCGCAGGTGTAATCGCTGCGTCAGCTGGTATCGTTCCAAATCTTATTCAAGCTGTATTCGGAGTAGTGCTTGCAACAGTACTACGTCCTATTCTGTATCCTCTTGTGAAGCAGAGCTAGTCTCTGCTCTCACATACTATTAGATATCCTTTATCCAGGGTCACATGGGCTACCCCATCAACAATCTCATTGCTTACTGTCAGTGTATTGAAGCCTTCTAATGTAGCCTCAGATAGAGGATATTTAAATCCCTTCAGAGTGACTCCATAAGCCTTCCCATCATATGGGAAAAAAGATACGTATCTTCCGAAGCTATCTGGCTTACTCATAGAGAGTCTATCCCCACCACTAATCATTCTAATTAAATTATGAGAATCCACTAAAGCTACTCGTCGCTTTTGCTTAAGGCCGAGCCCCAGCAGGTTAATATTGCCTAGCACATGGTCTAATCTGGTACCAGTAGCCCCTAGGATATATATGTCATCGGTATCCTCAGTGTGCTCTATTGCTATGCCTAGAGCTGCCTCAGTATCAGTATCATCCTTGATAGGATTGAGCTTGATTACCTCAGGACAAAGCTCAGATATAGCCTCAAGCCCCTCCTTAGAAATAGAATCGAAATCCCCTATGGTAACATCTGGAGTGATTCCTAGCTTAAGACAATGCTCGAATCCCTTATCACAGGCGATGGTATAAGTATCATGTGATTTCTTAGCAATGAAATCTCTGGCGAAATCATAATCCATGCTTCCACCAGAAATAATAAATACTGTCATTATCTCATCTTCTCCATAAAGGCTTGTGCATTAGCTCTGACATCGCCCTTGAACACAGCAGAACCAGCAACTATTATGTTAGCTCCTGCCTCAAGTGCATCATCGATAGTGTCCATATTGATGCCACCATCTATCTCGATATCAGTATCAAGACCCTTGTCATCAAGGAGCTGTCTGACCTCACGTACCTTATCAATGGTGTGTGGTATGAGAGACTGACCGCCGAAGCCTGGATTGACACTCATCACAAGTACCATATCAACCTGATCAAGTATAGGCACTATAGTGCTGACTGGTGTGTCTGGATTGATAGCCACACCTGCCCTGGCTCCTGCCTCCTTGATTAGATTAATGCAACCCATTACATCCTTGCAGGCTTCTGCATGGATAGTGACTATATCCGCCCCTGCCTGGACGAATTCCTGGACGTATCTCTCTGGTTCCACAATCATAAGGTGAGCATCAAACAGTCTATTAGTGTACTTCCTGATACTCTTAAGAACTGGCAAGCCAAAACTGATGCTAGGGACGAATACTCCATCCATAACATCGAAGTGTACGTACTGGGCTCCAGCTCTATCGATTATCTCGAGCTGTTCCTTAAGGATTCCGAAATCCGCTGACAGAATTGAAGGTGCAAAACATTTTTCCATAACTTTACCTATATTTGTTATTCCTTTCGTTCACCATCTCTCTATATATCTGGAGATAGTTCTCATAACGACTCGCTGCTATTTCCCCTGAAGCAACTGCATCTTTAACCCCACACTGTGGCTCCTTGTCATGAGCGCAGCCTGTGAACTTACAGTAGGCTGCTGGCTGGACAAATTCAGGAAATAAGGTATATAAATCCACTGGCTCTATCTTAGGTACAAATAACGATGAAAAGCCAGGTGTATCCATGATGAATGTGTCATCACCTAAATATAATAATTCAGAGTGCCTGGTAGTATGTCGGCCCCTGCCAATCTTTTCCGAAACTTCGCCTGTCTCCATGGTCTGATTCTCAGTGAGGAGATTCACAATGGAACTCTTGCCTACACCTGATGGTCCTGCCACGGTAGATGTCTTACCCTTGAGGATATCCTTAATCTCCTGGATGCCCTCGTCTCTTTTTGCGGAGCAGAAAATAACTCTGTATCCTGCTCTCTCATATGTATCCCTCATGGATGACTCAAAGCCCTCATCCGCTAAATCATCCTTGTTAAAACAGATGATAATAGGCAGAGCCTGCTCCTCCATCATGCATAAGAATCTATCAAGAAGGTTAAGATTAGGCTCGGGATTTTTACTAGCAAAAATGAGCAATGCCTGATCTACATTAGCTACCGCAGGTCTGATGAGCTCAGACTTGCGAGGTAGAATATCAACTACATTGCCCGTTTTCTCCTCCTCAGAGATGATGTCGATGGTGACATCATCTCCAACTAGAGGTTTAATCTTGTCTTTTCGAAAGGCTCCCTTGGCCTTACACTCGTATACTCCGTAATCCTCCACGTATACATAGTAGAATCCGGCTATACCCTTAATAATCTTACCTGTCATGTATTAGTTTGCTGTACCCTTAATTGTTTGAGTCGATGTCTCAGTCTTGTCGGTAAGTGGCTTAGTCTCTCCTGTGGCATCAACTGTGTATGTTGGTGTGTAAGTCAGTGTGATAGTAAGCTCTGACTTAGTTACATCTGAAATATTAATAGCACCGTTCTTAGGAATAGTGCCTGACTGATTAAGCTCAGCAATACTGAATGTACACTCTCCATCGTAAGGATTAGATACAGTGTAGCTATATGTAGTCTTCTCTTCTCCCTTACTGATCACAAGTGAAATCTTAGAATTAGGCTCTACCATTTCGCCCGCCTCGATAGACTGGCTAATAACAAGCCCCTGCTCAACCTCATCTGAGTACTCCTGAGTAGTGCTTGTAACTACTATCTCCTTAGCATCAAGAACTGTAGTAGCCTCAGCCTGTGTAAGACCTACCACACTAGGAACTGCTACTGTACCGTCTGCAGATGTAGTATCTGAATTGGACGTACTATCTGTAGATGTACCTGCATTACTGTTAGATGTGCTAGAGCTATCAGAGCTGCTAGATGAACCTGAAGTATCTGAACTGCTTGCGCTTGAGTCTGAGCTAGTATCTGCTGCAGCCTGTGACTCATCACCTACTACTGTAAGACGAAGTGTATCCTTGACTGAAATCTCCTCGCCCTCGCTGACTGACTGGAAGCATACTATGCCATCCTCGTACTCATCATTCTCCTCGTAAGTAACTGAGATATTGTCTTCCTTGATACCTAAGTCAGTAAGCTGAGTAACTGCTGCTGTATATTCTGTACCTACTACATTGACCATAGTAACCTTCTTAGCTCCGAAGAGTCCGAACATGTTACCAAGGATAGCAACTAGTATTGCCACAATTGCAACGCCTGCCACTATTCCACCGATGGTTATAATCTTATCCATGCGGGAATCGTCATCATCATAATCATCGTCATCATAGTAGTCATCATCATAATCATCGTCATCGTAGTACTCATCTTCTTCATCATCGTATTCATCATCGAAGATAAGTGCTGCCGCTGCCTTCTGAGTAATAGACTCCTCTGTCTCAGGTGCTACCTTAGGCATGATCTTAGTCTGCCCCATGTCCTGTGCGCCTGCGATAGTAACGAAATCCTCATTAGGGCTAACAAGAGCCTTCTTGAGATCCATAAGCATATCAGAGATAGTGCCGTATCTTCTATCTGGGGACTTCATGGTAGCCTTAAGAATAATCTTCTCAAGTGAGATAGGTACATCTGGAGCATAAGCTGAAGGTGCCACCATCTCCTCCTGAAGATGCTGTATAGCTATAGCTACTGTATTGTCACCGTCGAATGGTACACGACCTGTAACCATCTCATACATAACGATACCAAGAGAGTAGATATCACTCTTGCCATCTACGAAACCATTCCTAGCCTGCTCAGGTGATGAATAGTGTACTGATCCCATCACATCTGCATGGATAGTATTAGAGCTGGCTGCTCTGGCAATACCGAAATCAGTAACCTTAACCTTGCCTTCTGTAGAAATGATAATATTCTGTGGCTTAATATCCCTGTGGATAATACCCTTCTGGTGAGCTGCCTCAATACCGCGACCTACCTGGATTGCGATACTGATAGCCTCCTTGAAATTGAGCTGACCCTTCTTCTCAATATAGGTCTTAAGTGTGATTCCCTCCACATACTCCATAACGATGAAGTACATGCCATTCTCGGAACCTACATCATATATATTAACGATATTAGGATGCTCCAAGCCAGCTGCTGACTGAGCCTCAGTTCTGAACTTAGCTACGAATGTAGCATCCTCTGAAAATTCTGTCTTAAGAATCTTAATAGCTACTTCTCTGCCAAGGATATGATCCTTCGCACGATATACATCAGACATTCCGCCTGATCCGACCTTATCAATTACTTCATATCTATCCGCTATAAATACGCCTTGTGTAATCATGTATTCTCCTTTTACCTGTATTACTCGATAATTATCACTGAAACATTGTCCTTGCCACCGTTAGTGTTGGCAATCTCAATAAGTCTGTTTGCACGATTAGCAATGGTGTCATCCGATGTAAGTACATTAAATATTTCTGCATCATCTACCATGTTGGTCAAACCATCTGAACATAACAAGATATGTTCATTACCAGTAATCTCTACATCAAAGTAATCTGGGTTGATGGTAAGCTCTGCTCCAATTGCTCTAGTAATCATATTCTTACGATCATCATACTTAGCATCATCCTCATCCAGCTCGCCGGTCCTAACCAGCTCAGCCACTACAGAGTGATCCTTAGTAATCTGCTTAAGCTTAGTGGAGCTGGCTACATAGAGCCTGCTATCCCCAACATTGGCTACATATAAATGGCCCGCAAAAACTGTAGCAAGCACCAGTGTGGTACCCATACCTGTCTTGCTGCTGTCCTTCTGAGCCTCTGAAAATATTCTAGAATTGGCAGATTTAATTGCCTCCTCTAAGATCCTAACTGTTTCTAATTCGGATGAATTAGTGATAGCATCTACGAGTATCTCTACACACTTGGCTGATGCATAATCTCCGGCTAACTCGCCACCCATGCCATCAGCTACTATATAAAGATTAGGCAATTTACCTACGCTAGTGTCAGAAGCATAGATTGTGTCTTGATTGACCTTCCTCCTGATTCCGACATCAGTTTTTTCATAGCTTATCATTAAGTAGTCCCTTTCGAAGCGTCTTTAAGATCCATAGTTCGCTTTCTCAGTTGTCCACAGGCCCCGTCTATATCGCGACCCATTTCCCTTCTAATAGTAGCATTATTCACATATTTTTCAATCTTTTTTTGGAATGCGTAAGCCCTGTCCATGCTAGGAGAAACGAAATCTCTCTCCTTGATTGGATTGACTGGAATGAGGTTCACATGGCAGTTAAGACGCCCGATTAACTGTCCTAATTCCTCTGCATCCACATCCCTGTCATTAACTCCACCTACCAGTGAATACTCAAAAGTAATCCTGCGTCCGGTCTTGTTAAAATAATACTCACAAGCATCAATGAGCTCATGTATATCATACTTATTGGCAATAGGCATAAGCTCGGCACGCTTAGCCTGATTAGGTGCATGTAATGAGATGGCCAGAGTGATAGTTAGATCCTCCTCGGCCAGCTGCTTAATGCGAGGCACTATACCACAAGTACTAACAGTAATATTCCTCTGAGATATATTGAGACCATGCTCATCAGAAAGGAGACGCACGAACTTGACTATGTTGTCATAATTGTCCATAGGCTCTCCTGTGCCCATCACTACCACATTAGATACTCGCTCTCCAGTGTCTCTCTGGATAGCGTATATCTGTCCTAGCATCTCAGAAGGGGTAAGATTCCTAACCCATCCATTGAGAGTAGAGGCGCAGAATCTGCAACCCATCTTACAACCTACCTGTGAACTGATGCACACTGAATTGCCGTGCTTGTAGCTCATCCATACACTCTCAACCATCTCTCCGTCATATAGCTCGAAGAGATACTTCCTGGTGCCATCTATCTTAGATATCTGCAGATCTATCTGCTTAAGGGGATGATAGTTACACCCCTCCTGAAGCTTAGTCTTAAGAGACTTAGGAATATTCTTCATCTCATCATAGTCTAGAGCCAGATGCTGATGCATCCACTCATATAGCTGCTTAGCTCTAAACTTAGGCTCTCCTAAATCACCTGTAACATAATCTGTCAGCTCTATTAAATTAAGCGACCTAAGGTCTGTTAATTCTTTTGCATTACACATATATAAAATCCATCGTGATTGCTATCTGGTAATAGCTGCTCACTATCTATTATTGTAAATTCAGAATGTGAACGTAAGAAGTTCTCTATCTGATTATCGTTCTCATCCCTATTGATAGTACAAGTACTGTAACAAAGCTTGCCCCCTGGCTTAACATAGGAGCATACCGTATCAAGTATCTGCTGCTGCAGGCTGACTAACTCAGCTAGGGACTCCTCGGTCTGGTTGTACTTGATATCTGGCTTCTTCCTGATGATACCTAAACCTGAGCAAGGGAGATCAGCTATAACCACATCGAATCTCTCCTTAGATGTCTCATCATATGTAGTAGCATCCCACTGCTCTGCTGTTACATTGCCTGCCTTAGTCCTAGATATATTGTCCCTGATAAGGGCTACCTTGGCCTCTGTGAGATCTCTAGCCAGCACATGACCATCTGAGGCTATCTCTCCACAGTGTAGAGCCTTACCTCCTGGGGCTGCACATACATCTAGCACCTCGTCACTTCCCTTGATGGAAGCCCTGTAAGGAACCAGCTGTGAGGAATAGTCCTGCACATAGAACAGCCCCTCTCTAAATTCATTAATCCCCTGCAATGAATCATAACCTGAGATATAGCATGCGCTCTCCACAGTATCGCATATACGAACTGTAATGCCAGATTGCTTCAATCTATCTGCTAAGTCATCGCGGGATATCTTGCCGAGGTTCACTCTGATACATAGCTCCTCTGATGTGAAGAAGCCCTTGAGAATCTCCTCTGTAGTCTCAGCACCATAGTCCTTAGTCCATTTGTCCACCAGCCACTGTGGCATAGAATACCTGATAGCTAGCTCCTTAAATGTAACCTTGGATTTCTCTCTTGAGATGGCGCGAAGCACACCGTTAACAAAACCTGACAGACCCGAGAAGCCACGCTTCTTAGCCAGCTTCACGTACTCATTACAGGTGGCAGAATCTGGAACCGAATCCATATAGAATATTTCATAAGCCCCCATTCGCATAATAGTGCGAATCAGTGGCTTCATCTTCTTAGACTTGGTCTTGGAAAAACTATCAATAATGTAGTCCAACTGAAGCTTGTACTCTACAGTACCATTAACTAATCGAGTGAGAAACGCTCTCTCGCTCTTATCAAGGTACGCGTACTTATCCAAGACAGCCTTAAGGTATATATGAGAAAACTGACCATGCTCCAATATCTCTATAAGAGTCTCCATGGCAATCTCACGCATATTAGTCCCTGCCATCTACAAACCTCTTACCTGCTTCAATAGTGTATCCTCTAAGGAAATCTCCTGTGGCCATGCGCTTCTTGCCCTCCAGCTGAAGCTCATTGATATATAACGCCTGGCTGCCACAGGCAACAGTGAATCCATTCTTATCTATATCTATGATTACGCCTGGTTCTCCAGACTTATCTACTACAGTAGCTCTCCAGAGCTTAAGCGACTTGCCATCTATGTAGGTATAGGCTGATGGCCATGGGTTGAGACCTCTGATAAGTCTCTCTATCTCATCAGCTGACTTGCTCCAGTCGATGAGACCCATCTCCTTCTTAATCATACCCACATGGGTAGCCTGTGATTCATCCTGAGGAACTGGAGTAATCTCGCCTCTATCAAGAGCCTCGATAGTCCTTACTGCCAGCTTGCCTCCATCTATGGCAAGCTTATCAAACAGGCTGCCACCTGTCTCATCCGTTGCCAGCTCCACCTCAGAGGTAAGAAGCATATCTCCATCATCTAATCCTGGTCCCATCAGCATGGTAGTATTGCCTGATACGCGCTCGCCATTGATAACTGCCCACTGTATAGGTGCTGCGCCACGATACTTAGGAAGCAGCGAACCGTGTACATTGACACAGCCTAGGCGTGGCATATCCAGAATAACCTTAGGAAGTATCTGTCCAAAGGCCGCCACTACGAATACATCAGCCTGGTACTTGCGCAAATACTCCACTGACTCCTCAGCCCTGATCTTAACAGGCTGATATACAGGGATATCATGCTCTAAGGCATATTCCTTGACAGGAGTAGGCGATAGCTTGCCGCTGCGTCCCTTAGGCTTGTCAGGCTGACTCACAGCCAGGATTACATCATGACCTGCCTCATATATTGCTTTTAAAGTCTCCACCGCAAAATCCGGTGTACCCATAAAAACTACTTTCATTATTCTTCCTCGTCCTCAATCTCTTCCATCAGGTCCTCTACGTTATATAGCTCACCCTCTACCTTCTCAGTGTAGATATGTCCATCTAAATGATCTATCTCGTGTAGAAGTGCTCTAGCCATAAGAGCCTCACCCTCAACTATAATCTCTTCCATATCTTCATTGAGAGCCTTGACCTTAGCATAATTAGGGCGAGTAACCATGCCTGTCTTGCCAGGAACTGATAAGCATCCCTCTGTACCTGTCTGCTCGCCTGAAGTCTCAATAACCTCTGGGTTGATGAGTACCACTGGGCCCTCACCTACATCGATGACGCAAATCCTGCGAAGCACGCCTACCTGAGGTGCTGCCAGACCTACTCCATCAGCATCATACATAGTATCAAGCATATCTCCGATAAGTGTCTTAAGTCTAGGAGTAAGCTCCTTAACAGGCTTGCATACCTTAAGAAGTACGTCGTCCTTGCCATATTCTCTAATCTCTAATAGTGCCATATAAAACCTCTTTCTATAAAACCTCTAAATTAAATCGTTGAAATAGGGTCAAAGTCAAACCATGTGGTGGTATTGCGATATTGCTTCTGCTCTAGCAGGAATCTATCGATACCATCCTTGACATTAACCAATCTATCGTATTCGTCAGCTTTTACATAGATGACTCTGCGGTATGTATCCTTGAGCTTACCTATGTACGCATCCTCTGGTCCCATTATAACAATTGTTGGGTCACATTGCCTAATAACTCCCGCCAGAATATCTGCCTGGGCAACTGCATCAGCCTGTCTATCTGAGCTCACCTGTATACCAAGGATATGTGAGCATGGTGGATACGATAGCAATCTGCGATATGCCATCTCCTGTGTGTAGAAGCTGTCATAATCCTGATTAGCCGAAGCCACCACTGAGTAGTTCTCAGGCTGATATGTCTGAATAACTGCAATGCCTGGCTCCACGCCCCTGCCTGCTCTACCCACAGCTTGGGTAAGCAGTTGAAAGGTACGCTCGCCGCTATGATAATCTGACTCGTTAAGAGATATATCTGCCGCTATGATTCCTACCAATGTGACATTAGCGAAATCATGGCCCTTAACAATCATCTGGGTCCCTATAAGCACATCAGCCTCATGAGCTGCAAAAGCGGATAAGATATCCTCATGACCATTCTTGCCAGAGGTGGTATCTGCATCCATCCTAAGTACTCTGGCTGTAGGGAAGCTCTCCTTGACTATCTCCTCTAAACGCTGAGTGCCTGCCTTGAAGCTACCTATGTACTTGCTACCGCAGCTAGGACATACCTTCGCTGCTCTGGTAGTGTAGCCGCAATAATGGCACTTCATAATGCCTCCATTATGTAGGTGCAGCGGCACATCACAATGTGGACATTTTAACACATGACCACAAGCCCTACAAGAAACGAAGCCCATGAGGCCTCTCCTGTTAAGGAAAAGCATAATCTGTTGCTTCTTGGCAAGCCTGTCTGCCATAAGTTCCTTCAGCCTGCGACTGAGCATAGAGCGATTACCACTATTAAGCTCCGCTCTAAGATCCACTATCTCACAAGTAGCCATATCCTGTCCCATGGCACGGCTCTTAAGAGTGATAAGCTGGTACTCACCTGTAGCGGCCCTGCTGTAAGCCTCTAGACTAGGGGTAGCTGAACCTAATATAACTGTTGCACCAGTGAGACTAGCTCTGTATACAGCTGTCTCTCTGGCATGATATCGAGGGACTACCTCTGACTTGTATGTAGGTTCATGCTCCTCATCTATAATAATAAGACCTAGATTTGGAAAAGGTGTGAATAGAGCCGAGCGGGGTCCTACCATAATACTAATCTCGCCCTTCTTAGCTCGCTCGAACTGATCGAATCTCTCTCCTGGAGACATGCGGCTATTAAGGATGCTCACCTGGTCTCCGAATCTGGTATAGAATCGCATGACTGTCTGATATGTAAGAGCTATCTCAGGAATGAGCACTATTACCTGCTGTCCCATGTCTATCACATGCTGCATCACATCCATATATACTTCAGTCTTGCCAGAGCCTGTGACTCCATGTATCAGATAGGTCTTATGGCGACCTGTATCAATATCAGCCTTGATAGTCTCAGCTGCAGCCTCCTGCTCATCATTGAGAGTGATAGCAGGCCTGTCAGCAGAGGTATTGATGTGAGGATTCCTGTAGGTACGAACCGAATCCACCTTGATAATCCCCTTAGACTCCAGATCTCTAATATTAGCCGTAGGCACCTGTAGCTTCTTGGTTGCAAGCTCCCACTCTAACAGGTCTACCTGTAGCAATTCCCTAAGGAGCCTCTCCTTACCTACTGCATGACCCTTCTTCGCCATCAATTCGTTAAGCTCTACCTGTGCCTGCTCTACTGGGATATTGAGACTGATCTGCTTCTTCAGTTTCTCCTTCTCTTTCTTCTTGATGGGGATGACAGTCTTAAGAGCTTGATTCATGGTGGAACCATAGTTCCTTTTAAGAAAAGCTGCCAAAGAAATAAGCTGAGACTCTATAGCGACACTATCCTTAACAACCCTCGCAATAGGCTTCAGCTTAGTAACATCAAAACCTGGCTTATCATGTAAGCCAACCACATAACCTGTAAGAGCCCTGTTACTCTGGCCAAATGGAATCACCACTTGAACCCCTTCTGTAACCTGATTCTCCAGCTCAGATGGAACTATATATTCAAATGTCTTGTCCAATCTCTCGTGAGAAATATCTATAATAATATCTGCATATTTCATGGAAATAATTTTAACATAAACATTTTATTTTTGAAACGAGTGTGATACAATAAGTCGATTTAACTATATAAGATTTTTTCTTAAAGGGAGGAATACCATGCGTCATCTAATGAGCCCTCTAGACTTTACTAGAGAGGAACTAGAGCAGCTAATGGACCTGGCAGACGATATTAAGAATCACCCGGATTCTTATTCCGACAGATGCCACGGCAAGAAGCTAGCTACTTGTTTCTACGAACCAAGCACACGTACAAGACTTTCATTTGAGGCTGCCATGCTTAATCTTGGTGGTTCAGTACTTGGTTTTTCATCTGCTGATTCTTCTTCAGCATCCAAAGGCGAAAGTGTTTCCGATACTATTCGCGTCATTTCTTCTTACGCAGATATCTGCGCTATGCGTCATCCTAAAGAAGGCGCTCCACTCGTTGCTTCACAGCGATCACTTATTCCAGTTATTAACGCCGGCGATGGCGGTCATCAGCATCCCACACAAACACTTACAGATTTATTTACTATCCGTTCTCTTCGTGGAGAGATTAAGGATCTTACTATCGGTCTATGTGGCGATTTGAAATTCGGTCGTACAGTGCACTCTCTTATCAATGCACTTGTTAGATATCCTGGAATCAAGTTCGTGCTTATATCTCCTGAGGAGCTCAGAGTTCCTGAGTATATCCGAGAGGATGTATTAGATAAAAAAGGCTACGAGTACAAAGAAGTAGATTCTCTAGATGATGTTATGGGAGAGCTCGATATCCTCTACATGACTAGAGTTCAGAGAGAGCGCTTCTTCAATGAAGAAGACTACATCCGCTTGAAGGACTTCTTCATCCTTACTCCAGAGAAGATGGAGCTAGCCAAGAAGGATATGATGGTACTTCATCCACTTCCACGAGTTAATGAGATCTCAGTTGATGTGGACGACGATCCTAGAGCCATGTATTTCACCCAGGCGAAATACGGTGTATTCATCAGAATGGCCCTCATATTAACACTTTTGGAATTAGTATAGGAGGATTGCAATGCTAAATATCAGTGGAATCCACGAAGGATTCGTATTAGACCATATTAAAGCAGGTGAGTCCATGACCATCTACAATGACTTACATCTCGCTAATCTGGGTTCTGATTGTACTATCGCTATGATCATGAATGCCAAGTCCAACAAGATGGGCCGCAAGGACATAATCAAGATTGAGTGTCCTATCGAGAGCGTAGATTTAGATATATTGGGATTCATCGATCACAATATCACCTGCAATATTATTAAAGATGATGCTATTGTTGAAAAACGCACCCTTAAACTCCCTCGTGAAATAAAGAATGTTATAACCTGCAAGAATCCACGCTGTATCAGCACTGTAGAGCAGGAATTAGACCAGATTTTCATTCTTACAGATGAAGAAAACGAAGTATATAGATGCAAGTATTGCGAAGAGAAATATACAGGTCTTAAATAAAAAATAGCCAGCCCATATGGGCTGGCTTTTATAATTACTGAATCTGATATGAAGTATAAGCTTCCTTCTGAGCCTTGATTGCATTTAACAGACATGGGACAGCACCACCTGCTGTGAATAAGTAGCAGAGCAATAAGCTTCCTATGAACTCTGAAGAAACACCTGACTCATTTACAATCTCCCAGAAATAATTAAAGGCATCAAAGAATGAGAAATCAATTGTCTTAGCAATAGTAATTGCCCAGTCAGACTTCACTCCTAAGTATGTCATAAGAATCATCACGATACTACATACTACAATACCCTTGCCTGATATCTTCCTAGCGAACTTCTCATAACCCTTGATAGTACATACACCCATGATAAGTCCTGATACAGCTGCTACATAACCCATCTGACCGATGATTACAATTGCAATAGTACCTATAAGTGCACCCAGTAAAGCACCTACAATACCACCTACTACATTCTCATTAGTGTTCTCCTCATGAATCTCAGCCTGCTGAAGACTGTTAGTAACCTCATTGTAACAATCCTCACATAAGAAATTGATACCAGTAGCAACCTTATAGATATTAATCTTGTCTACAGGCTTGCCACAACACTCACACACATCCTCATAGCCCCACTGTCTAAAGTAACCTGGTGCTGATAAGATTGCTGATACCAGATTCTCCTGCATCTTCTTAGTGGTCATACCTGAAACACCGATGACTACATTATTCTTCTCAATACCTACACTAGATGCTCCCTGTATGCTCTTCTTACCTTCCTTGAAGAATTCCTTATCAGGAAGCTGACCATTCTTGCGGATTGATGCGTATATTTGGTATCTATTATTAGCGTAAGCTACTGTAAAATGATATCCATTAGATACACCGTTAACTGTAGATGTAGCTTCATCTAGGCGAAGTCCTGTCTGCGCACAAACTGCTTCTAACATTGTCTTCATTGATTTGTTCATTTCTATTTCTCCTTATTACTTTAAAAACTAAAACTATAATAATAGGTATTTATTCAATTGTCAATAGGTATTATTATAATACTTATAAAAATATTTAATTATTATTTTGCCCTAAAAATAGAGCTTGATTATAAAATAAATCAAGCTCTAAAAATATCTGTAACTATTTAGTTGGAGCTGCTGCCGCTGGAGCTGGAGCAGTTGCAACTACTAAACCAGTCTCATCTGTC
>JAILNO010000198.1 GCA_024691465.1 Pseudobutyrivibrio sp. | reverse complement strand
TCAGCTTCCTCCTCTGTAAGACCAAGTGACATAAGCTTAATAAGCTGATCACCAGCAATCTTACCAATGGCTGCCTCATGGATAAGCGCTGCATCCACATCCTTAGCATCTAGCTTAGGAATAGCAACTACGTGAGCATTGCCCATGATGATTGCATCACATGCAGCATGACCATTACATGCTGTGTTACCCTCGATAGATACCTCGAATATCTGCTCAGAATCGTCCTTAGCAACTGATCTGGAAACTACATCAGCGCTAGCACCCTCTCCATTGAGCTCTACCTTGTAATCTGAAGTGGCCTTCTGTGTACCATGAGTCATAAGAGCCTCATGAATAAGAAGTGTAGCACCTTCCTTAAGCTCAGCGAAGTTAGTACGGAGTGTAGAATCTACACCCTTAATCTGTACCATCTCCATCTCAACATAACTGCCCTCTTCCTGATATACAGTAGTGACTGGGTTGAGTATACGTGAGCCCTTACCATCACCCTCACCATAATGCTTCTCTACATACTTAACCTTAGCATTCTTGCCTACGTGGAAAGTATGGATACCATCATGCTGTGAATCCTGGTCGCCACAATTGGAGATACCGCAACCTGCAACTATAGTTACATCTGCATCCTCTCCTATATAGAAGTCGTTGTAAACCATATCCTTAAGTCCGCTCTGTGTAAGGACTACTGGGATATGAACACTCTCGTTCTTAGTACCTGGCTTGATGATGATGTCGATACCTGGCTTATCATCCTTAGTAACGATATCGATATTAGCACTGGTACTTCTAGCTGCGCTCTCGCCGTTAGCTCGAATATTGTATGCTCCCTGTGGAAGCCCATCTAAATCTGCTACCTCATGTAAAATGTTCTTCTGAATTGCATCAAGTGTCATTAGTCCTCACCTCCTAACTTCTCGCAGGCGATATTAGCTGCTGCGGATGTACCAAGAAGCTCTGGAAGGATCTCGTCCTTAGGTCCCTGCTTCTTAACCTTGCCATTCTCGATAACTACTATCTCGTCAGCAATGTTAAGGATACGCTCCTGGTGAGAAATAACGATGATTGTACCATTGATAGTCTTGCGCATATTCTCAAATACCTTGATAAGGTTCTGGAAGCTCCATAGATCGATACCAGCCTCTGGCTCATCGAAAATTGAAAGCTTGGTACCACGTGCAAGCACCGTGGCAATCTCAATACGCTTAAGCTCACCACCTGAAAGTGAACCGTTGACCTCGCGTTCCACATAATCCTTAGCACATAGGCCTACCTTAGAAAGATACTCACAAGCTGCAGCTATAGAAATATGCTCTCCTGCTGCAAGTCTAAGCAAGTCGATTACACGGATACCCTTGAAATGTACTGGGGCCTGAAATGCGAAGCTAATACCTTTCTTAGCTCGCTCTGTGATATTCAAGCTGGAGATATCCTCTCCGTCAAAAATAATCTGACCAGATGTAAGCTCATTGACTCCCATGATGAGCTTGGCCAATGTAGATTTACCACCACCGTTAGGGCCAGTGATAACGATGAATTTACCATCTTCTACAGTAAGATTGAGATTATCAATGATTTCCTTAGTGGCATCATTCTCATCATCAACCCTGTAGGTAAGGTTCTTGATCTCTAACATACCTATACTCCTATTCTATAAAACACAAATCCTATTGCCATGCCAGTGGCAGTTAGGAATGACTAATTCAATTGCACAAAATTTAATTTGCTTTATTATCTTAACACGAATTTATGTTTTTAAAAGTATTTATTTCTAAACAAATAGGCTACTGAGAAACATTCTCAGTAGCCATTATTTAACAAGTCAAAAATTACTAATTATGCTCTCTCTTGGCAATCATAGGTAAGATTACACCAAGAGCTGTAAGTACAATAGGAGTGATTACATTAAGTGCAAATGTAAATGGATCCTTGTCATACATTCCAAGAATACAGCTAGCTGCAGTTACAACAAAACACCAGCAACCGAAGAAGATAGCAATAACCTGATTCTTGACGAACTTGTACTCAGGGTTGAATCTGTCATTAGCCTTTCTAAGCATAATATATGCAAAGAATACCCATAAGTAACGAAGTGGCATACATACAGAATTAAGCTTAGTAAGCTGCTTAAGAACTGCTGCAGCACCTGGTACGAATGACTGGATAAGAATGATTGCACCTGAAAGGATAGCTACCATCTTGATACCGTTAATGTAGGCACCTGCGTCATTTTTCTTGAGAAGTTTAGAAGGGATGAACTCGCGAGCATCCTCATTGTCAAGAAGCATACGAAGTGGTGCATCAATACTAATTACAAGTGTAGACAACTGACCAACTGCGTTGCAGATAGCGTAGATAATCATGATTGCATTACCTACATGATAGTAATTGCCAAGCTTCTGGAATGCCCAGTAAGCACCGTTTGAATTGTATGAGTTAAATGCATCTTCAGATGAGTTAATAACTGAAGGGTCGAACATCATACCCATAGCGATAGTTCCAAGGATTGCACATACCATAACCATAATGGCAAGTGAAATCATAGCCTTAGGGAAGCCCTTGCTAGGGTTCTCTACCTTGTTAACATATGGAGAAATCTTCTCACATCCACCTACTGCAAATACAAGAATAGAAAGTGATGTGAAGTACTTAAGGTTAAAGTTAGGAATTAAACTCTGCTTAGTAAATTCCATAGTTACGAATCCACCATCAGGATTGATGGCAGGTGCTGCGAACATCATAAGGATGTAGAGAATAGACATTACAAACATAGATGTACCAGCAAGTGTTGCAAGCTTCTTAAGTGGGTTGAGACCGCGGGAAGCTATATAGCAGAACACGATAAGAATAGCGAAAGATACCAGCTGTACAGCAAGTGTTGGGAAACTATCATAAGTCTCACCATTTCTGAAGACTGCCCAGCTAAGCGCCTTAAGACCACCTGATGACTTAGATGCAATGTATGTGATGTGACATGCGAAGTATGTCCATCCTGCATAATATGCAACCTTAGGTCCAGTAGTGCTAAGAATCCATGAGCTTACTCCACCGCCTGAAGTCTTAAATGCAGAACCAAGCTCACCTACCATAAGTGCATATGGTACGAAGTAAAGCGCAAACATAAGTATCCAGCTGAAGATTACCTGAATACCATTGAAGTAGATAAATCCATTTAAGACATTACCAAAGCCCCATACTGTGGAGAATGCCATAAATGCTAGTGTGGACCACTTGATACGTTTTGAATCCATTAATTATTCCTCCCTTATTTCGTATCAGTTTTGCGTAGCAAAATTACGTATATTATACAGTATTTTTACCGTTAATTAAATCGTAAATTAAATATTCGAGCAATTCTGTGATATTCACCCCTCATCCGTCTATTAACAAATTATTCTTTAGTCTACTCAATTACTAAAGTACCAATCTCTTGCCATAAACCTACAGATTCTTGTTGGAATGTGCTATTATGTAGTACTGTCGGAGGTAATATCATGATAGCTAATTATCATACACACACTGTACGCTGCAATCACGCATCGGGTACAGAGAGAGAATATATTGAAAGTGCAATTAAAAATGGATTTAAGATTCTAGGTTTCTCTGACCATGTACCTCAACCTTATCCAGCTGACTTCAAGTCTCACATTAGGATGGGTATGGAGGAGATAGAGAACTATACTGACACTCTTGTTAAGCTTAGAGACGAGTATAAGAATCAAATTCAGATTTTAATTGGATATGAGACTGAATATTTTCCTAAGTATTTTGATAAGCTTATTAAGACTATTACTCAGTTCCCACTAGATTATATTATTCAGGGACAGCACTTTATTCCTGATGAGATAGAGGGCTTCTATGCAGGGCACCTCACCGATGAGGAGCAGGATCTAATCGATTATGCCAAGCTTACTGTGGAGGGCATGCAGACTGGACTATTCTCATACTTGGCCCACCCTGATCTGATTAATTACTCAGGCCCCGATGATATATTCCAGATGCATATGCGCCCTGTAATCCAGACTGCTATAGATATGAACATTCCACTGGAGGTTAATATGCTAGGCTTCAGGACTGGCAGGAATTATCCTTGCGATCGTTTCTTTTCACTGGCATCATCCATGGGTGCTTCCTTCATAATCGGTTGTGACGCCCACAATCCAGTGGATGTAATTCAGCCTGAGGCTGCCGAGGGATTCGTAGATTTTCTTAATAAACACCATATTACATATGGAGACAATAAATTAGAGCTAAGACCTGTTAAATAGGCCTTAGCTCTTTCTTTAGGAAATATTGGATAAGTACTTCAAAAGATCCTCCCTGGTGGTAGTCTTAAGTACATATCCTGCTGGCTTAAGTGACATGACTCTCGACACCTCCTCCCTGGTGCTGACTCCAGTGAGGAATATTACCGGGATATTCTCAGTAGCTGGCTCCGATCTAAGCATCTGTAGTACCTGAGGTCCATCCACAATAGGCATTTCGTAATCTAGAAGTATGATATCGACTTGATTCTTCATAAGGAAGGTTATGGCCTGCATTCCTGCCGCCACCACATCCACATCATAATCAGTCTTGATCCACTCACGAACCATCTTAGAGTAGGATGGGTCATCATCCACTATCAGTATGTGCCTGCGTCCCTTGATAATACTGCCCTTATTGACCGCTTCCTCCACTATTGCAGGGAAGGTATCCATATCAATAGGACGATTAATCCAGGTATAGTTGCGGAGTATAGGTACTGCTGCAAGAGTCTCCTCCTGAAACTTCTTCTCTCCTACGGCTATTATATTCTTGCCTGCCTCACTGACCTGCTGACAGGTATCAATCAGTCGCTGCAGCTTCAGAGTATCTGTTAGCACGTCCGCTGATAGATGCAGTATATAAAGGGCCACATCCTCAAAATACAGAGGTGTCTCATGAGGCTTCTCGACAGTATCCACCAAGAATCCCATCTTGAGAAGCTTATTCTCTATACTCTTCATTACGACGCTGAAGTGATAAGCAACTACCACTATTCGCTTTCCTGCCATAGCATCTACCTCCCGTTAAGTAAGGCTGACATTCCATCATAGTCAAAGGCCTCAAATCTTTCTTTTAAAGTCATGTACTTATCCCTCTCAGTATCTGGAATTTCATAATCTTCCAGTTCAGCAAAAGCATCCTCTATCATGGAGCAATTCATTTCCTCTGCACCTATCCGAAGGGTATCATACATAGCTGACATTAGCTCCATATCTGCAAGTGGTTTATCCTTTTCTTCTTCCTTTTGTAACTCACTGGATAAGTAGTCCTTATAAGCCAGATAGGACTCCATGAGTCTAGCATAATTACCTTCTATGTATCCTGTATCCTCGGCTTTGCCCGCCGCTTCCATACGCTCTGCATCATTGCCTAATTCCACAGCACCTATTAGTCTGGCTGCGCTCTTAAGTCCATGCACCAGTATGGTAAAATTCTTCCAATCCGCGGCTTCGTAATATGCCTTTATATCGCTTGATTTCTTATCGATAGTATCATAGAAAATCTTAAGCACAGTGTTGAAAGCATCCTTAGAGCCACTATTT
>JAILNO010000173.1 GCA_024691465.1 Pseudobutyrivibrio sp. | reverse complement strand
TCAAGAAGTGAACCGATCTCATCTGTAGGAACTGTATCAGCGAAATCAAGGTCACCTGAATTGTAAGCTGCATAAATAGCTGTATCATCAGCTGAAAGCATGAACTCAAGCTTCTCTAAAGTAACATCATCTGCTCTGTAGAAGTTAGGGTTCTTCTCATATACCATAGACTCATTATGTGTCCATGATGTAAGAGTGAATGCACCGTTTGATGTGAATCCAGCTTCCTGTGCCCAAGCACCTGGTGTTGTACCATCTGGATTAGCTGCATCTACCTCTGGCTGATATACAGGAAGGTATGTTGGGAATGCAAGTAAGTCAAGGAAATATGCACATGGAGCGTTAAGAACGATTTCAAGTGTATAATCATCAACTGCTGTTACCTTAAGTGTACCATCATCATTAGTTGCGATAGGAGCAAGCATGTATGCATAATCTGCTGCTGTCTCCTCAGCTACTGCACGATTCCAGCTGTATACGAAATCGTTAGCTGTAAGTTCTTCCCCATTAGACCACTTAGACTCGATCATCTTAATTGTGTAAGTACATCCGTCCTCTGAAACCTCTGGCTCGCCATCAGCAAGTGCTGGTACGATGTTGTTGTTCTCATCGTATGTGTAAAGACCTACGAAAGAGTTAACTGCAAGACATGCACCATCAACTGATGAGTTAAGAGCTGGATCAAGGTATCCTGGCTCTGACGCAAGGTTGATCTTAAGTGTTGTTGTGTCAGTGTTGACTGTTGAAGCCTCAGTTGTTGCAGCTGCGCCGTCGCCTGATCCAGTAGAAGCTGAGTCAGAAGCAGCGTTACCACAAGCCATGAGACCTGTTGCCATTGAGGCAACAAGAAGTGCTGCGATAATTTTCTTCTTCATTTTCTTTCTCCTTTATTAATTTATCTATTCTAAGCCCCTAAAGCTTAAAACCTTAATTATTTGTTCCAACATGCTACAAAATGTCCATTGCCTCTGTCTGTAAGTGGTGGCATCTCACATGCACACTGCTCAGTTGCATAACGACATCTGGTTCTGAATGGACATCCACTAGGCATCTTAAGTGGACTTGGAACATCACCCTCCAAAATAATACGCTGGCTCTTCCTAGCTGTCTCTGGGTCTGGAATAGGTACAGCTGAAAGTAAGCTAAGTGTATATGGATGTATAGGACTATCACTCAGTTCATCAGCATCAGCGATTTCCATCATGTGTCCTAAGTACATTACAGCAATTCTATCTGAGATGTGACGAACTACTAATAAATCGTGGGCAATAAAAAGATACGCAACTCCAAGCTTCTCCTGAAGCTCTTCAAACATATTGACCACCTGAGCCTGAATCGATACATCAAGGGCTGATACTGGCTCATCACATACGATAAACTTAGGGTCTACAGCAAGGGCTCTAGCGATACCGATTCTCTGACGCTGTCCGCCTGAGAACTCATGAGCATAACGCATAGCATGTTCTGCATTAAGTCCTACTGTCTCCATAAGTGACAAAATCTTGTCACGGCGCTCACCCTTAGAAGAGTAGAGCTTATGTACATCAAGAGGCTCACCGATAATGTCCTCAACAGTCATTCTAGGATCGAGTGAAGAGTATGGATCCTGGAATACCATCTGCATCTGCTTACGATAAGGATGCATATTCACATCAATCTTCTGCTCACTGTCGAAGAGAACCTCTCCATCAAATACAATACGTCCTGCAGTTGGCTGATATAGACGTAAAAGTGTACGACCAACTGTAGTCTTACCACAACCAGATTCACCAACGAGACCAAGAGTCTCACCTGGCTTGATTGCAAATGAAATATCATCTACAGCCTTAAGTGGTACTTTCTTAAAACCTTCCTTTACTGGAAAGTATTGCTTTAAATGTTCTACCTCAAGGAGGTACTTATTATCACTCATGTTATGCCTCCTTACCATTTTCAAATGCATTCTTAACATTCATCCAGCAGCTAGCTAGATGTGTATCACTGATTCGAAGCTCATCAGGAACTTCCTTAAGACAAATCTTCATAGCTTGATCGCATCTAGGACAGAAAGCACAGCCTTCTGGCATGTTAAGGAGGTTAATTGGTGTACCTCCGATAGGTACTAACTTCTGATTCATATTGTCAGTACGTGGGATAGAACGAAGTAATCCCTTAGTGTATTCATGGGCTGGTGCATAGAAAATATCATCTGCAGTACCACGCTCACATACACGACCACCGTACATAACAAGAATCTCATCACACATGCTGGCAATAACACCTAAATCATGTGTAACCATAATAATTGCCATACCAAGCTTCTTCTGAAGCTCCTGCATAAGCTCAAGAATCTGAGCCTGGATTGTTACATCAAGTGCTGTGGTTGGCTCGTCAGCAATCAGAATATCTGGCTCACAAGCAAGTGCCATAGCAATCATATCTCTCTGTCTCATACCACCTGAATGTTCATGTGGATACTGAGAAAGTCTCTTTTCTGGATCATTGACACCTACAAGTGAAAGTAACTCAATTGCTCTTTCCTTGGCCTGTGCCTTGGTCTTGTTAGTGTGAAGCATGATTGCTTCCATTAACTGATAACCAACTGTAAATACTGGGTTAAGACTGGTCATTGGATCCTGGAAGATAATAGAGCACTTACTTCCTCTGAATTTCTGCATCTCTTTTTCAGAGTACTTAGTGATGTCCTCACCCTTATATAATACCTCACCTCCGGTAATTCTACCGGTCTGAGCTAATATCTGCATAATTGAATATGCTGTAACTGATTTACCTGAACCTGACTCTCCAACTATTCCAAGAGTCTTACCTGGCTCAAGCTTAAAATTAATACCATTAACGGCCTTAACCTCACCTGCATCTGTAAAAAAGCTTGTGTGGAGGTCGTTTACTTCTAAAACATATTTTGAATCTGCCATGTCTTCCTCCTACTAATCAAGCTTTGTATCAAAGGCATCTCTTAAACCATCACCAAGGAGGTTGAGTGCTAAAACAATGAGACAAATTATTACTGCAGGGATAACCAATCTGTGTGGATATGACTGCATAGCTGCTCTTGCATCATTGGCAAGTGAACCAAGTGATGACAAAGGAACAGAAACACCAAGTCCTAAGAAACTTAAGTAACTCTCTGTAAAGATAGCACTAGGAATCTGAAGGGCAGTAGTGATAATAATTACTGACAAGCAGTTAGGTAAAATATGACTAGTTAATATCTTTCTATTAGATGTACCGATGCACTTAGCAGCTAGTACATATTCATTGTTCTTGATTGTAAGAATCTGACCTCTGATTAGACGAGCCATGCTTACCCAATAGAGAAGTCCAAATACAATAAACATAGATATCATATTCGATCCAAGCTTAGATAAGACTGTTCCCGCTAAAGCATTACCAAGGTTTTCCTTAAGAACAACTGATAACAAAATAATGATAAGCATATCAGGAAGAGAGTATATAATATCTACAATTCTCATCATGATAAGGTCGACTTTGCCGCCGAAATATCCGGCGATAGAACCATAAATAATACCAATAATTACAACCATGATAGCTGCAACAACACCGACAGCTAGTGAAACTCTAGTACCGTAGATAACACGGATAAAGTAATCACGACCAAGGCCGTCTGTACCGAATAGATGTGGGAAAAGATGCTCACCTGTCTCTTCCATATACTGAAGCTCCTTCTGGGAATACTCCATGAAACCTAAGTTAGCACTTCCTTTATCTCTAACTCCACCAACAGAAATAATCTGATCATAACTGTATGGAACGAAGTGTGGTGCAATAAAAATAATTGCAAGAATAAGAATTAAAACAATAATACTTCCCATTGCAAGTGGGTTCTTTTTAAGGCGTCTCATACCATCCTTAAAGAATGTGGTTGATTCACCCATTACGTCCTGCTGACGCTTTTCCTCATCAGTAGCTTTCTCGAAATTGCTTGCATTGAACTTAGAAAGATCAACCTGAGCAGAGAGGAAGCTCTTCTTCATTTCTGTATTTTCCAATGTACTTCCTCCTAATCAAGCTTAATTCTTGGATCAACAAATTTATAAACAATATCTGTAAGTAGATTGGCAACAACCATAAGGATGGCAAGGAAAATAGTAACTGCCATGATTGTTGTGTAATCTCTATTTGTGATTGAAGTTACAAATGTAGAACCTAAACCGCCAATTGTAAAGATATTCTCTACTACCATTGAACCTGTAAGGATATAAGCAATCATTGGACCTACATATGTGATTACAGGTATAAGAGCATTTCTAAGGGCATGTACGAAGATAACCTTAAGTCTTGATACACCCTTTGCTCTGGCTGTTCTAACATAATCCTGATTAAGAGCATCAAGCATTGATGTCTTAGTAAGACGAGTAATGTAAGCCATAGGATAAACCGCAAGGGCAATTACAGGTAAAATATAATTAGGATTGCTAGATGACCATACTGGTATAAGCGAAAGCTTTAAACAAAATACTAAAAGTAAAAGAGTAGCTAATACGAATGATGGCATGGCGGTTCCTAGGGTGGTAAAGAAGATTATCAACCTATCTGGTAATTTATTTCTAGTAAGGGCTGCTATTGAACCGAGCACCAATCCAAATGCGATTGCAACGGCTGATGCCATACCTCCAAGCTTCGCTGAAATCTGGAATCTACTCCAAAGATCAGTCCAAATATCTCTTCCTGTTGTAAGTGAAACTCCCCAATCACCATGAAGCAAATTGTTCATGTAGATGATATACTGCTGACCAACTGGTTTATCAAGATTATATCTTGCTTCAAGTGTGGCTATTACAGCAGCAGATGTGGCCTTCTCTTTGTTGAATGGGCCACCTGGGATAGCGTTCATAGCAAAGAAAGTAATCATAGTAATAATCCAGATTGAAACTATCGCCAGTAAAATTCGTTTTGTAACATACTTAGCCAAAACATTAACTCCTTTTCTATCTTTCTTTAATCTATTAAAAAAACCCTTATTAAAGTTTTATTAATCAATCTTCTTAAATTCCTCAATTGCTGTTTCGTATAGATTGTTTCCTTCACAATCCACGACAACAATTGCAGGAAAATCTTCTACATAAAGCTTCCTAATAGCTTCTGCTCCTAAATCATCGTAGCAGATGACCTCAGATGTCTTAATGCACTTTGATAGGAGAGCACCTGCGCCACCAACGGCTGCAAAATATACGCCCTTATTTCTAACAACTGCATCTATAACTTCCTTCGTACGCTTGCCCTTACCTATCATTGCCTTAAGTCCTAAGTCAAGTAAACGTGGTGCGTACTTATCCATTCGACTAGCTGTAGTAGGACCAGCCGAACCAATAGGTCTGCCTTCTCTAGCAGGAGAAGGTCCCATGTAATAAATGGTTGCATCCTCAATAGGGATTGGAAGTTCCTCACCTCTATCAAGTGCTTCATTCATCCTCTTATGTGCTGCATCTCTGGCAACATAAATTGTGCCAGTAATATAACAATAATCTCCTGAATGTAGTGTAGTAGCTACTTCAGAAGTAATCGGTGTGTTAATCTTATGGTCCATTATAATACCCTCGTAATATGTCTATTCACGTGACAACAAATATTAACTGCAACTGGTAGTCCAGCAATATGTGTAGCATAAGTATTAATATTGACCGCTAGGGCAGTAGTGGTACCGCCTAATCCTCCTGGACCAATACCTAGACCATTAATCTTATCTAACATCTCATCCTCTAAGTCTCTTACCCATGGGATGGTTGGTCTATTGTCAAATTCTCTAGTGAGGGCTTCCTTAGCCATGATGGCTGACTTCTCAAATGTACCTCCTATACCAACACCTACTACCATAGGAGGACATGCATTAGGACCTGCGTCCCTGACCGCCGTAAGAATTGAATCCTTGACTCCCTCTATTCCGTCTGCAGGCTTGAGCATAAAGATACGACTCATGTTCTCAGAACCAAATCCCTTAGGTGCCAGTGTGATTCTAAGTTCATCCCCTGCTACTAGATTGTAATGAATAACTGCAGGTGTATTATCCTTAGTATTAACTCTAACAATAGGATCACCTACAACTGATTTTCTGAGATATCCTTCAGTATATCCCTGACGAACTCCTTCATTAATTGCATCTGTAAGAAGTCCATCCTCAATATGAACATCCTGACCGATTTCAATAAAAAATACGGCCATACCTGTATCTTGGCAAATAGGAATCTGTTCCTTATCAGCAATTTCTAGATTATCTTGAAGCTGATTTAAAATTTTCTTACCAAGGGCAGATTCTTCAGTATTAACAGCATTTTTAAGTCTAGAATTCATATCTTCAGAAAGATAATGATTTGCTAGAATGCACATCTCTTTAACTGTCTCTACAACATGTTGTGTCTTAATTATCTTCATTACTATACCATGTTAATACTTTATCATATCGTTGCTTTAAATAACTAAAGTTGTAAATCGACAAAAATGGAGCTGCTATCTAAATAACAGCTCCATTGCTATTACACACTTCTATGATTCGGTTGTTGAACCTTCATTTAATTCTTCAACCTCTTCGGAAAGTATTGTATCACTTTTTCGGACTTTTGCAATACTAATTAGCTTTGTATTTTCTTTCAAGTCTATTAATTTTACGCCAGATGTTATTCTACTCAGCAATGTAGTATCAGCAACATTTATTCTAATAATTGTTCCGGCTGTGTTGATGAGCATTACTTCGTCATCTTTCTCCACTGCCTT